>LUQC01000099.1 GCA_001627925.1 Rhodobacteraceae bacterium REDSEA-S34_B6 | reverse complement strand
GAAAATATTACTCATACTGGAAGAGCAACGGTTTCCTAGACATTATTATTTGCAAAAATTTTACTTTTGACTATCGCTTTTAATTATTTCATCAACTTGCCACCAAAATAACTCTTGGCCGTTATATCCCTCTATTCTGCCAACTTCCGTTTTGTCTTTTATGAATATAAAGGTCGGAGTAACTTTTACTGTTTTTGAAATTCCATATTTTTCTAATTCAACATTAGAAAAAAAATTAATAAAACTAAGTTTAAATTCGTCTTCGAATTCTGTTTTAAGAGAAATATTGGCGATTTCATTCTCCCATACTTTACAATAAGAGCATGTATCAGAATAAAAATACAACAAATTATCTCTAACTTCTGCATAGGTACTGTTTATGTAGCCACAAAAACAAATAATCAGGAAAAGAAAAAAAGGATAATCGCCGTTAAAACATATTTTCCAAACAACCCATCTGTCATAATTAAATACGGCTTTCTATTTTCACAATTTATCTATGAGTAATATTTTCAAAACTAATATCGGAAGGTTTTTATCATTTTTTAAATTTATCACTAAGTTTTTTATTCTTTAAGAAGCAATAAGCACTCCGAGCCAATAAAATTTTCTACTATAACGTCTTGTCTGATAAAGCAAATTCAATATTATTATATGTGTGCTATCTGGCTCGATTAAAATGGACTCTTTAAGCTAGCTAGATGGGGGTTAACTAGTACATTATATAACATAACAATTGATGCAAAAAAGGAATCACTAAGGAGAAGAGTATGAAATTTTTAAAAAAACTGTGCATAGTTACTATAGTTTTTTGCTTTGGCACAGAGACATTTGCTGAAGAGTGGAATGTTTCAGTATGGGGTAAACGTAGAGCGTTCACCGAACATATTGAAAAACTTGCAGAGCTCGTAAGCGAGAAAACAAACGGAGAGTTCACTATGAATATCTCTTATGGTGGATTATCCAAAAATAAAGAAAACTTAGATGGTATAAGTATAGGTGCATTTGAGATGGCTCAATTCTGTGCTGGCTATCACCGTGATAAAAACAGAGTAGTAACTGTTTTGGAACTACCTTTTCTAGGGGTAGAGACTTTAGAACAAGAAGTAGCTGTTTCAAGCGCTGTATATGCACATCCAGCAGCGACCAAGGAAATGGAACAATGGAATGCAAAGCTTCTTATGACTTCACCTATGCCACAATATAACTTGGTGGGAACTGGGGATCCAAGAGATACTCTTGAAGAGTTTAACGGGATGAGAGTGCGAGCAACTGGTGGTTTAGGTCAGGCATTTAAAGCAGTTGGAGCCGTGCCGACGTCGGTAACTGCTACAGAAGCTTATCAAGCAATGGAGTCAGGCGTCGTCGATACAGTAGCCTTCGCGCAACACGCACATTTATCATTTGGAACAATCAATCAAGCCGACTGGTGGACAGCCAACCTTAATCCAGGGACAGTAAATTGCCCAGTGGTAGTCAACATTGATGCTTATGAAGGACTATCATCTAAACATAAAAACGCGCTTGATGGATCAATAGAAGAAGCACTTGATCACTATCTAGATAATTATGGGAAACTTTTAAGCAAGTGGGATTCTGTGCTTGCTGAAAAAGGTGTTAAAAAGATAGAAATAAGCGATTCAGTAATTGCAGACTTTCGTAAAAAGGCAGCTGATCCTATTCGTGATGCCTGGATAAAGGATATGGAAGCCCAAGGGTTGCCAGGTCAAGAATTGTACGATTTAGTTATAAAGACTTTGGCTAAAGCAAAGGCTTCAAACTAATACTGACTTATGGTTAGGTCAATTTGTTTTGACCTAACCATTTCAACTAAGGATTATCTAATGGCTGGCCAAGTTGCGGTAATTGAGGATGGGCATTTATTGAGTCGCCTCGACAGATATCTGCTAAAGCTTGAGAAATTTTGTGCTTTGATAAGTGGCCTAGCGATTTTGTCTCTTATGTTTTTGGCCGTTTACTCTGTTACGGGTCGAAAATTTTTTAATGCTCCCCTAGCTGGATACGTGGATTATATAGAGGCTGCAATGCCTATAATAGCAATAATGGGTGTATCTTATGTGCAAAGAGATGGAAGTCATATTAGGATGGACATTTTTGTTTCTTTTTTAAGAGGGCGGGCTCTTTGGCTCTTTGAATTGCTGTCGATAGTTCTTATCCTAGTCCTTATCTTGGCACTTACATGGGGTGCGTGGGTGCATTTCGATAGATCATTTGATTGTGCACGGCCTTTTTGTAGTCGAGATAGTTCTATTGATATTGGATTGCCTATTTGGCCTTCTAAGCTTGTGGTTCCCTTTGCTTTTAGTGTTCTGGCCCTTCGTCTATTTTTACAAGCTATTGGATATACAAGAGCTTTAGTATTAGGATTGGATCAACCATCAGCAGTACCTTTAGTCTTAAGTGCCTCTCAACAAGCAAAACTTGAGACCGATGCAATTGATAGATCTAGTTGATGGAAAATATAACTATAGGTCTATGGGTGAGCGGAGGAATGTTGCTTCTTGTTGTTCTAGGTATGCGTGTAGCATTTGCTGCGGGTTTAGCTGGGTTTATTGGTTTGGTTTGGCTTCGTTGGAATGGGTTTGATTATGATCCTAATCGTTTTTTAAAAGCACTTCAGATAAGCGTCAAGGTTGCAGGTCTCACCCCTCACTCTAAAGTAAGCGCCCACGTGTTAAGTCTAATACCCGTTTTTATTTTAATTGGATATTTAGCCTATTATGCAAAGTTGACATCTGCTCTGTTTGAGGCTGCCAAACGATGGATTGCTTGGGTACCCGGTGGCCTGGCAGTATCAACTGTTTTTGCAACCGCTGGATTTGCTGCAGTATCAGGAGCCTCTGTTGCAACAGCTGCTGTATTTGCACGAATTGCAATTCCTGAGATGCTCAAAATAGGTTACAACAAACAATTTGCGGCTGGTGTTGTTGCTGCTGGTGGCACTTTAGCGTCTTTAATACCCCCCTCTGCAATTCTTGTAATTTATGCCATAATAGTGGAACAGGACGTAGGGAAATTATTACTAGCTGGGTTTATTCCAGGTGCGGTTTCAGCATTAGTTTATGGCGGATTAATTGTTTGCATTGCTCTTTATTTTAAGAACGTTGGGCCTCCAGTTAGCGGATTTACTTGGAAAGAGCGTTTTGAAAGCCTAGCACCAGCTTTTCCAATTGTTGCCGTTATAATAATAATAATTTTTTTCGTTTATAACCCATTTGGTGATGCATGGGGAACACCTACAGAGGGAGGGGCCATAGGTGCTTTTATTGTTTTTTTAATGGCTATTTACCGAGGCATGCGAATAAAACAGCTTAAGGAAGCTCTTCTAGAAACTGCAAAATTAACTATAATGATATTTACCATTATTTGGGGTGTGCTAATCTATGTTCGCTTCCTCGGTTTTGCGAAGCTTCCAGATGCATTTTCATCTTGGATTACATCGCTGGATATGTCTCCTGTACTGATATTGGTTTGCATATTACTTGGATATGCTGTTCTCGGCATGTTCATGGATGCCATAGGTATGTTGCTATTAACGCTACCAGTTGTTTACCCGGCTGTTATGGCACTAAATGGAGGTGAAACTGTATCAGCCGCTGATAGTGCATTTGGAATGTCTGGCACTATGTGCGCGATATGGTTTGGTATACTGGTTGTGAAAATGGCAGAGTTCTGTTTGATAACGCCACCTATTGGATTAAATTGCTTCGTCGTTGCCGGTGTCCGAGATGACCTAAGTGTGCAAGATGTTTTTAAAGGAGTAACTCCATTTTTTATTGCGGATGCTTTTACCATTGCCGTTTTAATTTCTTTTCCAGGCATTGTTCTTTGGTTACCGTCATTAGCATGATGCTCTTCAAAGCAAAAGTTAAAAAGCGCTAATTTGGTTCAATCATTCCAGTAAAGAGCTAATGGATTATCAATCAGGAGTTTTTTCTGTGTTTCCTCTTTTGGAGCAAAGAGTTCTATGATGTCCACTAGCTGACCGTCATCAGGCATATGCGACTTCATATTCGGATGAGGCCAATCCGTGCCCCATAAAACTCTGTCAGGAAAGTTTTCCACAAGTTTTTTCATAAACGGTAAAACATCAGAATAATTTTCTTCTGGTCCGACTTTAGTCAGCCTTTCAGGACAAGTTGTTTTGCACCAAAACTTTTCTGTTTCCATTAGCTTCATTAATAAATTAAAGTCCTTACTATTGGTGCCCTTCGCTACATCTGGTCGTGCCATGTGATCAAAAACTACACGTGTTGGAAGTGCTTGTAAAAAGGGAATCAGCTCCTCCAACAATGTGCCATCCATACTCTGCGATCATATTCGATATATCTTTGAATATATCTTTTGGCGTATCATCTACTAGCCTTTTTACAAAATTGAATCTCACACCCCTAACACCTGCATGATCCAAGCGCTTTAGGGTTAGATTATCGATTTCTACTCCAACTGCGGCAATTCCTCTAGCCATATTATTTGAATTCAGCAAAGCATCCTCCAAGGCATCATTATTTTTTCCATGACAAGTCGCCTGCACTATCACGCTGCGTTCAAAACCTAAAAAATCTCTGAGTGCAAATAATTGCTCTTTTGATGCATCACAGGGGGTATACTTTCTTTCTGAAGCAAATGGGAATCGAGCAGCTGGACCGAAAACATGGCAGTGGGCATCTACTGCACCTTGGGGTACCTTGAACTTTGGTTTACGAGGATTAGGGTGAAAAGGTAGCCAATCTGCATCCATGATTTCAATTAGCTTTCTCACTCTCTTCATGGGGAAATACCATGCCATCAAATAGCTTTCGGGCCGTTCTTAAAAT
>LUQC01000098.1 GCA_001627925.1 Rhodobacteraceae bacterium REDSEA-S34_B6 | reverse complement strand
CTTGTCGGATATGGGGGCTGGTGGGGTGGTTTGTTTTTCTGCAGGTTTCAAAGAGGCTGGGAATAATCAAACAGAATTAGACTTAATAGAAGCCACTGGAAACATGGCCTTAATTGGTCCTAACTGTTATGGTGTTATAAATTATATCGACAACTCTGCGCTATGGTCTTTTGAACATGGAGGATGGTCCCCTGGTTATGGCGCTGCGATTATAACTCAATCAGGTATGTTTTCGTCAGATATTACGATGAGCCAGCGCTCTTTGCCTCTAGCTTACATGGTTTCGGCCGGCAACCAGGCGGTTTTGGGGCCTGAGGATCTGCTTGAATTCTTTGCGGATGATCCGGCTGTGCGAGCTATTGGGTTGCACCTAGAGGGCTTACAAAATATCCCGAAATTTGAGAAAGCGGCCATAAAAGCTTTGACCAAGGGTAAACCGGTGGTGGTACTAAAAACTGGAAGTTCCGCTATTGGATCGAACCTGACCGTAAGTCATACTGGCTCGCTCTCAGGCTCAGCCGAGCTTTATGAGGCTTTGTTCCAGCGGGTAGGTATTATAAGCGTAACAAACCCTTCGCAATTATTAGAAAGCTTGCAGACTATGCAGAAAAGATTGATCTAATTTTTCCGGAGTTCAAGAGTACAAAAGAAACGGAATTGTCAGCCCTGTTGCCCGACATTGCCACGGTCTCCAATCCGCTTGACTACACAACACCAATTTGGGGACACGCAGAGATGACTTACCCAGTATTTGCAAAGGCAATTTCAGCGATTGAAGCTGATACTGCAGTGTTAGTACAAGATTACCCGGCAGCTGAGATTGACAGTTCTAAAGTTTATTACAGAAATGATGCTATGGCTTTCGCGCGGGCAAGTAAGGAACAGGGTTTGCCAGCAATAATTTGTGCGACTTTGCCTGAAAATATGGATTTAGACACCCGGCAACTTTTAATTACGAACGGTGTGGCTCCTATGCAGGGTATTCATGAGGCATTGAACGCCATTCGAGACTCAGCTGATTGGAATCAAGCCCGCTCCCGCATTTTATCCGAGAAGCCTGAATATTTGTTACCATCTTACCCCAGCGGCGAGCAAAAAGTAATGCCAGAGAATGATAGTAAGCGATGGTTAATAAATCATAATTTTAATGTACCCAAAGGGAAGACTGTATCGCCCCACAAATTAGGTGAGGCGGCAATTGAGGTGGGATACCCAGTGGCATTAAAGATGATAAGTCCACGACTGGTACACAAAACCGAAGCTGGAGCAGTAGTGCTAAATCTAAAAGATGAGGAGGTGTTAAAGCTTGCAGTCGAAAAGATGAGAATTGATGTAACTGCCTATGATGCTGATGCTGCTAGTGAATTATTTTTAGTTGAGGCAATGTCGCCCAACCCTGTGGCTGAACTCATTATAAACTTGCGTCAAGATCCTCAATTTGGTGCTGCTTTGGTACTAGGCAGTGGGGGCGTTTTGGTTGAGTTAATGGCCGATACTGCTACCTTGCTTTTGCCAACCAGCCCTGCTGATATAATCCGTGCACTCAAAAGTTTGCGAGTGAGGCGTTTACTTGAAGGATTTCGAGGTCGGCCAGCTGTAGATATCCCAAAAGTGGCTGAAGAAATATATAAACTGTGTATTGCCTATCAAGACCACGGCAAAACTATAACCGAAATTGAAATAAACCCTCTTTTTGTTTATCGAGACACAGTTTCTGCTATCGATGCATTAATCCAAGTTCCGGTTGATAAGTAACATAATTTTTAGCAGACAAATTTATTTGAGAATTGGAGTAATCAATATTTTGAAAATATGTAGGTTTCTGACTAAGTGAAATTTTTGCAACCATATGCGAGAGGTTGACAAAAATCATTTGTTTAGTTGGGGCAATGCCTTTTTACTCCAAATGTGAGTAATTATGACATTTGATTTCTTGGAGAAATACCGTTACGTAATTGTAGACAAATTAAAAGTGAAATTGAACTTTGATAAAATAAACATAAACGGGAGGATTATATGTTAAATATCAAAAAGGTGGCACTTTCGTGTGCTTTGTTAATAGGACTCAACGCGGGTTCTGCGCAAGCGCAGGAATGCGGTGAAGTTACAATTACTGAAATGGATTGGGGATCAGCTATTATTGTAACGCAGGTTGCTAAGTTTTTGCTTGAGCAAGGGTATGGCTGCTCGGTTACCACTGTGCCTTCTGCTTCTGTGCCAGCGCTTGCCTCAGTTAGTGAGACTGGTAAGCCTGATATAATAACAGAGCTTTGGACTAACGGAGCACCCGCTTATGTTCCACTTCTGGAAGCAGGAAAAATAAATGAACTAACGAGAGTTCTTTCCGACGGCGGCTTAGAGGGTCTATTCATACCAGTTTATTTGGCACAGGCTCATCCTGAGTTGACGACAATTGAGGGTGTACTAGCCAACCCTGATTTAGTTGGAAACAGAATGCATAATTGCCCAGTTGGATGGAATTGTCAGACTGTGGCCACAAATGTAGCAAAAGGTGGCGGGTTTGCAGCAGCTGGCATTGAAGATTTCGTGCATGGATCGGGTGAAACTCTTACCGCTTCAATTGGTGCGGCGTACGCTGCGAAAGAGCCTTGGTTTGGATACTACTGGACACCTAGTTTGGTAATGGGGAAATTTCCAATGGTCCAAGTGGACTTGGGCCCTCACGATCCTAGCAAGCAAGCTTGTAATTCAGATAAAGACTGTGCGACTCCTACAATGCAATCATGGCCGAGTAGCGTCGTTACAACCGTTGTAACAAGTGAATTTGAGTCCTCACATCCGGCTGAGACAGATCTGATGCGAAATCTTTCATTCACAAATGAAATGATGAACAGTCTTCTGGCATGGCAAGATGCAGAAGGTGCTTCAGGTGATGAGACTGCCGTCTACTTCTTGTCAACCCAACAAGAGCTTTGGGGTAGTTGGATCAATGATGCGGCGCGGGGCAAGCTAGCGGCATTGCTACAATAATATAATCGACAATTACTAAGTAAGCGAAGGCACAGAAAATTTGTGCCTTCGTTGTAATAGGGAATAAAAAATGGCCTTTTATGACGGTTTGTTTAACGCCTTTGGGTTAAGGGAATGGTGCGATGCATCTGCTGGCAGCGCAAAGATGACGATGGCAAGTTTGTTGGCGAAGACTAACCCGGACGCCGCAGACGATGGGCCTCTTTTCCCTTTTCCATCAATGGATGAACTTTATAAGGCATGCCCATCATTTCCGCAATCTAGAGAATTTACCGCTGGAGTAGAAGAGGCATTCTTAAACGCAAAAGACGTCTTAAAAACAGTCTTGGACCCATTAACGCAGCCACTCTCTTGGCTCTTAGAGGGTGCGTTATTTATATTTTTGGCCGCTCCATGGTGGATAGTTGTCCCATTAATATTAATGTTTGTGTGGTACGTTTGCAGGTCTGTTGCGGTGACAACATTTGTGACTGTTTCATTCGCATTTTTGGCATTTATTGATCACCTTGATGCTGCTTTACAGACGCTCGCAATTATTGCTGTTTGTACCGGGATATGTATTATATTGGGAGTGCCCGTTGGAATTGCAATGGCCAAATCCAACCGCTTTCAACGAAGTTTACTCCCGCTTCTAGATTTACTTCAGACACTTCCAACATTTGTTTATCTAATACCACTGATTTTTCTTTTCAGTGTCACAGAGCCAAAGTTATATGGAATTGCAATAATTGTTTATGCGATTGTCCCAGTTATACGGCTCACAGATCTTGGCATCCGGCTTGTAGATCAGGATGTGGTTGAGGCAGCTAATGCCTTTGGCATGTCATCCAGGCAAAAGCTTTTTGGTATTGAGTTGCCACTCGCGCTTCCAAATATCATGGCTGGCGTAAATCAAACTATTATGATGAGCTTGGCTATGGTTGTCATAGCATCGTTGGTCTCGGCACCTGGTCTTGGTGTTTTGGTGCTTCGAGGGATTAGGAACCTAGAGTTGGGAGTAGGCTTGATAGCAGGATTAGGTATAGTTCTGCTCGCAGTAATTTTAGACCGAGTGTCCAAAGCAGCGATTGCTCGAGTATCTAGTGATCAGACTTTTAAATAAATCGGGCACCAAATGGTAAATTCTCCTAAAATAGAAATTCGTAATCTTTACAAGATTTTTGGCTCAGATCCTAAAACTGCGCTTGAGAAAGTCAAAGCGGGTATGGGAAAAGAAGCCTTGTTGAATGACACTGGTCATGTTTTAGGCTTGCAGAATATATCAATAGATATTCACGAGAGCGCCATAACGGTGGTAATGGGACTGTCTGGGTCTGGCAAGTCTACACTTATTCGGCACATAAACAGGCTAATTGAACCAACTGATGGTCAGGTGCTAATTGATGGTGAGGACGCCCTATTATTAGATCAAGATGAACTTCGTGATAAACGTCGCACGGATATGTCTATGGTTTTTCAGAAATTTGCTCTTCTTCCGCACCGCACTGTGCTTGATAATTCAGCACTGCCGTTAGAAGTACGTGGGGTTTCTAAAAGTGAGCGTCATGCAGAGGCGCAAGTTTGGATCAACCGAGTAGGCTTAGGTGGTTTTGAGAAGCACTATCCCTACCAACTCTCTGGAGGAATGCAGCAGAGGGTTGGTCTTGCGCGGGCACTTACGTCGAATTCTGATATCATGTTAATGGATGAGGCATTTTCTGCGCTTGATCCTTTAATCCGCAGTGATATGCAAAGACTGTTGCTTGAGTTGCATGTTGAGCTAAAAAAGACAATTATATTCATAACTCACGATTTAGATGAAGCTCTCCGCTTGGCTGATCATCTTGTTATTTTAAAGGATGGAGCTGTTGTTCAGCAGGGAGATCCACAGAGTATTTTGTTAACTCCGTCTGACCCCTATATTGAGGCATTTGTAAGCGATATTAATCGAGCTCGTGTTTTACGAGTGCGTTCAGTAATGACGCCAATGGATAAAAAATCTAAATACGCTGGTGATGTCAGTCCATCCGACACTTTGGAGTCTTTAATAGCACGTTCCGAGGGGGATACTTCTTCTAAATTCAGGGTTCTTGATGGAGAAGAACCCATTGGGCAGATTGATATGCAGGATTTGGTTAAAGCATTGGTTCCTAGAGTGACTGAAGCGGGACAGCAGCATTTATAGCTTTGACATTTGGGTGCTTGAGGATGGAAACTCGGGCTTAATTGGTTGAACACGAGTTTTGTGTTGATTTCTCCGTATGCGCTTTCACTTTAATTTATCAGTTGGGCAAAATTGAATGTTAATAGAAATCGATTAAAAGCTACTTAATGTTAGTTTTTGCAACTGTTTCATTTTTAATGTTTGTAACACCTGGTCCTGGGGTTTTGTCATTAGCAGGTGTGGGCGCAGCATTTGGTTGGAGGCAAGGTTTGTTATACATGGCTGGCCTGTTTTTGGGTCACGTCATTGTGAGCGTAGCAGTAATTACTGGTTTGGCCGCTATTCTTTTGGCGGAGCCAGTTGTGCGCACAATTCTTTTATTTTTATCAGCTGCTTATCTTGGCTATCTAGCATTTCGTATAGCTCTTGCTGGTTCAAAAATTTCCTTTATTGAAATGATCAAAGCACCTGGTTTTATGACTGGAATGACCCTGCAGTTCATAAATCCTAAAGCGTATGCAGTACACACGACCTTCTTCACAGGCTTCGCATTTTATCCTGATAGTTTCACAATTGAAATTAGTTTGAAGTTCCTCATTATGAATTTTATTTGGATAATTTTACACCTGGCGTGGCTTTATGCCGGTTGTAAAATTCATGAGTTAAATCTTTCAAGTTCAGCGCAAAAATGGGTGAACCTATTGATGGCTGCTAGTCTTTGTGGGATTGTAGTTCTTTCTATTGGATCTATCTAGCGTAATAGATCAGCCATTGCCAACTTAGAGGCGCTTAAAGGTCATTTTTGTTACTCTAAGAATTAAAAGTCTTATGATCAGTTTAGTGTAACATTATGAAAATATTATGTTTTTTATGGAAACCCATTGAACTGTTTGATATGGATAATTAAAATGGCACAATTAGCTGTGTAAACCTTAAAGGTAAAAAATGATACTCGTTGGTGGTGAAAATTTAATGGATATGATCCAAATCGACAACCAGAATGAGAATGCTTTATTAGAGGCTGTGCCCGGAGGATCTCCCTATAATTTAGCAAGGGCTGCAGGTAGGCAGGGAGTAAAGGTAGGTTATGTTACCCCTATTTCTAAAGATAAAAACGGCGAGCAGTTAGCGCAAAACTTGGTAAACTCTAATGTTTCATTGCTTGGGCCAAGAGTTACGGCTCCTACCTCATTAGCAATGGTTCATATAGAGGATGGAATTCCGTCATACTCTTTCTACAGGGAAGGGACGGCAGAGCGATTAGTAACTCTGGACTCTCTCTCAAAAAATCTAACTTCGGAAGTGTCTATTTTTCATATTGGGTCGCTTGCGTTGACAGGCGGGAAAGATGCTTTGATTTGGGAAGAGTTTGTAAAGAGAACTAAGGAAAATAATGTAAAAGTATCTTTAGATCCAAATGTCAGGCCATCACTGATAGCAGAACCTGATGTCTATCGACAAAGAATAAAAAATCTTATTACTGAAGTTGATATATTAAAGTTAAGTGATGAAGACCTTCTCTGGCTTTTTAATGATAGTGCGGATGAAACGAATGCACTAGCAGAATTGGAGCTGATTACAAACGCGGAGCTACTTATAGTTACAAGAGGGGCGCAGGGTTCTGCAGTGTTCCATGGAAAAAAGTGGCATAAATTACCATCACATCCATTGGAAAAGTTATCCGATACCGTGGGGGCAGGTGATACATTTATGGCATCGATACTAGCTTGGCTTATTAAAAATGAAAAATTAAACCAACTAGCATTACTGGAGCTTAATGAAAAAACAGATTTGCTGCATTATGCCGGGAAGGCTGCAGCACTAAATTGTGAAAAGCAAGGTTGTAACCCGCCATGGGAAAACGAGTTGCTCAAGTATATGAAAAAACACCTGTAGGCTCCTCATCTAAATGACACTTTTGAAACATTAGATATTTATATGTGGCACCTTCAATATATCCAACGATTTCTATTTTAGGTGTCTAAAAATAAATATTAGGCTACCTTGTTGTAACATTTAGAACTCTTATTTATGTCAAAACGTACTAGATAGACCTTTTAGAAATCAGGAAGGAATTTTTATGTCTTTAAGACCTGCTATATCAACTGGCACGGCAACCCCAACAATAGAGGGTGCTGGGGTTCATCTGCAT
>LUQC01000097.1 GCA_001627925.1 Rhodobacteraceae bacterium REDSEA-S34_B6 | reverse complement strand
GATTTTTACCCGCGTAAAGGGTAAAAGAACGCATTATATTATCCTGTGAAATGTAAACAAATCGAGACAGAATGAGATAAGTTATTACAAATAGAAAAATATTGATGAAAAAGGTGGTTAAATATGCTGCTAGCAAAGCAGCCAATGGTGGATACAGTCTATATTTCAAACACCATAAGCCGGGCAATATAAACGCAACTGGATCTTTTTCTAAACTCAAAATATCGCATATGTTTGATCCATTCCGATAAACCTCATAGTTTTGATATTCTGAAAATTCACCGTACACATGTGTTTTGAATTGCTCCAACGCCCATTTAGTTTCTTGTTCGGTAGCCAATCCAAACTGACTTTGAATTGGAGCACGTAATAATATGTCAAATAATTGCCCATCACGATAAAAGGTGAGCAACCATTTAGCCTCGTCACCCGCCTCCATCCGAAACCTATTTTCAAGCTCCGCTGGGCCCTCTAAAAACAATTCGCCATCAACAGCTACTAAAATATCACTTTCTTTCAGGCGTTTAACATAGTCTTGAACAGATATGCCGTCAGTTGCTATCTTTAGGAGAAGGCCATTTTGCTCAAAATCTTCAAACTGCCCTGTGGGTAATCCGTCACCGGCCTCAGATAAATCAAGATCAACAGGATCTTCAATTGTTGTAAAGTCTTCTTCGCTCATGGGAACTTTAATGGGTTAACCGGCGCCTTTTTGGCAACTTTTGGTGTAGCCTTTTTGCGTTGCGCCTCTACTTGTTTAATTCTATTCATTTCCATCATATTAGCTGCAAGCTCTTTTTGCAAAACAATTAGCTGGTCAACTTTATTTTCCAGCACCATAAATTGCTTGTAGGTTACGATATTATCTCCACCATCCATCTCACCATCCTCCTCTGACGGATCAGGTTCAAAGAATTTTTGTATTCCCTGTATTTGCTCCGAGAGTACCATCTGTGTCAGATCGGATTGAGTTTTTAGGTCTACAAGTGTGGTTTCAGCAAATTCTTTTATTACTCGCTCAGTATCCTGAACACTTAATTTTATAGCTTGATTGTACTTTCGCTCTGCCGCAGCTATGTCCTGTGACGCCTTTTCAGCAGCAGAACGTATCTCGCCTAAAGAATTTTTAATTATTTCTTGATTTGCAGTATTGGTTTCCACAGTTTTTACCGATTTATCCAAAGTACTGACATTTTCAGTAAAAATTGCAAGAGATTCTATGGCCATGTTCGAGTTTGTTCTTAATGTCCCTAATGCTTTATAATACATCAAGAGCCCAGCACCGAGGGATATAATGGCAGCTACAATAGCGCTTAAAAATATGATAAGAACCGACTGGTAGATCCGCTTTGCCTGGATGTTTACAACTTCAAACTGTTCACGAACATTATTAAACTCTTCTGTAACGCCAGAAGCGGTATCAGCGGCATCTAATGCAACCTTTATACCATTTTCTAAATCTTTATCACCTGAACGTGTTGCCATTTTTTAATTTCTCTCGATCGGTTTTCTGACTTTTTTCAGTTTATAGTAAGCACATTCCATGCCAGTTGCACTTTTAACCTGATAGTTTGGCAAAAGATGGGATTTAAACCCAAATTTTTTGCACCCCCACGGTCGTACTGGATCATGTGTCACAAAATAAAAAACACATTTGGCACAATTTATTGTCATTCGACTTTCTTTCTGTCATCCACAAATTTCTGAATTTGGAACCGAAACGTAGCAATAAAGGCCAAAATGCTACCTATACCTACCAATATTGCCTTTATAGTTTGTCCATCCAAATAGAAAGCCCTAGCTGCGCTAGCTAACCAAATGGACATTACCAGATAAACTAAGGTTGAAATTAATTGACCAATGGTTGAGTTACGGCGTCTCAATTATTTTCTCCTTTACAGGCTTTCCAAATTCATCAAAAATAAATTCAGAGGGTATTTCAGGCTCTTGCAAGACAGTATTTACTCCTCGCTCTAATTGATAAACATATGCCAAAATAGAAGCCACTGCGGAATAAAGCTGCTCCGAAATAGCAAATCCGATACTGCCGGTATAAAATAGCGCACGAGCCAATAGAGGAGAGCGTACAACGGATATTGAATTTAATTCAGCTTCCTCTATAACTCTAAATGCCATCGCATCCTTCCCCATTGCTATAATCATTGGTGCATCATTTTCAGTTGGCTCATATTTAATTGCTACTGCAAAGTGGGTTGGGTTTGTAATCACAACACTTGCGTCTTTTACATCATTTATCGCTTGAGCCTGTTCAGCAGCACGTTGACTTGCCTCCATCTGCAAGCGTCGCATCCGCGCTTTGACCTCTGGTGATCCTTCACTCTCCTTTGATTCTTCTTTTAAATCTTGTCGGGACATTCTTAATTTTTCCAACCAGGTATGTCTACTCCACAAGTAATCACCTATGCCAATGGCAAAAAGCACAAGCACAATCACAAAAATAAATGTCAATAAAGACCGGTAAAGTATCTCTAGGCTCTGGTTAAGTACACCGGCACTTAGGTAGATTAGATTTGGCAGAGTAAACCACAGGAAGCCCAGAACCAGACCCGTCAAAAATACAACTTTTGCGATTGATTTAATTAACTCAACCAAGCCTTTGACTGAGAAAATTCTTCCTAGACCTTTTATTGGATCCAGCTTATTCCATTTAAAACCAACAGCTTTTGAACTAATACTAAGACCACCACCAACAATTGTTTGCATCAAAAGAATACCCAAAAAACAGGGTATAGCAAAAAATGCAGCTCCAATAATTACAAGACGGAAACCCTGCCAAGAATTATAAAACTTTGTGCTAAGAAGCTCTTCTGGATGTGAGAATGAAAATAATGTTGACCATGTTGTTAATAAGTTGCTCGCAAAAAAGCCTAAGACTGCAATTACTAAAAGTCCCACGGCGCTCGTTGCAAATACAAACATTTCCTTCGAAGATAAAATATCGCCATCTTCTCTAGCCTTCTCTAGTCGCCGCTGCGTGGGCTCCTGGGTTTTTTCCTGTGTCTGATCGTTCTCAGCCATCGCCCAGATCTCCTAGCACCACTTTTACAATACCAATGGCTTCATCAATCAACTCAGCAAATACAAACTGAAGAGCATCCACTGAAAAATATAATGCAAAGAAAGTTCCCAGAATTGTCATTGGAAAGCCAAAAGAAAATAGGTTCAGTTGCGGTGCAGACTTTGTTATGAAACCTATACCAATATTCATAAAAAACAGAATACTAACGATTGGCAAAACAATCATCACGGCCGTTTTAAAAAGAAAGTTGGTAGATGATAGGGAATTTTCTATAATTTTTTTATACTCTACCATGCCTCCTATTGGCAAACTCTCATAACTTAGGAAAATCATCTCGAAAATGACTAGATGACCATTCAATGAAAAAAACAACACAAGCAAAAATAATGAAAAAATTTGGCTTATGACTGGTGATTGAGCGCCGTTTGATGGGTCAACTTGAGAAGCAAAAGCCAAGCCCGACGTTGCGGCAATCTTTTCACCAGCCAATATAACAGTACCAAAACATATAGAAAGAATCATCCCGCAAGAAAGCCCGATAAATACTTCCTGCAAGACTATCGGAAGTAGATCTATGCCAACTAATATTTCTAATGGTGGTAATTTAATATTAGTTAGGACCCACACCCCGATCCCAAATGAAAAAACAATTCTCACGGGTAAAGGAACCATACGCGATCCAAAAAAAGGAGAGGATAAAAGAAAAGACCCTACTCTTAAAGTTGATAGCAATCACAGTAAAAAGTATACTGGAATACTCTGCAAACTAATACCCGCATAACTTCCTACTTGCTCCACTCTAAATTCCTTTCAATGCTATCTCTTCAAAGATGAACATGAAGTAGTCAGTCATAGTGGACAAAGTATAACTAGCGAATAATGCCATTGCACCTAGCACAACAAATAACTTTGGAACAAAACTTAGTGTCATTTCTTGAATTGAGGTGGCGGCCTGAATAAGTCCTATAAAAAGACCAATACCAAGTGCTATTGCTAGAATTGGACCAGCAGTCATTATGATTTGCCAAAATGCAAGACTTAAATACTGAACATTCTGATCATAGGCCATTTATTTCACTCCACCAAGAAAGTTGCTGACAATGACCCGACGGTCATCGACCAGCCATCGACCAAAACGAAAAGCAGCAATTTGAAAGGAAGCGAAATTAACATTGGAGACAACATCATCATACCAAGAGACATGAGAATAGATGCTATAACCATATCAATCACAAGAAACGGTAAGAAAATTAGGAACCCTATCTCAAAAGCCGTTTTCAACTCCGATGTTATAAAAGCGGGCAAGACAATAGATATTGGAATTGACTGTTTATCATTGAATGGGCCAGAACCGGAAAGGTCCGCAAACATATTTATTGTATCAACTCTGGTGTTGGAAACCATAAACTCCTTTAAGACTGATAACCCTTGGTTCATAGCCATTTCTGTTGATAAATTTCCATCTAGGTAAGGGGTTAGAGTTTCTACGTATAAAACCTCAAAAATAGGGCTCATAATGTAAAAGCTTAAGAATAGAGCGATTGCAATTAGAACTTGGTTTGGAGGGGTTTGTTGCGTTCCAAGAGCCTGCCTCAAAATTGATAATACGATAATTATTCGCGTAAAGGCTGTCATGCCAAGAACCAAAGACGGCAAAACTGTTAAAGCTGTCATTAGCAGTAAAATTTGTAACGACAGTGAGTATGTTGTCTCGCCATTTGCTCCAGTCGCTGTAGTAAGTGCAGGTAAACCAAGCGCACTCAACTCCTGAGCATAACTCACATTTGCGACCATAATAAAGGCAAAGATGCAATAAAGCAAAAATTTGAGAGGACTAAACCGGATCATCACTATGTGCCTCAATATCATTAGCAACTCTATTGGAACTTAGGGGAACTATTGCTGCTGATGAATTCTTACAGCAAACTATCAAAAATGACTCTTCGCCAGCATTTACGATATTCAACTGAGAGGTTTTAGATAGATTTATTCTAGAAACAACTTTCAAGCTGCTGATTGTTTTATTGGTTTTGGGATTAGAACGATAACGGACGTAAAGATAGATTTGAACTGCCATCAGGGCACCCAAAAATAAAATTACCATTGCAATTTTTTCGTAAGTCATAAAAAAACCCCTAGTTCAAAGGGGTTTTGCAACTGATATACCAATTATATTTTTATAATTAAAATCAATGTGTTATGAGTGCATGTCAAGTTGTTCAATAATCTGACATATGAATAAATCTATATCAGAGGCTCTCCATGCGTTTTTCGGGGTCTACTATTTCTCCAAAGCGCACTCCGAACCGCTCACCAATCATAACCACTTCGCCTTTGGCAATCTTTGTGTTATTAATTAGTATATCCAGCGGATCACCAGCCAATCTCTCTAGCTCAACCACAGAACCCTCATTTAATCGAAGCAAGTCACGAATTGTTATTTCAGTCCGACCAACTTCAACTGTTAATTCAACATCTATATTCTCTAAAACTTTTAGGTTTTCAATACCTTCAGATTTTGTCTCAGTTTGTTCTTCCTCAGCCATCTTTTTCCTCGCTCATTTTTACTCTCTTTTTCATTGATATTGCAGCATTCGGACCAACTTTACCAATATCAGCAAAAAATACTTTTTCTCCAGCAACTTTGACTAAAACATGCTCCGGAGTTGCCATTGCGAATACATCTCCCTCGGTGGATTTCATTAACTTACCAATTGACGTTTTTGGATTTCCTATTTCAGCTGTTAAGGTAAGAGGTATCGACAATACTGCATTTTGCAGTCTTTCCTTCCAGGTTCTATCATCTTGCGCGAATTCATTCTGAACTCTCGAACGCAACTGTGACGAAATTGGTTTCAGTGTCTGTAGTGGATAAACGATATCAAAGCTCACAGGATCATGGTTTGGCATTTGCACCATAAAGGCACAAACGATGACCGTATCCGCTCCATCAACAAAAGAAACAAACTGAATATTTTCTTCTCGAGATTGAACCTCAAATTTTGTTTGAAGCATATCCTTCCAGGCCGCTTCCATAGAGGCGTTCATACCTTCGGTGATAATCTCGATTATCCGCTGCTCTGTTGCTGTAAATTCACCCTGTTGTGCGAACAATGACTGAACTTTAGATCCACCATAATAGGAGTTGGTTAAGTGAGACACGAATGGCGCCTCAATGACGAGCAACGAATTTCCTCTAAGTTCTTCAATACGATTGTTAGTAACGCATAATACGAAGCATTGGTAAAAATACAGATCTTGTAAATCTACAAATCTTTTCATTTATCATTCGAAGGGCGTAATAATCACCAAGTAAAGAGAGATCCTCAGTTCCAAATTTGAATTCCCGCACTTCATTGGGATCAAACTGCTGCGCTGTTTGGTCTTTTGACTCTTCATCTAAACCGCTCAGAAGAGCTTCGACTTCGTCATTAGATAATTTTCTTGAGCCTACCATGAAATTTACTCAATTATTGCAATACGAATGCTGTAAAGTAAACACCTTCAACACCTCCGAAACCTTCCAGTTCCTCCAGACGTTTGTTGATAGCATCCTTTATACTATCTGCCAACTGATCACGGCCAGTTTTCCCTTCAACTTCTTCTACAGTGAATTCACTTACTACACCAAGCACCTCGGACCGCAGAGCTAGTTGATGCATCTCAACATTCTCTATGACGGTCTCATCATATTGGGTAGAAACGCCAACGCTCACTTGCAAAAACGCTTTAGAGCCCTTTAGGTTTGTGGTGAAATTATCAGGGAAAGTATAATAACTTGTTACAAAAGTATCCGTAGACGGCGTGTCCTTGTAAACTTTTTCCGGCTCAGACGCGGCCTCATCTTCGCCCTCGGCACTGGGCAATTGCCCAGCTTGTTGCAATTTCTTCTCAATAAGCTCTTCGACCTGCTCAACTGGAGTTTGCGTTGGCATAAACAAGAATGCGCCTACTCCAAGACCAATACCAATAAGTACTATTGGACCC
>LUQC01000096.1 GCA_001627925.1 Rhodobacteraceae bacterium REDSEA-S34_B6 | reverse complement strand
AATAACCAGTTAATTGCTGCAGGAAATATCAATTCAGAGCAAGGCGCTTTTTCCGTAAAAATCCCTTCAAGTTTCGATGAACCCTCAGATGTATACAACCTGCCAGTAAAAACAAATGGCGATCGCATTATAACTTTGGGAGATCTTGCAGAGATAAAACTAACCTTCGAAGATCGTTCAGGAATAGCGCGATTTAACGGTGAAACAACAGTGGCAATTCAAGTTGTAAAACGCCGCGGTTTTAACCTTATAGACATGGCAGAGGAAGTTAAATCTCTCGTTAAAGCGGAGTCACGAAGCTGGCCAAAAGATTTGCAAGTTGCCATCCAAGTTGGGACCTCTAATGATCAATCCAGTCAAGTAGCAAGTATGGTTGGGCAATTAGAGGGTTCTGTCCTCACAGCCATTGCTCTGGTCATGATAGTGGTGCTGACATCTTTAGGATCTAGGGGGGCAATCCTGGTGGGCTTTGCGATCCCAACTTCTTTTTTGTTATGTTTTGTTTTGCTTGGCGTGATGGGTGTAACAATCTCAAATATGGTCATGTTTGGGCTAATTTTAGCAGTCGGAATGTTAGTGGACGGCGCAATTGTAGTAGTAGAATATGCCGATAAGCGGATAGCAGAAGGGACTGGCCCAATGTCCGCATATGTTGAAGCAGCTAAAAGAATGTTTTGGCCAGTGGCCAGTTCTACAGCGACTACATTGTGCGCATTTTTACCAATGCTTTTCTGGCCAGGCGTGCCTGGTCAATTCATGGGGATGCTGCCAGTTACATTAATTTTTGTTTTATCGGCTTCGCTGATCGTAGCATTAATCTTTCTCCCAATCATTGGTGGAGTATCCGGTCGTTTAAGCCGAATGTTTGAAAATGCTTCAAACCTTTTGCGCAAAAAACTTCCTTGGCTTATTCGGGCAGCTCTAGTTCCGCTAACACTTTTCTGTCTACTCTGTACTACTATGCAGCTTATAAACCCAAGTTTCTTGATGAATGTAGAGAGTGGCCAGTTGAGTATTATCAGCTATATACCCGGCGGACTTGGTCTAATCTTATCAGCATTTTTAGTTTCAATTACAATGGGCGCCGCTGAATTTAAGCGCGAACGTCGAAAGGTTGTTTCTGGGTACAAGAGGACGTTATTCGGACGTTTTATAAAAATTATAGTAGGGAACCCAGTTATGCCATTGGCAGCAATTGGTGGTATAATATTTTTGACAATTTCAGTCTTTACTTACTTCGGCCAGAACAACTATGGTGTGGAATTCTTTGTGGAATCTGAACCAGAGCAAGCAATTGTTTACGTCCGTGCTAGAGGCAATCTATCACTTCAAGAAAAAGACGATATTGTAAAGGAAGCAGAAAAGATCGTCTTAGCTCATCCAGGAGTAGATAGCGTTTTTGCGTTTGCCGGCGCTGGTGGGTTAAACCAAAATACAGCGGGTGCATCATCCCCGAAGGATACCATTGGTCAGATACAGTTGGAAACTATTCCTTGGGACAATCGAAAAAATAATCCAGATCTAGATGGAGATCTTGTAATTGCAGAACTATTGGCTGATTTGCAAAAAATACCTGGGATAAAGATAGAAGTACTTGAATTAGCCAGAGGCCCTGTAAGTTCCAAACCCGTGCATTTGCGTTTGAAAGGCAATGATTGGGATGAGCTTCTTATGGCCACTCAAAATATGCGGAAAATATTTGAGGAAACGGAAGGTCTTACGTTAATTGAAGATACCCGCCCATTGCCGGGAATAGATTGGCAAATAAATGTTGATGTGGAAAAGGCCGGGAGATTTGGCGCAGACGTCACGACTGTGGGTGCCATGGTTCAATTAGTAACTCGGGGGGTCTTACTTGATACAATGCGAGTGGATAGTTCGGACGAAGAAGTTGAAATCAGGGTGCGGCTCCCAGAGAACTATCGCATTTTGAGCACTCTAGACACATTGAAAGTTCGTACCAAGGATGGCCTGATCCCACTTTCTAACTTTATTACTAAATCGCCAGTAAAAAAGCTGGGTGAAATAAATCGGATAGACCAAAAGCGTTTCTTTGACATTAAAGCTGGGGTTGAGGATGGATTGACAACAATTCTCACCGATCAGAATGGAAATAAGACAGAAGTATTTATCAATGCAAACGAAAGAATAGCACATTTGACAAAGTATCTTGAGAAAAATCCACTTGGACCAGGAATTAGCTGGGAGTGGACTGGAGATCAGGAAGACCAAGCAGAAAGCCAAGCATTTCTTTCTACTGCTTTTTCAGCAGCTTTAGCGCTTATGTTTATTATATTGCTAGCCCAATTTAATAGTTTTTATAACTCTGTTGTCGTACTTTTAGCCGTAATACTATCGACCGTAGGCGTACTTATTGGAATGCTGGTTATGCAACAGCCATTTTCTGTTATTATGACGGGTACCGGTATAGTCGCTCTGGCTGGAATTGTGGTAAACAACAACATAGTTCTGATCGACACCTATCAGGAGTTTTCGAAATACTTACCACGCATTGAAGCCATAATTAGAACTGCAGAGCAGCGTATAAGGCCCGTATTACTAACCACAATTACGACCATGGCCGGGTTAGCTCCAATGATGTTTGGTTTGAGCTTAAACTTTATAAACGGTGGATATTCAGTTGACAGTCCGACTTCTCTCTGGTGGAAACAATTAGCAACAGCCGTAGTTTTTGGACTTGGAATTGCCACCATGCTCACCTTGGTTTTCACGCCATCCCTTCTGGCACTTCGTATCTGGGTTGTTACATATGTGGTATGGATAGGTCGCTTTCTTGTTAAAATTGGTGCAGGAAAGAGTGGGAGAAGTGCACAAGATTGGGCTTTGAGACGGGCTGCGAAACGGCAAAAGAATACAGAAATAGTTTGGAATGAGGGCTATTTGGCATCCAACATGGTAGGGATTAAAAATATGGTATCCTCGTCCACTTTAGACGCTAAAACTCAAGCCGCCGAATAAGACATTTAAAAGTTTCTGATTTAGCTAGCCTTTAGCTGCATGTTCCAAAGTTCAAAGTAACGACTTCGGTTTTTTAAGAGATTGGAGTGTTCACCAATTTCAACTATTTCCCCACCTTCAAGAACAACTATTCTGTCAGCATCTGAAATAGTTGATAGACGGTGCGCTATTGAGATAACCGTTCGGCCCTTACCTGCATTTTTCAGAGCATCATGTATTTCACGTTCAGTTTCGGAGTCGAGAGCCGATGTTGCCTCATCGAGTAGTAGAATTGGTGGATCTTTGAGTAATGTCCTTGCAATACCTACCCTCTGCTTCTCTCCGCCAGATAGCTTTAAACCTCTTTCACCAACAGTAGTGTCATAGCCATCTGGTAGGGACACAATGAACTCGTGTATTTGAGCAGCCCTGGCCGCCTTTTCCACCTCGGCCGTGGTAGCATTGTCTTTGCCGTACGCGATATTATAAAATATGCTGTCATTAAATAAAACTGTATCTTGGGGAACAACTCCGATAACGTTATGTAGAGATGATTGAGTAACATTTTTAATGTCTTGTCCATCTATCGAAACAGAACCTCCTGAAACATCATAAAACCGAAATAAAAGACGACCAATTGTTGACTTTCCAGAGCCAGACGATCCAACAATTGCAACCTTTGCTCCACCTTGAATTTCAATATTTAAGTCATTTAGAATTGGACGTTTACTGTCATAACTGAAATAGACATTTGAAAACTTTACTAGGCCTTTTGTAACATTTATCGGCTTCGCATTAGGTTTATCAACAATCTCTGTCTCTTGCTCTAATAAATTGAACATTTCACCCATGTCGACGAGCGCCTGTCTTATTTCTCGGTACACAGTGCCAAGGAAGTTTAGAGGCATTGTTATCTGGATCATGTAAGCATTTACCATTACAAAGTCTCCGACTGTTAAAACACCATTTTGCACTCCAAGAGCAGCCATCACCATTACTGCTATTAATCCTAAAGTTATTAAAACGGCTTGGCCAAAATTTAGGAAACCTAATGAATATGCGGTCTTAAGCGCTGCATCTTCATAGCCTTCCATGGCAGTGTCATAACGATCGGCCTCTCTTTGCTCGGCATTAAAATATTTCACTGTTTCAAAGTTTAGCAAGCTATCTACAGCTTTTTGGGCTGCGTCCGTATCTTGCTCATTCATTTTCTTTCTTAGTTTTACGCGCCATTCAGTTACTTTAAAAGTGAACCAAACATAAACTCCAATAGTAAGAAAAATTACAGCCAAATATCGTATATCAAGCATCACATAGAGTAAAATTGCGATCATCAATAATTCAAGCACTAAAGGACCAATCGAAAACAATAAAAACCGAAGTAAAAATTCAACCCCCTTCACACCTCTCTCTACAATTCGAGAAAGCCCACCAGTTTGACGCGTGATGTGATATCGTAGAGATAATGCGTGTATGTGTTGAAACGTTTTAAGTGCAATTTTACGGAGAGCTCTTTGAGCTACCTTGGCAAACAAAACGTCTCTCAACTGCTGAAAACCATTGGTAAATATTCGAGAGACGCCATAGGCAACCGTAAGGCCAATAGCTCCAAGAAAAAGCTCATCAACCCCTTGGTTCGACAAAGCGTTAACTGCATCACGATAAATAAGAGGAGTGTAAACAGCGATTACCTTTGAAAGTATCAGGGCGAGCATGGAAAAAATAACTCGATACTTTATTTCAGCCTGCCCTTTTGGCCATAGGTACGGCGCTACTCGAATTATAGTGCGCATACCTGATTTTCTCTCGAGATATTCGCTATCCTGTTCTTCTTTTTTCATTTAATCTGCAATGTCCGCAATCATAATTATTAATCAACTGAGTGTTGCTTTAGTCAAACCTTGGTTTAATCTTTTTATTAATTTGTTCAATTGAGATCGGGTAAATCAAACAACTGCCCGGGATAAATCAAGTCAGGATCCTTAATTTTGTCACGGTTTGCCTCAAAAACACGAACGTATAATAGTCCATCACCATATCGCTTGCGCGCTATTGCCCAAAGTGTATTACCCGGCTGTACTGTAACAATATTAATGCGAACAGGGCTTGAACTCGGAGCGATTAATGCGGCAAGCTTCTCACGATCCTCACGTTTAAATGGACTTTCCAATCTAGAAACTACATCTCCCCTTGATCCAAGCTCATCAATACGCAGGGTGTACGTACCTGGAATAACATCAGACAAATCTGTCTCCCAATAGCCAGAATCGTCCGTTTTTGCTGCTGATATAGCCTCATTATTTACGTAAAATCTAACAAGGCCATCAGGGTTGGAACGCCCGCTCAGAGTAACGTTGCCTGACGGATCATATGCTATAGAATCGAGCGCTAGCTGATCTTTTGCTCCTTGATCATCCTGTAAAACCCTAACTCCATCACTGTCGGCAACCACTACTTTTGGTTGCGATGTGCTTGAATTCGTTGTTGAGTTTGAAATCTCTAAATCATTATCTGAAACGCTAACGTCTGAGTCGCTCTCGGAAATATTCGCTTTATTTTCTGAAAGTTCAGATTTTTCTAATGCCTCTTGCAGTTCCAGCTGCGTTTCCTGCTCCCCTAACTGTGATGGGTCTACTTGCCCGGTCTCTTCTTGATCTTTTTCCAGTATCTCGGCTTCAGTCACTTCGATCTCAGGTTTTTCAACAGCCTCAGGTTGCACTTTAGTTTCCGACGTCAACTTGTCATCATCTTTGGCACCCTCTTCTTCTTGGTTCTCAACGGACCCTTTCATTTGTACTGACCCGACTGATGCAATATCACCGGAAGGTTCTAGACTTGCGACCTCGTCTGGCAGCTGCAAATTCTCGTTCAAAGCCTTCTTTGCTATTTGAGATGGCAAAATAACTAAACTTTGATCTGCATAAACAAAATCGTCACCTTTCTCTGTTCTCAACACAACTACACGAATTTCTTCACTTGAGCTTAATTCGAAAATTGATGCAAAGCTCCCATCTTGTCCAACGGATATTGTCCCAATTAAAGTTTCACCGACAAGGACTTCTATAGTTGCTCCGGGTTCTGCTCTACCAGCGAGAGTAACAAGCCCATCAACATCAACCCGAGCCGTATCCAAAAAAACTTCGACCGGTATAACTTCAGCTTCTTTTGTCGCCTCATTTATTTCAACTTGGGTTTGTTCTTGAACATTTTGGATATCTACGCCCGAAACAGAGATTTCTTCTTGTGTATTCAAAGCATCAAATACACCGTAAGTTACCACACTCACGCCAAGCAAGCCGAGCCAAAACCAAATAGAACTAATTAGATTCAATTTTGTATATCTCCAAAATTTCCTTAAGCCATTTCTACAGTTGAGTGAGGGCATCAACAAGGCTAAAGTTTATAGGTCACTCTATAACAAGGATTTAAATATGTTATCACTTTCTATTTGTGTGTTTTGCGGTTCACGTTATGGAAGCGATGACGCCTACAAAAAAGCTACCGAAAAACTCGGGCGATTACTTGCGGAAGAAAACTGTCGGCTAGTTTATGGGGCAGGCAATATAGGTCTTATGGGCACCGTGGCTCAAAACATACAGTCTAACGGTGGAGAAGTTATGGGAGTAATTCCAGAACATTTATTGGAGGTAGAAGTTGGTAAAACCGACATTAATAATTTTATAGTCACGCAAAATATGCATGAACGCAAAAAGGTCATGTTCATGAATTCTGACGCTATTATTATTTTACCGGGTGGCGCAGGGACACTTGATGAATTCTTTGAAGTATTAACCTGGGCACAATTAAAATTGCACAACAAACCAATCATTATTTTAAATGTCAGCGGGTTCTGGGATCCTCTCATTGAACTGATCAACCACCTTGTAGAAAATGGATTTGCAGATCAAAGTTTGAAAAAACTATTTAAAGTTGTTTCATCACCTAGAGATGCTATTGAGGCGCTTAAATTAACTGCTTAGTGGATATACTTGCAAAAGAATAAATAAACAAAGCCAGCCAGATTAAACCAAATGCCACCGCCTGCCAAAGTCCAAACGGTTCCAAAAAAATAAATATGGCAACGAAAAATTGAAGCGATGGATTTAAATACTGAATTATGCCAAGTGATGTCATTTGTACACGCCTTGCTGCATATGAAAAAAGCATTAACGGTACGGCTGTCATAGGCCCACTAAAAATTAAGAGAGATGTTGTCGTAATATTGGTTCCGAAGCTCCCAGATCCATCCAAATGCCAATAAAGAAGAAGTATAAGAGCTACGGGCAACAATAATATCACTTCACTTGTCACGGATAGAACAGGCCCTAAGCTAATCTGTTTTTTCAGCATGCCATAAATCCCAAAACTAATAGAGAGAACCAATGCGATAAAAGGTAAAATATTTTGCGATATGGCCAGTATTAATACTGCGATTGTAGCTAAAACTACCGAAACCCATTTCATTAGGGACAATCGCTCATTGATATAATATCCAAAACTGGCTTCAGTGGCACGATCGTTATGAAAAGACCAAATAAAGAAGAACCAGTTCGTAGAAATCATAGCAGCTGCCCAAAACAAAGTTTGGACTAGTTTCCTATTTCTAAATACTATCTTCAACTCCTCTAATCTGTTCTGTATCCGCAAAAAAAGAGTGAAAACAACTACCGACCAAAGTGTTCTGTGGCAGAGAACTTCTATAGGAGGGGTTTCAGATAACTGCTTGTAATATATGGCGGACAGGCCCCATATTGTACAGGCAGTGATCATAGCTATCGCGCCTTTCAGATGCTCAGTCATCATGCCGCCCTCGATTTGCCAGCGGAAAAAATGGCGCTGTTAATATTTTTAATCACAGACCCCATTGCGACAGGGGTCTGTGTAAAACCTTAATTGTTACATTCTAGATGAAACATTTTCCCAGTTAACAAGTTTATCGAGAAAATTTGTTAAATATGCCGGTCTCTTATTACGAAAATCAATGTAGTACGAATGCTCCCACACGTCGCAACCTAATAATGCAGTTTGACCGAAGCATAGTGGGTTCACACCGTTTTCAGTTTTTGTAACTTTGAGCGAACCGTCTTTATCTTTTACCAGCCAACACCAGCCTGCGCCAAATTGGCCATCACCAGCTGCGCAGAAATCTGCCTTAAATTTATCGACTGAACCAAAATTTTCATTTAGAGCGGACGATATCTCCGAAGGCATATTATTTCCTCCCGGACCCATCATTTCCCAAAACTGAACGTGGTTCCAATGCTGCGAAGCATTATTGAAAA
>LUQC01000095.1 GCA_001627925.1 Rhodobacteraceae bacterium REDSEA-S34_B6 | reverse complement strand
ACTACAGGTTATAATCTTACTTTTGACGCGAGATATTTGTGGATGAATCAAAAAAGAGTTCAGGGTAGCCATTTTGCCAATCTTTTTCAAGCAAGTGCAGCCAATCAACTGATGCTAGATAGGCGTATCGACCCTTGTATGTCGGAAGTGTTCCCCTGGCACAAGATACCACATGCGCATACCAAAATGATGGATAATCTGCATAAACCAGGAAATATGGCTGTTTTGGTTGGTGCTCCGAAAACAGGTCTGAGGACAATCGAGGATGCTAGGGAAGCTAGCATCAGCATCTAGTAAAACTACCTATATAACCAACGAAATAATTGAGCTGCGGAAAACCCCAGAAATAGAGCGATTATTACTGAAAATAATCCGTAAAAAACTGGAGGATTATTCTTTGAATTATATGATAGAAACTCTTGTATTCCCACTTTTGAAACCTTGACGCTTTGCTCAGACTTGCTTAATTCGATGCCTTGTTGATCAATTAACGTCATTTTGATTTTATATATGCCCGGGTGAATTTTTTTGGGTAGGTTGACTTTGTGTGAGAACAATTTTTTATCGATTATATTTACTTGTTTTTCGAAAGCACTCAACTTCCCAAGCTTTTTCTTTAATCTAGTAAGCTCATCGTAATATTGCTCTACAACATTACCGTCATTTGGCGTGGAGTTTATTTCTAGAAAGTCATAAAACAGTGATTTCAATTTCTGGTTTTCGATTTCTATCAAAACTGGATGTTCAGGATTAGAAATACTTATTTGGTAAAAACTTGGTATATCTTGAAAATGTGCAATTTTCTTGTTAATCCATATCCCCCAGATTTGAACCTTTTTTCTTATATTGACTGATGTTGAAGGACCAATAATTTCTATTAGTAAGGATGTACTATCATTTTCTGGTGAAATAGCCCCAAAAACTAAGATACTTGTTCCATCAAAACGTGTTGACAGCTCGATATTAGATTTATCGATATCAGATATGACTGAACTCAAGGAGAACGGAGACGTTGAAAATATAAAAATTATTGCAAAAATCAGTGCTCTCATGACCCACTACCATACGTTATTGAAAATAAATCGTTGGGAGTTATCATTAAATCTAAGGCAAGCTTTAGACAGACCAAAAGAACGATTATTGCCAAAAGGATTCTAATTTCTTCAGCCTTCAGTTTAACGGTAACTCTTGCTCCTAATTGTGCTCCTAAAACACCACCAACAATTAAAATCAAAGCAAGTAAAAGATCGACAGTTTTATTTTGCGTAGCATGCATGAAGGTGGTGAAGGCTGTTATGAACATTATCTGATAGAGTGAGGTGCCGATTACGACTTTGGTGGGCATGCCTAAAATGTAAATCATTGCAGGGATCAGTATGAAACCTCCGCCTACTCCCATTATTGACGCTAAAATACCTATAATGAAACCAATAATAACAGGGGGGATTGCGCTAATGTATAAGTTGGAACTTTTAAATTTGGTCTTAAATGGTAGCCCATGAATCCAATTATGTTTTTTCTTTTGCTTAAAAGTGTTTTCTGATTTTCGACTTTTTTGAATCGTCGATAAGCTCTCGAGAAACATAAGAGTTCCTATGCTACCAAGAAATAAGATGTAGCAAAGAGAAACGAACAGCTCTATTTGCCCATAACTTTTGATTATTCTAAAAACTTCAACGCCAACGGCAGAACCAAGAAGACCACCGACAACCAGAATATTTCCCATCTTAAAATCCACTGCTCTTCTTTTTAGATGCGCTAAGACGCCAGAAAAAGAAGATGCTGCTATTTGGTTCGCTTCGGTTGCAACAGCAACGGCAGCGGGAATTCCAAGAAGTATTAAGAGTGGGGTCATAAGAAATCCCCCTCCAATTCCAAAAACACCGGATAGAAAACCTACGGCTGCGCCAAGTATAAGAAGAACAAACAAATCTACAGGCACATCAGCTATTGGTAGAAAAATCTGCATTAGAATAACTTTTTTAGCTTATCACTTTTATGGAAGTTTTATTTAACATTTATGGTTTAAAACTTTAAGTTAATGGTATACCGTTAGTGTTATATTATAGTTCTAATGCAAGTCATTACTTTTTTTAAAAAATTATTAGGGAGAATTAGATGCGTAAATTTATTCAGCTGTTTACTGTAGCGATTATTACGTTCTCTGCCTCTATACTTTCTGCAGATATAAAGCCTGCAGTAATATATGATATGGGTGGAAAATTTGATAAATCGTTTAACGAAAGTGTTTACAACGGAGCTCAACGTTTCACAAAAGAAACCGGCATCAAAGTTATGGAGTTTGAAGTTACCAATGAGGCTCAGCGTGAGCAAGGTATGCGAAAAATGGCACAGAGAGGAGCAAACGTTATTGTTTGTGTTGGTTTTGCGCAAGCTGATGCGTGTGATAAAGTCGCAAAAGAGTTTCCAAACACAAAATTTTCAATCATCGATGTTGGTTGGTTAGACAACGCTAATATGCGCCAATATGTTTTTAAAGAACATGAGGGCTCGTTTTTGGTAGGTGCGTTAGCTGCTATGGCTTCTAAAACTGGGAAAGTTGGTTTCGTGGGAGGAATGGATATTCCTTTGATTAGAAAGTTTGCTTGTGGATATGTTCAGGGAGCGAAGGCAGTAAATTCCAAGGTAGAAGTATATCAAAACATGACGGGAACAACACCTGCAGCATGGAATGACCCAGCAAAGGGGTCAGAGCTCGCAAAGTCTCAATTTGATCGTGGAGCCGATGTGGTTTATGCTGCTGCTGGAGGTACTGGGGCAGGAGTATATCAAGCTGCTGCAGACTCAGGCAAACTCGCAATAGGTGTTGATAGTAATCAAAACTATATGCATCCAGGCACCATGTTAACTTCAATGCTAAAAAGGGTTGATTTAGCCACTTATGAAACCTTTATGGACGTTAAGTCAGGCAACTTCACAAGTGGAGTAAAGGTTCTTGGACTAGCTGAAGATGGAGTTGGTTGGGCTTTTGATGAATATAACAAGCCTCTTATTACTGATGTAATGAAGTCAACAATAAACGGTTTGTCGGACAAAGTTAAGAGTGGATCAATAAAAGTTCACGACTATATGAGCGATAATAACTGCCCATCATAGAATTAACTTCTAATGAAAAATAGTGAAAATAAGGGAGGCAATGAGGCAATAGCTCCATTGCCTCCCTTTACTAAATCAGCAATTGAGCTTAAAAATATCACTAAAAGATTCGGTCATGTTTTAGCTAACAGTGACGTAAACCTTAAAGTCCGCACAGGTACTATCCATGGAATTGTTGGAGAGAACGGTGCTGGAAAATCAACTCTAATGAACATTTTATTCGGTTTGTATAAGCCAGATAGTGGGATGATTTTTTTAAATGGTCAAGAAGTTGACGTGAACTCTCCAGAAAAATCAATAGCTCTAGGAATTGGTATGGTGCATCAGCATTTCATGTTGGTTCCAACATTTACTGTTTTAGAAAATGCAATGCTTGGTAATGAAGGAAGCATGCTTTTGAGAAGCGGGGAGGAGGTTGTTCTTGATAGATTGAAAGGTTTATCAAATAATTATGGTCTTGATGTTGACTTTGAAGCTATAATTTCAGATACCCCGGTCGGAATGCAGCAGCGGGTAGAAATACTAAAAGCTCTCAATAGAGGAGCTAAAATTCTAATTTTAGATGAACCAAC
>LUQC01000094.1 GCA_001627925.1 Rhodobacteraceae bacterium REDSEA-S34_B6 | reverse complement strand
ACTCAGAATTGAGGCGCCACTCGCCGAAAAAGAAAATATCCTCGCAGTTCATCCGCAATCACACATAGATTTAATTCATGCTAACAGTCCAAAAACTGGAATGAGCCAGTTGGATGGAGATACACATATGTCGCCAGGTACTGTTACTGCGGCATATAGGGCTGCCGGTGGGGCCATATGTGCTGTGGACACAGTTATATCTGGCAAAGCAAAGAATGCATTTGTTGCTGTACGGCCTCCTGGGCACCATGCTGAGGCGCAGATACCTATGGGGTTTTGTATTTTTGGAAATGTTGCAATAGCTGCTAAACATGCTCTAGATTTTCATAAATTACCCAAGGTAGCTGTGATTGATTTTGATGTGCATCACGGTAATGGAACACAAGATTTACTGTGGAATGAGCCTCGTGCTTTAACAGTCACAAGTCATCAAATGCCACTATGGCCCGGTACGGGGCGCGCAGAAGAGCGGGGCGAATTTGATAATGTCCTTAATCTACCGTTGGTGCCAAACTCTGATGGAGCATTGATGAGAAAAGTCTATAAAGAAAGGGTATTTCCTAGGGTGCGATCTTTTAATCCAGATTTGATACTCCTATCCGCTGGTTTCGATGCTCATGTTGATGACCCACTAGCAGAATTGAATTGGGAGGTAGATGACTTTGTATGGATAACTAGTGAAGTATGTAATTTGGCGAGGGCTTGCTGCTCATCTAGAGTGGTCTCTATACTTGAGGGGGGATACAACTTGGATGCACTTGCTGCATGTTCCAGAGCACATATTGAAAATTTAATAGAGGCAAAATAATGAGTGATAAACCGATTGAAGAAATGACCTTTGAGCAAGCGATGGCAGAGTTAGAGGCAGTAGTTGATCAACTAGATCGTGGCGATGTAGCACTGGATGAATCGATAAAGTTATATGAACGAGGAGCGTTACTTAAAAAACGGTGCGAGCGAAAACTCAAAGAGGCTGAAGAAAAAGTTGCGGCAATTACTTTGGATGAAGACGGAAACCCAAATGGCGCGGTCGAAATGGACGGATTATAGAATTTGGATAAGGAATTAAAGACTAACTCATCTGTAATAGACGAACACTTTAAATTTGTTTTTCAATCCTTCGACAGTAGCTTCGTAAATGACGCCATGCAATATGCTCTGTTGGGAGGTAAAAAGCTTAGAGGTTACTTAGTAAATCAGTCCTCAAAACTTTTTGATATTGACCTTTCTAAATCGATTTGGGCGGCTTGCTCAATTGAAGCACTGCACGCTTATTCTCTTGTTCATGATGATCTGCCAGCAATGGATGACGATGACCTGAGACGTGGTAAGCCAACTATTCACAAAAAATGGGATGAGGCAACAGCTATTCTTGCGGGAGATGCATTACAAACATTTTCATTTCAACTTCTAAGTGATCCAAGATTTAGAATTCGGGATGAATACCGACAAAAATTAATCTACCAACTGTCGTTAGCGTCTGGTGCTGATGGCATGGTGCTTGGGCAGGCATTGGATATTTTAGCAGAAACGGCTGATACAGCTCTAAATTTAGATGATATTATTAGAATGCAGAGGATGAAAACTGGTGCACTGATCGAATGGTCAGCTTGCTCTGGAGCAGTTATGAATGGGGAAAATCCAAGTGCCCTTTTAGAATACTCCAAATCAGTTGGCTTGGCATTTCAAATTATCGATGATATTTTAGACGTTGAAGGTGATCCATTGAAGGTTGGAAAGCGTTTAAACAAAGATAATAGTGCGGGTAAAGCCACCTTTGTATCGCTGCTTGGAATGGATACTGCTAAAAAGCATTCGTCATTATTGATAGATAAAGCTAATGAAGCGTTAGTACCATACGGTGGTAAAGCAAAGAACTTGCGACAGTTGGCAAGTTTCGTTATTTCGCGCAATAAATGAATTAAACAGAGGGTGGCGTATGAGCCAACGGCCAGATACTCCAATGTTAGACCAGGTACAAATACCTGCTGATTTAAAGCGTTTTACTGATGAAGAACTTAAGTTCTTGGCAGATGAATTACGTAAAGAAACTATCTCTGCCGTCTCTGAAACTGGTGGCCATTTAGGTGCTGGCTTAGGTGTAATTGAGTTGTCCGTCGCACTTCATAACGTATTTGATGCACCCAAAGATAAGATTATATGGGACGTGAGTCACCAAGCTTACCCACATAAAATCCTAACTGGCCGACGTGACCGAATTAGAACATTGAGACAAAAAAATGGTCTTAGTGGTTTCACAAAAAGAAGTGAAAGTGAATATGATCCTTTTGGTGCAGCACATTCAAGCACTTCGATAAGTGCCGCCTTTGGTTTCTCAGTTGCTCACGATTTAGGTGGTAATTGTATATCTGGGCTCGGAGATGCCATTGCGATAATTGGTGACGGCGCAATGTCTGCGGGTATGGCCTATGAGGCTATGAACCATGCAGGACACTTAGGCAAAAGATTGATCGTTATCTTGAATGATAACGAAATGTCGATAGCACCTCCAGTTGGTGCACTTTCGAGTTATTTATCGCAACTTTATGCAGGAGCTCCCTTTCAGGATTTAAAAGCAGCTGCCAAGGGCGCTATAAGTTTTTTGCCAGAACCTTTCCGTGATGGAGCTAAGCGGGCAAAAGATTTGCTCAAAGGTATGGCTGTTGGCGGCACAATGTTCGAAGCGTTAGGTTTTTCTTATATTGGCCCAATTGATGGTCATGATTTAGATCAATTGTTGCCTGTTTTAAGAACTGTAAAACAGAGAGCAACTGGACCAATTTTAATTCATGCAGTTACAAAAAAAGGCCGCGGTTTTGCTCCCGCAGAGAATTCACAGGATAAGGGTCACGCAACTGCGCAATTTGATTTAGTTACTGGTAAACAGGAAAAAGGCAAGTCAAATGCAATAAGTTATACATCTGCTTTTTCAAATGCGTTGCTGGATCTTGCTTCTAAGGATAATAAAATCTGTGCAATTACTGCTGCAATGCCGGATGGAACGGGATTGAAACTTTTTTCGGAGAGATACCCTTCTAGATGTTTTGACGTTGGAATAGCTGAACAACATGCGGTAACATTCTCTGCTGCACTGGCCGCTGGCGGTATGAAACCCTTTTGTGCAATTTATTCGACTTTCCTTCAAAGAGGATATGACCAGGTTGTCCATGATGTGGCAATACAGAGACTACCAGTTAGGTTTGCGATTGATCGGGCAGGTCTGGTTGGCGCAGATGGGGCCACTCATGCAGGAAGTTTTGATATTTCCTTTCTCGCGAACCTACCTGGATTTGTTGTTATGGCGCCTTCTGACGAAGCAGAGCTTATCCATATGGTACAAACAGCTGCGGAATATAGTGAAGGCCCAATAGCACTTCGTTATCCCAGAGGAGAGGGTGTTGGAGTAGAGCTGCCAAACGCTGGAGATTTATTAGAAATTGGTAAGGGCCGGATAATTAATAATGGTAACAAAGTTGCTATATTAAGTTTTGGTGCTCGTTTAAAAGAAGTCCTTAAGGCTTCTGAACTTTTAAGACCAATGGGTTTCAACATAACAGTTGCAGATGCTCGATTTGCTAAACCACTTGATCACGATTTAATACAACTTTTATGCTCTGAACACGAAGTTATAATTACCGTTGAAGAAGGCGCTGTTGGAGGCTTTGGATCTCATGTCGCACAGCATATAGCAGAAAAAGGTTATTTTGATCGTGGGCTCAAGTTTCGATCAATGTTTCTTCCCGATGTTTTTATCGATCAAGCGAGCCAGTCGGATATGTATAACGTTGCCGAAATGAATTCTGAGCATATTGTTAACAAAGTATTAGCAACCCTGGGTATTTCTAAGATTAATTCAAAATTAGCATAAAAGCGATAAATTGCCCCTAATCTACTTTGCCAGTTAATGCACTCAGCCCAGACTTGAAGTCTGGATATTTTAGAGTGAGTTTAAATTCTCTTTTAATAAGATCATTCTTAACGCGTTTGTTGTCTGCATAAAAGCTTTCTGCCATCGGGGTCATTTCTGCTTCTTCAAAAACAACTTTAGGAAGATCAGGATAGTTAATTAGTTTTGCTGCATAGTCTAAGACTTCATCTTGTGCCGCAGGCATATCATCACATACATTATATATTGAGCCGTAGTTTGGCATATCGATTGAGGCTTTCAAAACCCTTGCAATGTCTTCAACATGGATCCGACTAAAAAATTGTCCTGGTTTACTTATTAACTGTGCTTTGCCTGACCTAATTTTATCCAAGGGATTTCGGTTCACACCATAAATGCCGGCCAAACGAAATATATGTAAGGGTAAATTGTTGATGCTAGCCCATCTATTTTCGGCCTCTAACCTCAGACGCCCTCTGTTGTTTGATGGATTGACGGGTGTTTTTTCATCAACCCAATGTCCGTCGTGATTACCGTAAACGCTAGTTGTAGATAGGTATCCAAACCATGAAAGTTGCTTAGACCTTGAAATGATTTGCTCTGCAAATTTTTCATAAACAGGATCTCCAACTTCGGTTGGAGCTATTGAGTGCAAAATATAGTCTGACCGATTGATAGCCATAATAGTGCCTTTATATTTTTTTTTCTGAGCAAATTGGCCGTCGGAGCACTTCTGGTTGTGCCCCAAACCTCCCAATTCTCATCTCTTAAATAATCTACTAATGCGTTTGCCGTGTAGCCAAGTCCGAAAATCAATAAACATGGACGTTTCATAGTACGAGTAACTGATCAATTCTCAACCGTTAAAGATAAAATGTTATCGGGCAATACTAACTGAAGCAAAACATAATGCCAGAATATTCTTCATGGTTCAGATTTCTAATTCTTTCTTTTCAACTTTTGTAACTTTACCAGCGATTATGGATAAAATTGCGGCTGCGAAACTAAACAAGGCCCCCATCTTTGCAGCATCTTGCACAGGTCCTGCTTCAAAAGCGACAGTTGCCACAAATAATGAAACTGTAAAACCAATTGCTGCGACAAACCCAATGACTACAAGATCAACCAACCTTAAGCCTTCAGGCATTCCCAGTTTTAGTGGCACTGCGGCAAGCCACCCAAATAAAAATATACCAATCGGTTTTCCAATTATCAGACCAGCTAGAACTAGCCAAGTTGCATCGCCAATAGCAGAGAATTCTACGCCGGCATTTAGCAACCCAAAGAAGAAAAGCACCACTTCTACTGGATGTTTAAGAGCGTGCTCCATAGTATTGAGAAGGTCATGAACGTGTTCTTCTGCTTGGTCAAAAAACCCAAACGCTCGATCTGCATGAGGTATTGCTGGAACAATGGGTAGTAGTCCTAATGCAGGATGTAAACCTGAACGCATAAAACCATACCAACTTATGCAACCAGCAATAGCATATGGCCAAAAAGACAAATTTTTACGAATCCAGGTTGCTTTTGCTTTGGTTGGATCGCCAGCATCGAGTTTTCCAGGAAGCCAATTAAATACTAGATAAGCCAAAAGAGCGGCGCCAGCGGACAACAAGAGCCATTCTGGAGCCAGTTCTCCAGAGGGATAAAAAATAGCTAAAATGATTAACCCAGCTGCATCGTCTGCAATGGCCAGAAGTAACAAAAAGCTTACCGCGGGATGGCCAGCACCAAACACTAATCGTCCCACAAGATAACAAAAAGCTATGTCGGTGGCCGTTGGGATTGCCCATCCATTTGCAACTGCATTGTAAGTGTCAGAGCCAAGCATCATAGCCATACCAAGATAGACTGCTATTGGTCCAAACATGCCCCCCGCAGTCGCAAACAATGGGGTAGCTGCTTTTCTACCTCTTAGGCTTCCGTTTTCGAGAATAATCGCTTCCCAAACTTCTTTAGCCGCAATTGCAAAGAATAGAGCCATGAGAATATCATTCACTAAGTAATGTAAGGTCAGAGTTCGGTGACCATGATGGTAGTGGCCGATTGGGGAATAATCCCAAATAACGTAATCTACAAAATGGTGATAACTTATTGGATTCGTGTTAGCCCAAATAAGCGCTATAATGGCTCCAATAATGAGGAGCAGCGAGTAGTTAGTTAAAAAATTCCAAACGCGATACATAAAAACACACACCTTATTTTTGTGGCTGACTATCAACAATCATTCATTGTATCAAGTGCTACAATAAAATCAGTACTCCAATCACCGAGTTTATTATAGATAACTTGTAGCTAGGTGTAGCTCAATCCAAATCAAGTTTGATGTTACTCAAACTTTTGTCTTAGGTCTCTTAAGATGGGAACAATCGCCTTCAACCGTTCTTCTCCCATTTCGCTTATTAATTCATTTATGATCGGTGTAACGGCTGCCAATGCATTGTTTCTTGCTACGATACCAGCAGGGCTAATGCTGACCATTTTCCGTCTTGCGTCGTCCCAATCGGGCCGTACATGTATATATCCCGATAACTCCAATTTACTCAGAGTATTTGTAATTGCCCCTCTTGTAACACGGAAACTTTTTGCAATTTGAGCTGGTGTTCTTTCAATTTTAGTATGGCTCAATTGATTTAATACTGAAAAATGGGATAGTTCCATTCCTTTAGGTAAGACCTTAGCTAAACGAGCACGCACTAACTGATCTAGTGCAAGGATTTCTCCAAAAAGTGATACTGCCAATGAGTTTTCGTTATCCATAACTACTCATAACTGTACTTACAATCATGCGTCAATGACGGCAATTTAGAACGAACTGCTGTCACCTTAGATAGATCACACGAAAAGTATGATAAACTATTTACACTACTAGTGGCATTTACCAGAACAGTCCCCCATGGGTCGACTGCCATTGAGTGGCCATATGTCTTTCTGTGACCGCCATTGGAAAAATTATGTGTTCCAGTTTGCGCTGGAGCAATTACGAAAGCACCGTTTTCTATCGCACGCGCGCGCAATAGTATTTCCCAATGAGCCTTACCTGTCGGCACCGTAAATGCAGAAGGTACTGTCAGTATCTGTGCTCCCCGTTTAGAAAGATCTCTGTAAAGATGGGGAAATCTGATATCGTAGCATATGCTCAAGCCGAATTTTCCGATGTCAGTTGAAACGACTATTGCTTTTTCCCCTGCCACAAATCTTGAGCTCTCATTGTATGTTTCGGAGTACGATACGTTAGCGTCAAACATGTGAAGTTTATCGTATTTTGCTAGAATTCTACCTGAGGTGTCTATAAAGAAAGAGCGATTTATTAATTCATCTCCGCTTTTATTATGTTTGAGAGCTAGAGAGCCCACTAATATATTTAGAGACTTATTTTTGGCAGCTTTGATTAAACTTGCCAGGGTAATGTCTTCTTCCTCTACTTGTAGTACTTTGTCTTGATGTGTTTTAGAGTTTGAAATGCAGTTGGCAGTCTCTGGTAACGCAATAAAATCTACATTTTTAGCTGCAGCTATATTAATCATTTTACTTATGATTTCTAAGTTTTCTTCGGGATTTTCCGTAGAGGATAGTTGAAAAAGCGCGCCTTTCCACATTGGTTAATCTTTCAATAATTTTTCAAGTCCGCCAGATTGTTGGAGAATATACAATTCGTAGAAACCACCAACATGTTTATTATTCGCAAATATTTGCGGTACGGTTCGCATCCCATTTGATTTTTTCATCATTTCTTCCCTGCCTTTAAGATCAGATGAAATATCGATTTCGTAGTAGGAAATTCCACTCTTTTCTAGTAATCTTTTTGCGGCATGACAAAATCCACATGTTTGGGTTAGATATATTGTAATCTTGTTCACTTCAAAAAGTCGCAGGTTTGTTTTGCTTTAATGTTATGATCTTGTTATTAAGTGACGGTTTATTTAGTACTAAATGCTGTTGATAAATTTATCAATTTCAGAATTTTATTCTCATGTTGGGCAATATTTTAATGAATAACCCTAAGATTTTAGTTGATCGAACAGCATTGAAGATGAACCGAAAGAGGGCCGTTGATAGTGGTGGATATTTTCTCCATGAACTTGCCATATCAGAGGTTAAAGACAGACTTATTAATATTAATAGAGATTTTCAATCAATTGCTATTGTAACGGGTCTATCAACGATTTGGCGCAAAGCATTTCCATCGGCTACCGTAATCGAAGATAATGAAAATCTAAATTTAAAACGTGGCAAATATGATCTTGTAATACATGCTATGGCATTACATTGGGCGAATGATCCTGTGGGCCAGCTAATTCAGCTAAGGCTCGCTCTTAAAGGTGACGGTTTGATGATTGCTGTGTGTTTAGGTGGAGCGACATTAAACGAGCTGCGTGATGTGCTGATAGAGGCAGAAACAACATTATCAGGCGGAATTCATCCAAGGTTTATGCCTTTGGCTGAAATTCGTGATCTTGGCTCGCTTCTGCAAAGAGCGGGGTTTGCTTTGCCGGTGGCAGATAGTTCAATTACAGAGTGTCTCTATAAAGATTTTTATGCTTTGCTGCACGACTTGCGTGCGATGGCTGAAACAAATGTGCTCATGAATAGGACAAAGAATTTCTCAAAACGTAGTGTTTTTCGATTAGCATCTGAGCTATATCAAAAGAATTTCTCTAAATCAGACGACATGATAAGTACAACTTATGAACATATTTATCTCACAGGTTGGGCACCGGATCCTGGTCAACAAAAGCCAGTCAGGCCGGGAAGTGCAAAAATGCGCTTGGCTGATGCCCTGCGGTCAAAAGAAACTAGGTTACCGGATTGACCATGGTGATAAATGTTTTATGTCAATTAATTGAAAAGGTTGACTATTAGCTCTGAAGGAAAGAAATGTTTGATACTTCAACGCCACTCGAGACACCACAGTATGCAGAAGAAGACCATCCAAAAATTCCAAAGCAAAAGATTGGTATCTTAGTTGCTAATTTAGGTACGCCCGATAATTATGATTATTGGTCGATGAGAAGATACTTAAATGAATTTTTATCAGATCGAAGGGTGATCGATTATTCTCCATTTCTTTGGCAGCCTTTGCTACAACTGCTTATCCTTACGTCAAGGCCTTTTCGGTCTGGTGCCGCTTATAAGTCAATTTGGAATGAAGCTGAGTCAGAAAGCCCATTGATGACAATAACCAAAGCTCAAACAGCCGCAATTAAGAAAATTATGCATGAGAAATATGGAGATAGTGTGGCTGTGGATTTCTGTATGCGCTATGGCAACCCGTCGACAAAATCACGGGTCCGATCGTTAGTTAGAACGCTAATGATCAATTTTTCAGGGCGCTTATGAATGAGAAATGGCAGCCATCTGTTAGAACCGTTTCACCATATTTCGATAATTCCTTATATATCGACGCATTGGCTAAGTCTGTGGAAACTGCTTATGAAGGGGCTGATAAAAAACCAGAAATATTAGTTTGTTCATACCACGGTGTTCCTCGCCGTTACCTGGTGCAAGGAGGTGACCCATATCATTGCCAATGCCAGAAAACTACGCGGCTTCTCAAAGAGCGGCTTGGTTGGTCTGATACCGAGATTGTTACAACCTTTCAGTCTAAGTTTGGTCCAGAGGAATGGTTGAAACCTTACACCGTTGAGGAAGTAGCAAGATTAGCAAAAGAGGATGGGAAAAAAAATATTGCAGTAATTGCGCCTGCGTTCTCAGCAGACTGTATCGAAACTCTTGAAGAAATTAACGAGGAAATAAAAGAGAGCTTTGAGGAAGCCGGTGGCAATGATTTCTTGTATATACCCTGTTTAAACGAAGAGCCTTCGCATATTGGTGCGCTCTGTAAAATTATTGAAGACAATTTATCGGGTTGGCTTTAGTACTAAAAATGCTGGCTTTCAATCCATACCGCCAGCAATGCAGGTTTCGTATTTCCCTTTATTTCAACTTTAGTGCTCCAGGTTAATCCTATAACATTAGAGCTCTTTTCAGTAATTTTTGAGAGTCGGAAGACTCCTCGGATCCTATCGGTAGATTTGACCGGCGCTACAAATCTCACTTTATCAAAACCTATGTTTATTCCCATTTTTAGACCTTCTGTTTGGGGTATAGCATCGTAGTACATTGCGGAGAGTAGGGAAATAGTTAGAAACCCATGTGCTATTGTTGTACCGTACTCAGTATCTTTAGCTTTGTTTGGGTCTATATGAATAAATTGGTTATCTTGCGTTACTTTCGCGACAGAATTTATTAGTTTCTGATCAATCTGGAACCATTTTGACGTCCACTCTTTATTATTTTTCCAAGTGAGTAATTTTGTGATGTTTGGGGTGCTCATTTTTAATTGTAACTTCGTTGTTTGGTATAGAACCCGATATCGGATGGCGTTATTTTGCAGTAAAGCTCTCAGAATAGTTGCTTCCAAACATCATAGTGTTTATTGCTTGATGATGAAAGAGATAGGATTATGACCGTGACCAATATACTTCATAGAGGTGATCTACCAGATGATTTAGATCTTGGGCCTCTTGTTGCAATAGATTGCGAAACAATGGGTCTTAACTTTAACAGGGATAGATTATGTTTGGTTCAATTGTCTAGTGGTAATGGAGTTGCTCATATGGTGCAAATTGAGGTTGAACAAAACTCTGCACCAAATCTCTGTAAATTGTTAAGTAATGAAAAAACTTTGAAAATCTTCCATTTTGGGCGTTTTGATATAGCAGCTTTGTTGAATGCCTTTGGTGTTATGACTAGACCTGTCTATTGTACTAAAATTGCGAGTAAATTAGTGCGAACTTATACTGATCGGCATGGTCTAAAAAATCTATTACAAGAGCTGCTTGATATTGATATTTCTAAACAGCAGCAATCAAGTGATTGGGGCGCTGCAGCATTAACAGATGCACAACTTGAATATGCGGCTTCGGATGTTTTGTATCTTCATAAATTGAAGGATGAGCTCGATCTTCGTCTACAGAGAGAGGGAAGAGTTGACTTTGCAAAATCTTGCTTTGATTTTTTACCTACACGTGCAAAGCTCGATTTATCCGGATGGCCTGAGACTGATATTTTTGGACATTAGGCTGGATTAGCACTTGGCTACTTATGACATAATATATTTTCGTGTAATTAATTTCTTAAAAATTGCTTTACCCTTTTTTGGAGTAAGTTTAATTGTCGCCATGTTTGTTCTCTCTAGAGATCAGGCGTCGCAAGCAGTTTTACCATTTGATAAAAATGAGTTTGCAGAGGAACTTGCAAAGCAACAAATAAATAAACTCTATTATTCAGGGCATACTGATGCTGGAGACGAGCTTTCTTTGTCTGCACAATCAGCTGTTGAGGGCTTCGAGGGCAAAAAGGTACTTGAAATGAAGACTGTTAGTGCAAAGGTAAAAAGTAAAAATGGCTTAGAAATTGAGGCAACAGCGCAATTCGGACAATATTTATATTCTGAAAACCTCCTCAAGATGTCAGGTTCAGTTTTGATATCTAGTTCATCTGGTTATAGATTGTCTGCTCCAGAATTGCGCATTTCAACGGATGGAACTTACATATTTGGAGAAGGCCCAGTGGAAGGTTTGACTCCTTTGGGTAAGATTTATGCAGGAAAAATGGAAATAAAAAGAAAGGCTCCAAAGTCACCAATGCAATTGTGGTTCAGTGACAGGGTTTTGGTAGATTATCTACCGGAAAAAATTTAATAGAGAGATAAATGGTCAAAGCATTCTTAATAATACTAATTTGTTTACCAAGTTATTTGTTATCAGATAATACTGATAGAGGCTTTGGTAGTATAGAAAATGACCGAAGCGCGCCAATATCTTTTTCGTCTGACAGCTTATCTTTCAATCAAGAAACTGGAACGAGTGAACTGAAAGGAAGCGTAAGTTTAGTTCAGGGTGATACAGTCCTGTCATCCGATTATGCAGAAATCTCATTTAACGTTGATACAAATGAATTAGCTAGATTTTACGCTTCCGGACTGGTAACGTACAAACAACGTTATTGCCTACAAAACAAGAAGGTTCGAGTGAATGACTACGTTAATTTCTGAAAATTTACAGGCTGGTTTAGTAGTTCAAGGTTTACGAAAAAGTTACCAAAAAAAAACTATTATTCAGGATGTTTCTCTATCGGTAAAGAGGGGAGAAGTAGTCGCCCTGCTTGGTCCGAATGGCTCAGGCAAAACTACATCTTTTTATGCAATAGCGGGTCTGATCCAGGCTGATGGTGGAAAAGTATCTCTGGATGGAGCAGATATCACCGCACTACCTATGTATAGAAGAGCACGCCTAGGTATAGGGTATTTGCCTCAAGAGATGTCTATCTTTAGGGGATTAAATGTTCAAGAAAACATAATGGCGATCCTGGATATATCGGAAAAAGATATTCATAAGCGAAGAGAAAGACTTGAAGAGCTTATGGCAGAGTTTTCTATAGAACATTTAAGGACTGCTCCAGCGCTTGCCTTATCTGGAGGAGAGCGCCGGCGAGTTGAAATAGCAAGATCGCTTGCTGCAAATCCAAAATATTTGCTTTTAGATGAGCCATTTGCTGGTGTAGACCCTATTTCTGTATCAGATATACGATCGTTGGTCCACGATTTAAAGGATCGTGGAATTGGACTTTTAATTACAGATCACAATGTGCGTGAAACGCTTGATATAGTCTCTCAGGCATACATCTTACACGATGGAAAAGTATTGATGGCTGGTTCACCAGATGAAGTCGTTTCAAATGAAAATGTGCGACGAGTTTATTTAGGCGATAATTTTAAAATCTTATAAAATTTATAACAATTTTAATTGACACTAAATGCGTGGTCCATTTTAATAATAGTTATCGCGATATCGGTTGATGCATGCATTGACTAGATTTCGATATCAAGAAGACCCCTTATTATTTAGCAAAAGGTTTCAAAGCTGTTTGCAGAGCGTAGCTTTGATTACTAGTTTATTTGTCCATGAAAGGAGTAAATATGCGCTACCAAATTTCTGGAAAGCAAATTGACATTGGTATGGCGTTACAGCAGCACGTTAAAGGCGAAATTGACGACGTAGTTTCAAAATACGCAGAACGTCCAACCGATGCCATAGTTGTTTTTTCTAAAAGTGGTCATGAATTTGTATGTGAAGCTACTATCCATTTATCGACAGGCCTAACAGCACAGGCTCGGTCGCATGAAAATGAAATATATGCATCATTTGATAATTGTGCGGCAAAGATGGAAAAACAATTACGTCGCTATAAAAGAAGATTGAAGGACCATCATGCCACAAGAACAACACCGGTTGAACTTTCCTCCGCTTCATCATATATCCTCGCTTCAGAAGATGAAAACGAAGAATCGGAGCCAGAAACTCTACAGCCAATAATTATTGCAGAAGTCGAGACAACTATACCGAAATTATCTGTTGGCGAAGCTGTAATGCAAATGGAGATCTCGGGCAAAGATTTTTTTGTTTTTAAAAATGATGCAAACAAACTTGTTAGTATTGTTTATCAAAGGGACGATGGAAATATTGGCTGGGTTGAGCCGAAGTAGAATATATTGGGATTTTTAAGGAATAGTCGCGGAAATGGAACTCTACGATTTGCTTCAGCCGGAAGCTGTAAAGGTAGTGGCAGCAGCTTCTAGTAAGAAACGTGTGCTACATGATATGGCTCAATTGGCTGCCAACTGTTATAATATGCGAAGTGAGGTGTTACTAGAAGCATTACTTGAGCGTGAGAAGCTAGGACCAACCGGTGTAGGGCATGGTATAGCGTTGCCACATGCCAGATCAATCGATGTTGACCGGGTGTGTGGAGCATTTATCTTGCTTGAATCACCTGTAGATTTTGGTTCAGTTGATAAGTTACCAGTTGACATAATTTTTGGACTTTTTGCTCCTGAAAATGCTGGCGTAGATCATTTGAAGGCATTAGCAATTGTGTCACGGACACTCAGAGATAATTCTATTTGTGCTAAACTCAGAGCAAACCCGGATCCGCAAACCCTTTTTACCATTTTAACGGAAAATCAGAAAATACAGGCAGCTTAATTTTTAATTATGCCTTTATCGCTATGAGCGATAAAAAATGGGTTTTCAAAACCTGGTTTGCCATAGTAAAGCGGTTCATTTGTCGAAAGATTTGTTACGTGCCCGCCGGCACCGAGGAGTATTGCATGACCTGCTGCTGTATCCCATTCCATGGTTCGCCCTAATCTTGGATATAAATCAGCCTCCCCAGCCGCGATAAGACAAAATTTTAGAGAAGATCCAGCATTTTTACTATTTGAGATCGAATATTTTTCGATATATTTTTTTGTTTCGGGATTAATATGGGATTTTGATGCTAAGACTGTTAGAGCGCTTGGGTCTGGGACTGAAACTTGGAGCGGTTTATTTAAGATTTTCCCTGTTTTGCCAGCTGGCAGTATAATTTCATAAGATTTTTTGTTTTGATCGGTGGCAAACAAGCGCTTAACTGCTGGCGCATATACAACACCATGGGTCGGAGAATTATTTTGAATATAGGCTATATTAACCGTGAATTCTCCCGTTCTATTTATAAATTCTTTTGTGCCGTCGAGAGGATCAACCAAAATAAAATTCTTATTTGGTGAATAATGGCTCTCTGATTTTTCTTCAGTAACAACATCCAGATCAGGGAAAGCCTCTTTTAACCCGTTGTAAATAATGGCGTCTGCTGTTTTATCGGCATTTGTTACGGGGCTAGAGTCAATTTTCGTTTCGATTGCAATATTACCGTGCAAATAAATTTCCATAATTGCATCACCAGCTTGTAATGCCAAATCTCGAAATACTTCGGTTAACTTAAAGTAATCCAAACTTTACTACTTTCCTGAAATTTAAATATCTGACTAATTTTCAAGTTATCTAAGTAGATTTAGTTACTTGATCGTACAAAACTATTCAATTGTTACTACTCAATTAAATTTTACATAAAATGTGGGATGTGGTTGAAGCTTTGCCAAAGGCTACCTATATACACCTCGATTGATCTAAAACCAACAAGGTCTACATACAATACTAATTCGAGCAAGGTCGAATTTCTCAAAAGGCCATGGAAATAATGAGGAAAAGTAATGGGAAAAGTAATTGGAATTGACTTAGGGACAACTAATAGTTGTGTGGCTATAATGGATGGTTCTCAGCCGCGTGTCATAGAAAATGCAGAAGGAGCAAGAACAACCCCATCTATTGTGGCATTTTCAGATAATGAAAAATTGGTAGGGCAGCCAGCTAAACGCCAAGCCGTTACAAATCCAACAAATACAGTTTTTGGGGTTAAGCGCCTCATTGGTCGTCGTGTTGATGACTCCAATTTGGAGAAAGATAAAAAAAACCTTCCCTTTAACGTTATTGATGGGGGCAATGGTGATGCCTGGGTAGAGGCTCAAGGTGAAAAATACAGTCCATCTCAAATCTCAGCTTTTATATTGCAAAAAATGAAAGAGACTGCAGAGGGTTATCTGGGCGAAGAGGTGTCACAGGCTGTTATTACAGTTCCTGCTTATTTTAACGATGCGCAGAGGCAAGCAACAAAAGATGCTGGTAAAATAGCGGGTCTAGAGGTTCTTAGGATTATAAATGAGCCAACAGCAGCTGCATTGGCGTATGGTTTAGATAAAAATGAAAGCAAAACGATTGCAGTATATGATTTAGGTGGTGGTACATTCGATGTTACTATTTTGGAGATTGATGACGGCCTATTTGAAGTAAAATCTACAAATGGTGATACGTTCCTTGGCGGTGAAGACTTTGATATGAGGATCGTTAACTACCTTGCAGATGAATTCAAAAAGGAAAATGGTGTTGATTTAACAAAAGATAAAATGGCGCTTCAACGCCTCAAGGAGGCGGCAGAAAAGGCCAAGATTGAGCTTTCATCAGCTAGTCAAACAGAAATCAACCAACCATTTATTTCTATGGACTCCAGTACCGGCCAACCACTCCATATGGTTATTAAACTAACGAGAGCTAAGCTTGAGAGTTTGGTAAGTGACTTGATAAAGGCATCAATAAAGCCGTGTCAGGCTGCTTTGAAAGATGCCGGTTTGTCGACTTCTGATATAGACGAAATTGTTCTTGTTGGTGGAATGACACGTATGCCAAAAGTGATGGAAGAAGTGACTAAATTTTTTGGAAAGGAACCTCATAAAGGTGTAAACCCAGATGAAGTTGTGGCAATGGGTGCAGCAATACAAGCTGGCGTACTTCAGGGTGATGTTAAAGATGTAGTACTTTTAGACGTTACTCCTTTGTCACTTGGAATTGAAACTTTAGGTGGCGTATTTACTAGATTAATTGACAGAAACACGACTATACCAACTAAAAAATCTCAAGTGTTTTCTACTGCGGAAGACAATCAAAATGCTGTGACAATTCGAGTTTTCCAAGGGGAGCGAGAAATGGCTACAGACAATAAGATACTTGGGCAATTTAATTTGGAAGATATTCCCCCGGCTCCCCGTGGTATGCCCCAAATCGAAGTCACCTTTGATATTGATGCTAATGGTATTGTATCTGTTTCTGCAAAAGATAAGGGTACTGGAAAGGAACAGAATATAACCATTCAGGCTTCTGGCGGTCTTTCAGATGAAGATATTGAAAATATGGTTAAAGATGCCGAGGAAAATGCTGAAGCAGATAAAGAGCGTCGAGAGTTAATCGAAGCTAAAAATCAGGCTGAGAGCTTAATTCACTCTACGGAAAAATCTATGGAAGAACATAGCGACAAAGTAGATCCGACAACTATTGAAGCTATTGAATTAGCAATTTCGGCATTAAAGGAAGAATTGGAAACTGAGGACGCAGGAAAAATAAAATCTGGAATTCAGAATGTAACAGAAGCAGCCATGAAATTAGGCGAAGCAATATATAAAGCTAGCCAAGAAGACGGTGAAAACTCTGATAAAGAACCAGGTAGTGCTGATTTTGACGACAACATCGTTGATGCTGATTTTGAAGATCTTGATGATGAGCAACGTTCGTAGTGAACAAATGCCTTTTTACGGCTGAATTTAATTTGATGAAAACATTCCTTGAAAGGGGCACCTTCTATGTCAAAGCGTGATTACTACGACGTACTTGGTGTTCCAAAAGGCTCTGAAAAAGAGGCGATTAAAAAGGCTTATAGAACAAAAGCTAAAGAACTGCATCCAGATCGAAATTCAGACAACCCTAATGCTGAAGCTCAATTCAAGGAAGTGAATGAGGCTTATGAAGTCCTAAAGGATGCAGAGAAAAAAGCGGCATATGATCGGTATGGTCACGCTGCATTTGAAGGCGGAGGTGGAGGTCCAGGTTTCGGCGGAAGTGGAGATTTTTCTAGTGCTTTCTCTGATGTATTTGATGATCTGTTCGGTGATTTCATGGGTGGCGGCCGCGGTGGTCGTAAGCAACAGTCACGTGGGTCTGATCTACGTTATAATTTGTCAATTTCGCTTGAGGAAGCTTTTGCCGGACTGCAAAAAACAATAAACCCAAGGCTTTTTTACCGTTGAAAGAGGCTGTCCAACTTGTTCTGGAGCAGGGCAAATAATTAAAAATCCGTGTTCTTCTTGTGGAGGACAGGGTACGCAAAAGAAGGATAGAGCTCTAAGCGTAAATGTTCCACCAGGCGTGGAAACTGGAACCCGGATTCGTCTCGCAGGTGAAGGTGAGACAGGTCCAAGAGGTGGTATTTCTGGTGATCTATATATTTTTATAGAAGTTTCTAAGCATAAAATTTTTGAGCGAGATGGTCTCAATCTTTTTTGCCGAGTTCCAGTTTCAATGGCAAAAGCGAGCCTTGGTGGAGAGGTAGAGGTGCCTACAATAGATGGTGGGCGCAGCAGAGTACGTATTCCAGCCGGCAGTCAGTCGGGACGACAGATGAGATTAAAGAGTAAAGGTATGCCTGCCATAAAAACAGTTCAGAAAGGTGATATGTTTATTGAGATGGCGGTTGAAACACCGGTTAATTTGACTGCCAGGCAAAAAGAATTGTTACAGGAGTTTGAGGAACTTTCTGAGGATAACAATCCTGAGACAAATAGTTTTTTTTCCTCTGTTAAAACCTTTTGGGAGTCGATGAAGGGTTAGTTTAATAGACCGCTTTTGCTTTCATTGATAAAGTTCCATTTTTTTTAATAGCCGATAAAATAATTTCGTTACCTTGCTTTTTGCTCGCAATTGAAAATGCATTTGGTCCTGATATTGGTGAAACTCCTCTGAATTCAAAATATGAGGGTGTTTTTTTACTTACGCGCATAGACAAGTCTATCAGTAAAGTGGCTATCAAAGGCCCGTGAAAAACCAATCCATTATATCCTTCAGTATTAATAGCGTATTCATTATCATAATGGATACGGTGACCATTAAAGGTCAGTGCTGAGTACCTGAATAGTAAAGTGCTTGAAGGGGTAATTTCCTCACAAATATCCCAGTCTGTCGAGGCAATAACCCCATCTATAAGTTTATCATTTTCTTTTGGATCCTCGCGATAAACAATATCATGCTCTTCTATCAAGCAGAGAGTTTCATTTTGGAAATAGTCATGTTTCACTGTCACAAAACATAATTGTCCCGAGCTCCCATTCTTTTCGTTTATAGATAAGATTATTGACTTTTTTAGGCTGTCTTGCCCAATTAATAACGGTTTTTTAAACCAAAAGCGTCCACCTGCCCACATTCGCCTTGGTAAAGTCACCGGTGGTAAAAACCCACCTTTTTTTGGATGACCATCCCTTCCTAAATTAGAAAGTTTTTCTGACTCTAAAAAATAAAGCCAGTGCCATAATGGCGGTAATTCCTTTCCTTCAATAAACGTGGCATCTCGGTTGAGCGTATTTTCCATAAACTGGGCCGGAAATGGTAGTAACTTATCATTTTTTTCTTGCGTTTTCCCTATCCATTTAGAGTACTCTGAATTGCCCATTATAAACCGACTAAACTCAATAATGATTAATTTTACGATACCGAAAGCAAAATTAATCCATTTTATACAAACTGATTATTAACATAGTATTGGTACATTCTTAGTATATTGTTTGGCAACTGCAAAGTCTTGGGGTTATGAGAAATGAAAAATGATTTATTCGAAATTAAGGAAATAGAAGATCAAGGAATTATTCTTTCGGATGGATGCAGATTGTCTTCCCGTATATGGATGCCAAAAAATAGTGAAATTCATCCAGTACCAGCAATCCTAGAATATTTGCCTTACAGGAAAAGAGATGGCACCGTTGCCCGCGATTGTCTGACTCATCCATTTATTGCTTCGCACGGGTACGCTTGTGTGAGAGTTGATATGCGAGGGAATGGGGATAGTGATGGGATAATGGAGGATGAATACACAGAGAGTGAAATAAATGACGGCGTTGAGGTTATAAATTGGCTTGCAGCTCAGATTTGGTGTAACGGGAAAGTTGGAATGATGGGCATCAGCTGGGGTGGCTTTAACTCTCTGCAAATAGCAGAACGTTCGCCAGAACCCTTGAAGGCAATAATTACACTATGTTCCACAGTTGATCGGTATGCAGATGATATTCATTATAAAGGCGGTTGTTTGTTAAATGAAAACTTAGGTTGGGGATCAACAATGTGGTCTTATTCCTCAAGGCCTCCTGATCCAATGCTTGTTGGGGATGAATGGGCTACTATGTGGAACAAGCGCTTAAAAGCAGAGCCATTTTTACCAATAAAATGGCTTAAGCATCAAACTCGTGATAGTTATTGGAAGCACGGATCTGTTTGTGAAAATTACGATGGCATCAAGTCTGCTGTTCTTGCAGTAGGTGGATGGGGAGATGCTTACAAAAATACAGTGTCGCATTTGGTATCTAATATCAAGGCGCCAGTTAAGGGTGTAGTTGGGCCGTGGGTTCACAAGTATCCTCACTTTGCAGTTCCCGAACCAAAAATTGGATTTTTGCAAGAAGCCTTGAGATGGTGGGGCCGGTGGTTAAAAGACTTAGAAACGGGGGTAGAAGAAGATCCAAAATATACAGTTTATTTAATGGATGGTGTTAGACCGCAATCGTGGTATGCGAAAAGACCGGGAGTTTGGGTAAATGAAGGTTATTGGCCAGATGGCCCAACGATCAGCACCTTCAGTTTAACCGAGAATTCTAAACTTACTGAATTTAGTAAAACTAAAGATCTGAATCATATTGTTTGCTCGCCACAAGATTGTGGTTTGGATGGAGGAGAATATTGCGCAATCTGGCTTGGACCAGAAATGCCTGGTGATCAGAGACGAGATGATAGTCACTCGAAGTGCTACGATAGTGAAATATTAACTGAAAGACTTGACATTATAGGTGCACCCGTAATCCGACTTAAAATAAAAAGTGATGTTAAATCTGGTCAAATAATAGTTAGACTAAACCATATTCATCCTGACGGGGCATCGACTAGAATAACTTATGGTTGTATGAACTTATTACACAGAAATGGCCACGAAAAAATTTCTGATATTATCCCAAACGAATTGATGGATATTGAGGTCACACTTGATCAAATAGCTTACAGGGTTCCCAAGGGTCATAAAATAAGAGTCTCAATATCTAACTGTTATTGGCCGTTACTTTGGCCTATGCCTGATCTTGGCACCCTAACTCTTGTTCAGGGCCAATTTGATCTTCCAATTTCATCACATGGCGATTTAGATGAACGCGGGTTCCAGCCAGCTGTTTTGGGGAAACCTTGGAAGATTGCAACTGTAAGAGAGGGTGGAAATCAAAGAAATGTGAAACGTGATTTGAAATCAGGAATTGTTACCACAGAAATAATTGATGATTTTGGTAAAAAAATAGATCAAGAGCATGGTCTTATTACAGGCTCTGTTGCGAGAGAATGGTGGTCAATACATCCTGATGACCCGCTTTCCGCACGTGGCCGTACTCATTGGACGGAAGAAATTGGAAGAGGAGACTGGTCCATTAGGACTGAGACCTATGCAGAAATGTGGAGTGATTATGAAAACTTTTATGTTAAGGCTTCTATTGCTGCATTTCATAATGAAGATCTAGTATTTGAGAAGGAATTTGACGAAGAGATTCAGAGGTTGGGACATTAGGAAATTATTAATTATTCCAATATTATAATTGAAATTCTTTAACAAATGTCTTAAGCGCAGCAGTGCAGAGTTTTGCTTGGTATATCCGTGCACTGAACCTATAAATTGCACTATTTTCTACAATTGAAAGGTTAATTTTAAATGTCGAACAGTTCCAACCCAGACATATTGTATACAATTGTAGACGAAGCACCAGGGCTTGCCAGTGCTTCTTTGCTTCCAATTGTTCGATCTTTCGCGGCCTTGGCAGGTATCAATGTTGGAAGCAAGGATATTTCTCTAGCAGGAAGAATCAAGGCGACTTTTGGTAAGTATTTAAAGGATGACCAAAAACAGGATGACGGACTCAAAGAGCTTGGTGAAATAGTTCAAAGCCCAAAAGCTAATGTAATTAAACTCCCAAATATATCGGCCTCAGTCCCACAACTGGTTGCGGCCATAAAGGAGTTACAGTTACAGGGCTTTGCTGTTCCTGATTATCCTTATGAACCAGCAACAGAGCATGAAATTAGCGTACGCAAGCTCTATGATACAATAAAGGGATCAGCAGTTAATCCTGTTTTAAGAGAGGGGAATTCTGACCGCCGCGCAGCCAAAGCAGTAAAAAAATATGCTATGGCCAATCCTCATTCCATGGGCAAATGGAGATCAAGTTCTGCTACCCATGTTTCGTCAATGGACGGGAATGACTTTTTTAGTAATGAAAAATCTGCGACTATCAAAGAAAACCAGGCCAGTTTTGCAAGGATTGAATTTACTGATTCAGAGGGGAATATCGAGGACTTAAAAAAAGGTATAAAATTGGAAAGTGGTACAGTCGTTGATGCAACTTTTATGTCTGTATCAGAACTTCGCGCTTTTCTTTCAAAAGAAATCAAAGATGCTAAAGAGCAGGATGTACTTTTTTCCGTTCACTTAAAAGCTACTATGATGAAGGTATCTGATCCAATTATTTTTGGTCATGTTGTTTCTGTTTTTTTTAAAGAGGTTTTCGAAAAACATGGAAAAGTTCTAGATGAGTTGGGCGTGACCCCCAATTTAGGGCTTAGTGAGATATTAAAACGTGTATCGCAAGACTCAAAAATCACGCAAGACTTTAATGCTATTATTGAGAAAGAAGCAGATTTGTATATGGTCGATAGTGAACGAGGAATGACAAATTTACATGTTCCTTCCGATGTTATAATCGATGCTTCTATGCCAGCTTTAATTAGAGCTGGAGGAATAGCATGGAGCCCTGATGGATCTACGAAAGATACTAAATGTGTCATTCCTGATAATTCTTATGCCCCTGTTTATGAAGAGACAATAAAATTTTTTAAAGAGAAAGGTGCTTTGGAACCTTCAACTTCAGGCACCGTTGCTAATGTTGGGTTAATGGCACAAAAGGCTCAGGAATACGGCAGTCATCCTACTACGTTTGAAATTCCGAGAGATGGAACTGTTCGTTATATCCTCGAAAATGGCACTATCCTGCATGAGCATGAGGTTAAATGTGGTGATATTTGGCGGTCATGTTCAGTAAATAAAGCACCTATTGTGGATTGGATTAATCTTGCTATCGAGCGTCAGGCAGCCACTGATGCGCAGGCAATATTTTGGCTTGACCAAAATAGGGCTCATGATGCGCAGTTAATTCCTATTGTAGAACAGGTTCTAAATAAAAAAGGAATACGTGACAGATTTTTGATTATGTCGCCAAGAAAAGCTACAAGAGTCACTCTTGAGACAATTACTAAAGGAGAAGATAGTATTGCGGTTACTGGTAATGTTCTTCGTGATTACCTAACTGATTTGTTTCCAATTTTAGAGCTCGGCACTTCAGCAAAGATGTTATCTATTGTAAAGCTAATGAATGGAGGGGGCCTTTTTGAAACTGGAGCAGGTGGCTCAGCCCCAAAGCATGTTCAACAATTACAAAAAGAAAACCATTTACGATGGGATAGCTTAGGCGAGTTTTGTGCTTTAGGAGAGAGTTTTAACTTTCTGGCGGCTAATTCTGAAAATAAAAAAGCTGCGACCCTTGGGTCGGCTATTGAAAAAGCAACGCAAGGAATATTGGATAACAATAAGTCTCCGGGTCGAAAGGTTGGCGAGATAGACAATCGACACAGTCATTTCTTTTTTGCTCTCTATTGGGCGAAAGCACTCGCTGAGCAAAAAGAAGACCACGATTTGGCAGTACGGTTCACCTCGGTTTATAATATGTTAAAGGATAATACCGCAAAAATCCTTAATGAGCTGGATAGTATTCAAGGACTCGAAGTTGATTTAGGGGGATACTATCATCCAGATAAAGAAAAGGTAGCAAAGATTATGCGTCCATCTCCCACAATGAATTCAATCATTGATGATATGCTACCTAATATTAAGTTTCACTAAGACGAAAAATTTAAAATTTATGTGATAGTCTAATTTCTAAAGTAAGGATCTGCTGTGAATTATCCTATAAATTATGTCCCGCCAAAGATTTGGAAGTGGGAGAATGAAAACGGTGGAACTTTTGCATCTACTAACCGCCCAATAGCTGGATCAACACATGATAAAACCTTACCTATTGGGCAACACCCTTTTCAATTATATTCTCAAGGAACTCCAAACGGTATAAAAGTTACTGTTATGTTTGAAGAACTCTTAGAAATGGGTCATAGCGATGCAGAATATGATGCTTGGTTGATTAGCATCGGGAAAGGGGAACAGTTTGGCTCAGATTTTGTAAATATTAATCCAAATTCTAAAATTCCGGCTCTTTTAGATAATTCTGGAGATGAGCCTAAAAGGGTTTTTGAATCTGGGGCTATACTTTTGTATCTTGCTGAAAAGTTTAACTCTTTTTTACCGACACACGGCGATCAACGGACAGAAGTTTTCAATTGGCTTTTTTGGCAGATGTCTAGTGCGCCGTACCTTGGGGGTGGGTTTGGTCATTTTTATGTCTATGCGCCAGAGAAAATACAGTATGCAATTGATCGCTATTCGATGGAAGTTAAACGTCAGCTTGATGTTCTTGATCGTGAATTATCCAAAAAAGAATTTATAACTGGCGATGAATATAGCATTGCGGACATATCGATATGGCCCTGGTATGGTCGTTTAGTCTTAGGCAAGCAATACGGCGCTGCTGATTTTTTACAAGTTGGTGATTATCACAACGTACTTAGATGGGCAAAAAATTTAAGCTCTAGGCCAGCGGTGATGCGTGGTGAGCGAATAAATCGGAAATCAAAAATTCCAAATCAATATTTGCTTGAAAGACACAGTAAAACAGACTTTGAGGCACTTGATTTTGACACATATTGAGAGCCAAGTTTTTGGGCTCATTAAGGTTCTTAAAACTTTAATTAAATGGCTTGGTTCGTTAGATACCCAGAAATGTCTCTGTTACTTCTTTAGAAGATCTTAATTGAGCGGATGATCCTGACCAAACTATTTTGCCTTTGTGAATAATGTTGTGGTTATCTGAAATAGTTAATAAATCTTTCAAGTTTTTGTCGATAATTAAAATTGATATTCCACTATCACGTATGTTTCTAAGAGCTTCCCAGATTTTTTCTCGAATTATGGGTGCAAGTCCCTCGGTCGCTTCGTCTAATATCAAAAGTTTAGGGTTTGTAAGCAGAGCTCTTCCAATTGCCAACATTTGCTGTTCACCCCCTGAGAGCAAATTACCCATGAATTTGGCACGAGATTTTAGGTCTGGGAAAAGCTCATAAACATTTTCCGAAGTCCAAGTTAGATTTTTTGTTTTAGTAATGTTTGCAGTTGCAATAAGGTTTTCATGTGTCGTTAAGTTAGGAAAGATTTGCCGACCTTCAGGCACCAAGCCAATACCTAATTTAGCGATTTTGAAACTTGGCAAATTAGTTATATCTCGTCCGTTAAATGAAACATAACCACTAGTTTTGGACTTGATATTCATTATTGAACTTATGGTTGTAGTCTTACCCATCCCATTTCGCCCTAAAAGTGTCGACACGCCGGCTGGCTTAATATTTAGCGAAACTCCAAATAATGCTTGGCTCGATCCATAATGTGTTTCAACATTGCTTAACGTTAACATTAAGCTTCCCCCAAGTAGGCTTTTTGTACTTTAGAATCGTGTCTTATGTTATTTGGCTCCCCGGTTGCAATGATTTCACCCGAAACTAAGACTGATATTCTGTCTGCTAATGCAAATACTGCATCCATATCATGCTCTACTAATAATATAGTTTGTTTTCCTTTCAGCTTGTTCAGTAGGGCAATCATTTCTTGTGTTTCACTCGGGCCGAGACCAGCCATTGGCTCATCAAGTAGCAAGAGCTTTGCATCTGAAGCCAATGCCATAGCAATCTCTAGTTTGCGACAATCTCCATGGCTCAAACTTGCAACTGGTTGATTATTTGCCTCAATTAGTCCTACCTGACCAAGGCAAAAGTCAACCTTTTCTAGAACATAATTTTTGTTTGTAAATGTCGTAAAAAAATTAAGCGAATTTTCTCGAATTTTGTCAGTCGCTAATTGTATATTTTCAGAGACCGTCATTGATTTCATGACTGATGTAATTTGAAATGTTCGATTAATTCCAAGCCGAGATTTTTTGTATTCAGAAATTTGTGTAACATCAATATTTTGAAAAAAAATTTGGCCACTATCGGGGAAGACTTGTCCGAAGATTTGTGAAACTAATGTAGTTTTCCCAGCTCCATTTGGGCCAATAATAGCATGTATGTCTCCGTCTAATACGGAAAGGTTGAGGTTTTTTGTCGCTATCACACCGCCAAAGTTTTTATTTAAGTTTTTTATTTTTAATATATTTTGCATACTTTGCACCTTACTTTGAAAAGAGTGAGGACAAGCCACCCCTAAAAAACAGGACTACAGTGATTAAAAGAAGCCCAAATGGAAGGTGCCAATAAATTGTAATTGAAGATAAAACTTCTTCTAAAATGACAAACACTATTGCACCAAAAAGAGGGCCCATTACCGTTGCGACACCCCCTAATATTACCATAAACATCAATTCTCCAGACCTAGACCAATCGATCATTTCGGGAGATATGAAAGTAGTAAAATTTCCTAGAAGCACCCCAGCGAAACCACAAATAATTCCAGAAAATATAAACGCTATCAATTTATGAAAGTAAACATTGTAGCCGAGTGAAACCATCCGAGCTTCGTTGTCTTTGATTCCTGATAAAATCAAGCCGAAATTTGACTTTGTAATCAGATGAACAAGCCACATAAAGAAGATCAAACTTGAAAAAGAAACTAAAAACATTTGGATTGGATCATCAAGGTTAATCAGTGGTATCTCTGATCTAGTGTTAATAACTAAACCGTCGTCACCTCCGTATTCCTCAATTGAAACAAACAGATAGTATGCCATTTGTGAAAATGCCATCGTTATCATTATAAAATAAACACCCTTTGTCTTTAAACATATCAGTCCTGTTAACAATGCAAACAATCCGCTAATCGCTATTGCAATCAAGATATGCACAAATCCATTCGTTGTAGCTAGAAAATCTAATCCGCCATAAAGCCAGTGGTGTGCGGGTATTCCAACTGCATAGGCGCCAAGTCCTAAATAAGCGGCATGGCCAAAGGAAATCATTCCGCCATATCCGAGAATAAGGTTTAAACCAACTGCTGCTATGGCCAAAATACATAAACGAGTGGCTAAATCTAGATAAAATGACATTCCGATTTGGTTAAAAAGGATAGGAAAGACCAATAAAGAAGCTAAAATGAAAAACTTAAGTGGTTTGATAAATTGCATTGAATTGTATTTACCGTAATCTAGGGGGGAACAAACCGTTTGGCTTAAACGACAATATCAATGCCATAATTAGGTAGATCGACATTGAGGAAATGGCTGGAGCAGAATTTTCAGCAGCAGCTGTGCTCATGAATATTTTGAAAAAATCGTCTAGAAAGGCGCGTCCAAGGGTATCAATTAGTCCGATAAGCAAAGCAGCTACAAGTGCGCCTTTCACAGAACCAATTCCGCCCACTATAATTACCACAAAAGCAGTTATTATTACATTGTTTCCCATACCGAGTGAAGCTTCTGTGATAGGCGCAATAAGCATTCCTGCCATACCAGCCAGAGTTGCGCCAATAGCAAATACGATTGCAAAAAGGGTTCTTATATCAATGCCTAGCGCTGACACCATTGTTCTATTAGATGCGCCTGCCCGTATTAACATTCCCAACCTAGTAAAATTCACCAGCCAAAGCAGACCGAAAGCTGCTAGTAGTCCAACAATGATGATTAAAACTCTAAATGTAGGTAGTTCAATATTTTCTGAGATTTTGATTTGCCCATCCAAGTAGTTCGGTAAAGGAATAGCAATTCCAGCGGGACCCCAAATTAAATGGGCAATTGTGTCAATTACCAGAATTGCACCAAAGGTTCCTAGTACGTGATCCAGATGGTCTCTACTGTAGAGTGGGCGGGCGAGGAAAACCTCAAAAACGTATCCGATAATCCCAATAATGGGTAATGCCAAAATTACTGCTAATAAATAACTATCCAGTGCATAAGTCAGTGAAGCGCATACGAACGCTCCCAACATGTAAATCGAACCGTGTGCAAGGTTTACAAAATCTAAAATCCCAAAAACTAAAGTAAGGCCTGAGGCTACCAGAAACAAAAGAACTCCCAATTGAAGCCCATTTAGCACTTGTATCAAAAGCAGAGTGTAGTCCAATACTGCCCCCAGATCTTTACAAGCTAATTGTCAAAGTTTTGTACTTACGGACTATTGATTATTTTAACTTACAATCAGCAGCAAATGGGTCTTGGTGATTTGTAAATACAGTATCAACTACCTCTGTAGTCCAATTGCCATCCGAATCTTCAACAACCTCTCTCAGATAAAAGTTTTGAATCGGAAAGTTATTATTCCCGTAAGAATATTTACCCCTAACTGAATTATAATTAGCGCTTTTCAGTGCAGATCGGAGACCGGCAACATCACTCATATCGCCATCAACCGCCATTACAGCAGACGCTATCATATTAATAGTATCATAAGACTGGGCAGCATAGAATGAAGGATATTTGCCAAACTGTTTTTTGAAATCGTTAACAAACTTCTTATTCGCTTGATTATCTAAAGAGGGATCCCACTGTTGTGTTACTTTTGATCCCACTATTCCGGAGAAATTTGCAGCCTGTAGTTTGGGTAGAGAAATGCCATCTATCGTAAATACAGAATATAAGGGTAGTAAATCCTTTAAACCTGCCTGGTGATATTGTTTTGTAAAAGCTCCAGAAGCAGCTCCGGGATAAAAAACAAACAATCCATCAGCTCCCGATACCTTTGCTTTAGCGAGCTCAGCAGAGAAGTCTAATTGGGCATCCGCACCCCATTTTGTTAGGTCTTTGCCAACTACCTGCCCTTTAAAAGTTCGTTCGATTCCAGCTACCATGTCTTTCCCTGCAGCATAATTTGGAGCCATTATGTAAAGCGATTTTATACCGGCTTTATTAAAAACTTCACCCATTGCCATTGGCGTTTGATCATTTTGCCATGAGGCAGAGAAGAAATTTTCGTGGCACAATTTGCTCGCCATTTGTGAAGGTCCTGCATTTGAGGAAATCAATATTTTCCCTGCATCCAATACAGACTTCCGCGATGCTAATAAAACATGGCTCCAAATATACCCTGCAATTATGTCAACCTTATCTTGTTTTAAAAGGCGATCAGTTACTTGCTTCCCAGTATCAGGTGCGAATCCATCATCACCAAACACCACTTCAATTTTATGTGAGCCAGCTTTCCCATTCAAATGTTCTAAGGCCAGATTAACAGCATTTTTCATATCTTCACCGATAACAGCTGCTGGTGTTGTTAATGTAGTAACAAATCCAATTTTAATTTCAGCAGCAACAGCCGATGATACCACAAAATTGCAAAATATTATCGCCGCCATTACTTTCTTCATTTTTCTCTCCTCAAAAAAACGTAATTATCAGAAAGAGCCTACCACAAACTCACCTAAGGTAAACTTAGTTTATTAAATTATTTATTATAACCGGCCATGGCAATGTTTAAACTTCTTTCCAGAACCGCACGGGCAAATTTCATTCCTGCCGGTTGACTGCCAACCCGTTGGCATTTGTTCAGGTGGGGTTTTTGCTCCAAGTGGCAATTTTGAATTTGATTTGGTAGTTTCTGTATTCTCTATTTTAGGAGCTACTTGAAGTTTCTTTTGTTCGTCTAAAAACTTTGCAACCATTGCCTTGCGTTCTTCATCAGTTAGGGGTCTCACCATGCTAAGCTGTTTTGTTACATCGTAACGTAAGCCATTTAAAAGACGCTCGAATAGCTGGAAAGCTTCATTTTTATACTCATTTAATGGATCTCTCTGAGCATAACCCCTAAAACCGACAACGGATCTCAAATGTTCCAGAGTTATAAGATGCTCTCGCCATTTAGTGTCAATTGTCTGAAGCAAAAGTTGTTTTTCCACTTGCTGCATTGCTTCTTTACCAAACGCTTTTGTTTTTTCAGTCATCATTGAGTTCGCCGCATCTTCAATACGCTGGGTCAGCAATTCGTCGTCTACACCTTCTTCATTTGCCCAGTCTTTGACAGGTAAATCAAGGTTCATACCATCCCTTAACGCTCCTTTGAGACCATCTAGATCCCATTGGTCAGGATATGATTTTGGAGGAATATGAATATTTATCAGATCGTCAATCACGTCGTTACGCATATCATCAATGATTTCAGTTTGATCGTCAGCGCGCATTATATCAAGGCGTTGTTCGAATATAGCAATTCTCTGATCATTCATTACATCGTCGAATTTCAGTAATTGTTTACGAATATCAAAATTTCGGGCTTCAACTTTAGACTGCGCGCGTTCAAGGGATTTATTTACCCATGGGTGTATAATTGCTTCCCCTTCTTCCATACCAAGCGTTGATAATACTTTGTCGAGTCTTTCCGACCCAAATATACGCATCAAATCATCTTCTAAACTTAGAAAGAAACAGGTTTTGCCAGGATCACCTTGCCTGCCCGAGCGACCCCTTAATTGGTTATCAATTCTACGGCTTTCGTGCCGTTCTGATGCTAACACAAATAAGCCACCGGCTTCTAAAACTTGATCTTTCTCTTTCGAATGTTTTTTTTCAATAGTTGTACGTATCTGGTCGGCTTTTGATTTTGGTTTTTTTTCTAGAGCTTCCAAGACTTCCATTTCCAGGTTGCCGCCTAATTGTATATCAGTACCGCGGCCCGCCATGTTTGTCGCAATTGTTACCGCGCTAAATTTGCCCGCGTTAGCAACTATATATGCCTCTTGCTCATGTTGACGTGCATTTAAGACATTATGCTTGATACCAGACTTTTTAAGTAAATCTGACAAAAGTTCAGATTTTTCTATTGATGTTGTCCCTAATAGAACTGGCTGGCCTTTTGAGTTCGCTTCTTTGACTTCTTTAACTATGGCCTCGTATTTTTCTTTTGCAGTTCGGTAAACCCTGTCATCTTCATCTGATCTGGTCACAGGTTTATTTGTTGGAATTTCTAGCACCCCAAGCTTATAAATTTCCATAAATTCGTCTGCTTCAGTTGCAGCAGTACCTGTCATACCAGATAACTTTTCATACAGCCGAAAGTAATTTTGGAACGTAACGCTAGCTAACGTGACATTTTCTGGCTGAATCTCACAGCCCTCTTTTGCTTCAATCGCTTGGTGAAGGCCTTCTGACAATCGTCTTCCAGACATCATCCGTCCAGTAAATTCATCGATTAAAACGACTTGTTTGTCTCTTACAATATAATCTTTATCTTTAGTAAAAAGTTTATGCGCCCTTAGCCCTTGATTAACATGGTGGACCACAGTTGTACTCTCGGGATCGTAAAGGGATTGGTTTTCTGGAAGTAGGTCTCTTTCTCTGAGCTGTAGCTCCAAAAAGTCGTTTCCTTCATCCGTAAAAGTAACATTTCTCGATTTTTCGTCGATTGTAAAATGCATTTCTTTTAAGGTTGGAATTAGTTTATCAATTTTTATGTAAAGCTCTGATCGATCCTGAGCTGGACCAGATATAATTAGTGGAGTCCTGGCCTCGTCGACTAAAATGCTATCAACTTCGTCTACAATAGCAAAATAATGATGTTTCTGAGCAATTTGATCTATACTTGGTTTCATATTATCGCGCAGATAATCAAAACCTAATTCATTATTTGTCGCGTACGTAATATCACAGGAGTATGCTTCTAGCTTTTCTTCATCCCCTTGCTGTGGATAAACGACCCCTATTGTCATTCCTAGCGCAGTGTAAACTTTTGACATCCAGTCTGCATCTCGCTTTGCAAGATAATCATTCACTGTAACAATGTGTACTCCTTTTCCAACAAGAGCATTTAAATATGCTGGAAAGGTAGCAACTAAAGTTTTACCTTCACCCGTCTTCATTTCGGAAATGTTACCTCGATGTAGAAAAATTCCTCCAAGTAATTGAACATCAAATGCCCGTAGACCTAACGCTCTCTTTGCGGCTTCACGGCAGTTCGCAAAAGCCTCCGGAAGTAACATATCTAATGTTTCTCCCTTCTCGAGACGCTCTTTAAACTCTTTTGTTTTTGAGCTTATTTCACTATCAGAGAGAACGCTGAAATCTTTCTCTAACGCATTGATACTTTCGACGATATTTTGAGCTTCTCGTATTCGTCGATCATTTGGAGTGCCGAAAACCTTTTTTGCAATTTTTCCAAGACCTAACATTTCATTCCTTACCCACAAAGGATTTAAGTTTGATGATCAGTGCTTCTATGGTCAGAAAACCTTAAAAGTTTTAAGCACGCTAGTAAAAATTCTCTATGCGATTTAAGGGGATGCATAAAAAGTGTCAACGTTCTCTGCGACTTTAGAATAGGTTTAGTAGCTTTATTCATAAGCAAAGATAATCTCCATGGGTTTTTGATCGAAGTATATCGCCGTAATCGGTTGAGGAAATTACATATAAATTCAGTTCTTAATCAATATAGACCCTAATGTATTTGTGGATTAAAAGAGCTACACAAAATGTATCAAATTCTACTATTTTTAACGGTCATACAGATATCAGTATAGGGTTATGCAATGTCAATAGTATCAAATATTTCCCCGTTGGCTCCTAAAAATTTTCCAATTATGCATTCCATTTCAGGAGTAAGATTTGCCACGGCGAACGCTGGTATAAAATCAGGAGATAGTGAAGACGCTACTCTTATTCTCTTAGAACCTGAAACTGTAATTGCTGGTTTATTCACCAGCTCAATGACGAGATCTGCGCCTGTAATTGATTGTCAAAATAAAATTGGCATCAACGTTGAGAACACAGGGGCTGCAATAATTGTAAACTCGGGTAATGCAAATGCTTTCACTGGTCGGCATGGTGAGTTAGCGGTTAGAGAAATCATTGCGGAGCTTTCAACAAGAGTGCAGATACCAGTTGAGAGAATATTCTCATCATCAACGGGAGTAATAGGTGAGTTGCTAGAATATCAAAAAATAATAAACGTGTTCGATTATCTGGTTGACTCGCTTCACGTTTCAAAAATAGAGAATGCCGCTCGGGCTATAATGACTACAGATACTTTTCCTAAGGGTAGTAGTGTTAAAGTCAGGTCGAGTGGAGGCAAAATAACAATTTCGGGCATTGCAAAAGGGTCAGGTATGATCGCTCCGAATATGGGTACTATGCTGGTATATATTTTTACAGATGCTCTTATTGATAAAAATGATCTGCAGTCAATTGTTTCAGATTTAAATGAGGAAACATTCAACTGTATTACGGTTGATAGTGATACCTCAACTTCTGATACTTTATTAGTTAGTGCAACTGGCAAAAGTGGTATTCGAGTGAATAAAAATGATCTAGACTTTCGTGAGGGATTACGAAAAGTGATGCTTGATTTGGCGCATCAAGTCGTATGTGATGGAGAGGGGGCAAGCAAGTTTATTGAGGTTAGTGTCACTGGTGCTGTAGACCGAAAAGAAGCTAAGATGCACGCTATGTCTATAGCCAACTCCCCTTTGGTAAAAACTGCTGCTGCTGGAGAAGATCCAAACTGGGGAAGAATTGTTATGGCAATCGGCAAGTCAGGTGCATCTGCTGATAGAGATAAATTGTCAATAAGATTAGGGGATATTTTGGTAGCAGAAGATGGATGGGTATCCCCACATTATAAAGAGTCCGATGGTGCTGCATATATGAAGCGCCAACGTTTGAATTTAAATGTTGATTTAGGCATAGGTACAGGTAGTGCAAAGGTTTGGACCTGCGATCTGACTGACAGGTACATAGAAATAAATGCAGACTATAGATCATGAAAGTTATAATAGTATCAGCGGTTGCACTTATTGATCGGGATGGAAGAGTTTTAATAGCCCAAAGGCCCAGTGGGAAAAGCATGGAGGGTTTGTGGGAATTTCCCGGCGGTAAAATTGAGCCTGGGGAAACTCCAGAGGATGCCTTAATTAGAGAACTTTATGAAGAACTAGGAATTGAAACCTGGTCAAGTTGTCTAGCTCCCCTTACCTTTGCCAGTCATGGGTATTCAGATTTTCATCTATTGATGCCACTTTTCGCTTGTCGAAAGTGGGAGGGAACACCCAAAGCTAAAGAAGGTCAGAACTTAAAATGGGTGCATGTAAACAGCTTAAAAGAATTTCCAATGCCAGCTGCAGATATTCCACTAATATCGGTTCTTAGAGATTGGCTATGATGTTAATCTAGGTTCCGCTCGATTTCTTGTCGCTCAAAAATCTCAATGACATCATCGTTTCGGATATCCTCATAATTCTCAAAAGCCATACCGCATTCTTGTCCTGATTGCACTTCGGGCACCTCATCTTTAAAGCGCTTAAGTGTTTTAAGTGTACCCTCATGTATGACAACATCGTCACGCAGTAAGCGAACGCCAGCGCTACGTCGCGCAACGCCCTCCGTTACTATACAACCTGCAACTTTACCTACTCCAGACACTTTGAACACTTCTTTGATTTGAGCATAACCTATGAAATTTTCACGAATTTCTGCTGATAGAAGTCCACTTGCAGCAGCTTTGATATCATCAACTAGGTCATAGATTACAGAGTAATATCTGACTTCAACACCCTTTTGATTTGCGACCTGACGAGCAGAGGTGTTCGCGCGTACATTAAACCCAATTACTGGTGCATTAGAGGCTTCGGCTAGGCTTATATCTGTGTTTGTAATTGCTCCAACACCATAGTGCAGTACACGAACTCTAACTTCATCATTTCCAATTTTTTCCATTGCCTGTACAATTGCTTCTGCAGAACCTTGCACATCAGCTTTAACTAAAATTTGAAGCTCTGAAACATTTTTGTCTTCTTTAGCTTTTGCCATCATTTGTTCCAAAGTGGATGCTCCAGCAGTAGCTCGTTTCTCCTTTGCAACTGCAATTCGGTAGTCTGCAATCTCTCTCGCCTGGGCTTCAGTTTCAACAACGTTCAAAACATCACCAGCTTCAGGTGTCCCATTTAAGCCTAGCACTTCGACGGGTACTGAAGGTCCTGCGGTATCAACACGTTTGCCCTGGTCATTGATAAGTGCCCTCACTTTACCCCATTGTTCGCCTACAACAAAGATATCACCCTGTTGCAAAGTCCCGCGTTGAACTAACACGGTTGCTACGGGTCCGCGTCCCACATCTAGTTGAGCTTCAATTACTGCACCCTGAGCAGCCCTGTCTGGGTTCGCAGTAAGTTCCAATATTTCTGCCTGTAGCGCTATAGCTTCCAGTAATTCATCCAATCCAGTTCCATTTATTGCCGAGACTTCGACATCTTGGACTTCTCCAGAAAGCTTTTCTACTATTACTTCATGTTGAAGTAGATCAGTCCTGACCTTATCTGGGTTCGCTTCGGTTCGGTCAACCTTGTTAATAGCAACAATCATTGGAACATTTGCAGCCTTCGCATGATTTATTGCCTCCACTGTTTGTGGCATGACAGCGTCATCTGCAGCTACCACTAAAACTACAATATCGGTAACTTGAGCACCCCTTGAGCGCATGGAGGTGAATGCAGCGTGCCCCGGAGTATCAAGAAAGCTTATGATATCACCTCGTTTTGTCTCAACTTGGTACGCGCCGATATGCTGTGTAATTCCGCCTGCTTCTCCAGCTGTTACCTTGGTGTTTCTAATTGCATCCAGCAAAGATGTTTTGCCGTGATCTACGTGCCCCATTATTGTTACTACTGCTGGTCTGGGCTTTAGATCAGATTCAGCGTCTTTCACCTCATTGATAACATCCTCGACGTCTGCATCTGAAACTCTTACGACTTTGTGTCCAAATTCTTCGACGATTAGCTCAGCCGTATCGGCATCAATTACTTGGTTCTGGGTTACCATCATACCCATTTTCATAAGCGCTTTTACAACTTCTGCTACACGCTCTGCCATTCTATTTGCTAATTCAGAAACGACTATGGCCTCAGGTATTTGAACGTCTCTTACAACTTTTTCGCGCTCCTGCATTTGGCCCATCGCTTTTTGACGTGCTCGTTCTTGTTTGCGCTTCATTGCGGCCATTGATTTTTGTCGGCCGCCTTCACCCTCTAGGGCTTGACTTATAGTTAACTTGCCAGATCTTCGACCAAATCCTTCACGACCCTTTGTGTTTCGTCTTTCACTAGGTTCATCCTCGCGAGTTTTCTTTCTTTGTGCTGACTGAGGGTTTTTTTGCTCCTTCAGCACAGTTTCTGGGTCACCTTTTGGCACAGGCGTATTGAGGGCAGCCTGTTTTGCTAATTCTTCGGCTTCTACTCTTGCCTTTTCTTCATCAGCTTTTTTGCGAGCCCTGTCTTCAGCATTTCTTTGTTCTTTTTCTTTAGCTTCCTGCTCAGCTATTCTTCTGTCGCGCTCTTCTTGCCTATTTTGCTCTTCGGCTATACGTTCCGATTTTTCTTCTGCTTCGCGGGCTTTTGCAGCTTGCAAAGCTTTCATCCGACGTTCCATTTCTGCATCTGTAACACCAGAAGGTCTTGCACTAGCTGTTTTCTCTGTGGCTTGTGCTCCATCCATAGGTTTTGCAGTGCCCGATTTTGGCACGACTACCCGTTTACGTTTGGTTTCGACAACAACACTCTTGCTACGTCCGTGGCTAAAGCTTTGTTTGACATTACCTGCGCGGGGCCCACCCCGCAGACCTAGAGTTTTTTTGCCATCACTATCGCTCATTTAGTTGTCTTTTCCTTTCAGGTGATTCTTCACCAAAATTCTGTCGAAGACCCTTTAACCGGTGCGCCTCCTGTACTATACGTTTAGCTAAACCACCAGATGTAACTGCACAATGAATTGCACTTTGTCTCCCAAATGCCTCTCCCAATTCAAGTGAACTTAAGCAGCCAATAAATTTTCCAGTATCTGGCGGGCTAAGTTTTGACTTGCCTCTACCAGAACCATCATGCGCTTGTATAAGAAGTAAAACTTTATCTTTTGAAAGCCACTCCTTTACTTTCTCGTAGCCACATACTGCTTGGCCAGCTTTACGTGCCAAACGGATAAGATCCAGTAACCTTTTTGATTGGAGGCATTCTATCTCAGAAATTAAATTATCTTTCACTTTTAAAGTTTTTTTTGCCGACTTCTCAAAAAGATTTTCTTCTATAGCCAATTTCAAAGATAATTGATTAGCCGAGACCCATAGACCCCTTCCTGGTAATTTTTCAGCCAAATCGGGTAGAAGTTGACCGTCAGGGCCGATTATAAAACGGTACATTTCGTCTCTATCCCTGATTTTGCCAGTTGCGATACACTTTCTTTCGTTACTCTGTAGTGTATCTTTATGCTCAAATGCGTTTGTCATATTAGCTTTCTTGCAAATTTTCCTCTTCAGCCTCAGCAGAATTAACTGGCGAAATTTCATCTGGGTTTACCCATCCCAGAATGACTCGTGCTGTCATAATGAGATCTTGGGCCTCTTCAAGAGTGACGCCAAACTTTTCTAAAAGTCCGTCATCTTTAACTCTTTCACCGTCAACCGTTGTCCAGCCTCCCGCGAGCTCCCAGTCGGCGCATTTCGCAAACTCTTCAACATTTTTTATTCCATCATCAGCAAGAACAAGCAGCATTTGTGGAGATAGCCCATCAAAGTTTAGCAATGCTTCCTCTATACCGAGATTGCGTAATTTGTCGAAAGCTTCCTGGGTTTCTTTCTCAAGAAACTCACGAGCGCGGGTTTGTAGCTCACTGGCTGTCTCCTCGTCTACCCCGTCAATTACCATTAACTCATCTAATTCGACGTAAGCTACTTCTTCTAAACTCGCAAAACCCTCAGAAACAAGGAGTTGGGCAAAAAATTCGTCTAAATCCAGAGTATCCATGAACAACGTAGTACGCTCTTCAAATTCTTTTTGGCGCCGTACAGACTCTTCAGCCTCAGTCAAGATATCGATATCGAGATTTGTTAACTGACTAGCCAAGCGAACATTTTGCCCCCTACGCCCAATTGCAAGAGATAGTTGATCGTCTGGAACAACAACTTCGATTTTCCCAGCCTCTTCATCCAAAACAACTTTAGTTACTTCTGCAGGCTGTAGAGCATTCACCAAAAATGTTGGTTGATCCTCATTCCATGGAATAATATCGATTTTTTCACCCTGTAATTCGTTCACAACCGCTTGCACGCGGCTGCCTCGCATTCCAACGCAAGCACCAACGGGATCAATTGAGCCATCATTGGTAAATACTGATATTTTTGCGCGTGATCCAGGATCTCTTGAAACTGATTTGATTTCGATGATTCCCTCATAAATTTCGGGAACTTCCATTTTAAATAATTCAGCCATAAATTCAGGTGCTGTTCTTGATAAAAAGATTTGAGGACCTCTCATTTCTCTTCTCACATCTTTTATGTAACACCGGATCCTGTCTCCTGACCGATAACTTTCGCGGCCAATTTTTTCATTTCGCCGAAGCATTGCCTCGCCTCTTCCGACATCAACTATAACGTTTCCGTATTCCTCACGTTTCACAACACCGTTTATTATTGTACCAGCACGATCCTTAAATTCTTCGAACTGTCTGTCACGCTCTGCTTCTCGCACTTTCTGTAAAATTACTTGCTTAGCCGATTGAGCTGCGATGCGTCCCATGTCCACTGGAGGTATTTCCTCAATGAATTGTTGTCCAACTTCTGGGTTTTCCATATATTGTTTGGCTTGTTCCACGGTCATTTCAGCTTGGTAATTTTCTAAAAGTTCTTCTTCTACAACTGTGCGAACACGTCGGAATGTCGCTCGACCAGTCTTTCTGTCAATAGAAACTTGTATATCCATTTCAGAGCCGTAGCGTGATTTAGCTGCTCGCGCTAAACTTTCCTCCATAGCTTCCACCACTAGACTTGGGTCGATCATTTTTTCGCGTGCTACAGCTTCAGCTGTTTGCAACAATTCTAATTGGTTTGCGGAAGTTATAGCCATTTTCTACTCCTCATTATTTTCCAACTGGGTTTCAATTTCGTCAAAGTTTTCTTCATTCAAAATACTTGTCTTGGTATTTTTCTTAAGCATTTTTTTAATTAAATCATCCGATAAAACTAATCTTGCTTCTGACAGCCAAGTAAATTTTAAACCGATGGTACCTTCCTCAAGGTTGATAAGTACTTCATCATTATTTACCCCAGCCAAAACGCCTCTAAACCGTCGTCGTCCATCAATTAGTTCGGTTGTTTCTATTTTGGCTTCAAAACCTTGGAATGAGTCAAAATCTTTTATTCTTGTAAGCGGTCGATCGATGCCAGGGCTTGAAATTTCCAATGTATAATTTTCTGGTATTGGATCCTCTACATCTAAGATTGTCCCTACTGATGTATTAATTTCTGCTAATTCATCAACTCCTATCGGACCGTCTAAGCGATCAGCCATAATCTGTAAGGTGCTAGGGTCACCGCTGGATAATCTAACTCGAACCATTTCGAATCCCAAATCCTCTAAAATTGGATTTAAGAGTTCTGCAAGTTTTTTATCCATATAGGATTTTGCTATTAAGTTGTTAATCATTATTTCATACAAAAAAACGGGCCTGCGGCCCGCTGCGTTAAATCGGTGGAGTGAAAGTTGCCCAACACACCGCTGTTATCCGTCGTATAGTTGTAATATTCTCTATTTGCAAGTGTTCAATTTTGAAGTTGTCAGTCACTTTGGCTACATGATAAAAAGCAAGCATAAGTAATGGATATTTGTTTTGGAATTAAGCTCGCAGGAAATAGATGCAATTTTGTTGTCAATAAAGGTGTCAATTTGGTCTGTTGTCTTTAGTTTACTACCGGCAATCTATATTGCTTATGTTTTATCCCGAAAAAAATTCTGGGGCCGGCAGGCACTAAATGTCATTGTTCATATTCCATTAATACTACCCCCTGTAGTTACAGGGTACTTTTTATTGCTTTTATTTAATCGCACCGGGATGATCGGACGTTTTTTAGATACCTATTTTGGCGTCACTGTAGCCTTTCATTGGTTTGGCGCTGTGCTTGCTGCTGCCATTATGTCTTTTCCATTGATGGTTCGTGCCATTAGATTAGGGTTTGAGAGTGTTGATTCAAAATTAGAAGTGGCTGCTTACTCATTGGGTGCAAATAAGTTTATAATCTTCCTAACAATAACTTTGCCCTTAATTATCCCAGCTTTAATAACGGGAGCTGTTTTAGGATTTGCAAAATCAATGGGAGAATTTGGAGCTACAATCACCTTTGTATCAAACATTCCCGGGCAAACCCAAACAATACCATCAGCCATTTTTGAATTTTTGCAGATCCCAGACAATAACTTTATGACATTAAGATTAGTCTGTCTTTCTTTACTGATTTCTATTGGAGCGTTATATATTTCTGAAGTTCTTGCCAGCAGGTTGAGCAGAAGAGAACACAACGAATGAGTATAGCTGTAAACATTGAAAAAACTGTGGGTGACTTCCAGCTCAATACAGAATTTTATGCTGACATTGGTATAACTGCAATTTTTGGACCTTCGGGTGCTGGTAAATCAACGCTGGTGAACCTTATCGCAGGATTAGTGAAACCAGACTCCGGTTATATAAAAATACTTAATGAAGTAATTTTTGAAAGTCAGCAAAAAATTAATGTGCCCGCTAACAAGAGAGGTATTGGTTTTGTCTTTCAAGATGCAAGGCTATTCCCACATATGAAGGTTGAGAGTAACTTAAAGTATTCAAATAGATTTGGCCGAAAGGGTCACCTCAGCTCATTTACAGAAATTGTGGAAGTGCTAAATTTAGCACAAATTCTTCATCGTTTACCCGGAAATTTATCAGGTGGTGAGAAGCAAAGAGTGGCGATCGGTCGGGCTTTGCTGAGCAATCCAAAAATACTCATTCTGGATGAGCCCTTGACCGGGCTTGATGAAGGTTTGAAAGCAGAAGTAATCCCTTATTTAGAGTTCGTGCGTGATAATTTTAAAATACCAATCCTTTACATAAGCCATTCTCAATCTGAGGTTGTCAGACTTTCTGATAGAATTGTAGTTCTTGAAAAAGGCAGGATTCTTGAGCAAGGAAAGACTTTGCAAATATTGTCTAGTTTCAGTGTTGCAAAGAAGTTGGGTTTAAGAGACCTTTCATCTTTTGTTGAGGCTAAGGTCTCAAAACATGCATCCGATGGCATTACAGAACTAGATTTTGCAGGTTCTAAATTATTTTTGCCCAAGATCGATGCAATTTTAGGTAGCAAAGTTTATTTAAGAATCCTTGCAAAAGATATAACACTTGCAATCGAAAAACCTAAAAAGATATCGGCTCTTAACATTTTGCAGGGCAAGGTGGATGAGGTAATTCTAGGGAATGGACCTGGTGCTATTGTCGGTATTGAAGTTGGAGGTCATAGACTAACAACAAGAATAACGCAGCGTTCTCTTAATGCAATGAATTTAAAGCATGGCCAAACTTGTTTTGCATTCTTAAAAACTGTTTCTGTCGCTACTTCGGATGTTATTACTTAAAATTTTCTTTTTTAAACCTCGTATACACTCCCTCAGGAAGATTAATGGCAGCACTTAAGTCCTTTAGCTGAGCCATAGAAAATGTGATTTTATTAATTTTGTCAGTACGAGCGTCATATTGTTCAATTGTTACGCATTCAGAGAAACTATTGATGATAAGATCTTCTTGTAATTGAGCAGTTCCTTCATCAACTAAAGTTATGACTGTTGAGTCAAATTCATGTTCGATCGAAAACATCATGGCCCCAATTTATAGTGTGATTTACACTATCGTAGTGCACTAATACTTTATAATTCAATAATCAAAGCTCTATTTTGGTTCTATTTTTTTGCTATAAACATCAGATTATTAGCAGGCATTTCAATAACTGCTTCTGGAGATAGGTTATTTTCTTCGATTTCATCAAGTATATCAAAGTCGTCTTTATACCCGATTTCTTGGTCATAATTGGTCAGTGAGTTGTGAAACTTAAAATCTTGATCGCTTATTAGTTCACCACTTCTCATAAATGGGCCGTAAATCATAAAATAGCCATTACTTTTCAGCGCAAATGAACTTTCGCGAATAAGATTTTTCATTTCTCTATTACTTATGAGATGGAAGATATTAATCGTGATTATTACGTCATAACCATTAATATTTTTGGCCCAGTCGCAGGCAGTGACATCAAGCAATAACGGTGTTCTAATATTCTCATGGTCTCCTTCTTGAATATAGGCCTTGATGCTATCTAAACACTTAGGATCAATATCACTTGGTTGCCATTCAAGATTATAAAAAGTCTTAGCGAAGTATGTGCAGTGCTGACCAGTACCACTTGCAAGCTCCAAGACTTTTCCTTTCTCCGGTAGATATTGAGATAGAACTTCCAGTATTACGGAAGTATTTCTTGCAGCAGAGTCTGAATATAATTTTTTTTCTCCAATATTTGCAAACTGGCTGGCTGTTAGTGGTAAGTTTTCCCGAAGTGGCATTAAAATCTTCCTGGCAAAAGGGCCTCAAGTATTTCGCTATCAACTGATACGTTTTTCTCCAGTAGTAAATCGGACAATAACTGACTTGCGGCTGCTGCTGTTTGGAAACCATACCCTCCTTGACCTGCAAACCAGAAAAAAGATGAGTTATTTTTGTCTGGTCCTATCACCAAATTTTCATCTGGAGCAAAGCTTCTCAAACCAGCCCAGTTAGATAGCATGCGGTTGATTGGAAAATTTACTACGCCCTGAAAAGACTGAATGCCAGCCGCTAACGTTGCATCATCTGCCCATGCGTCGTGAGCGCTGACCATTTGCTTGTCAGCGGGTGATATTATAAGATTTCCTGCATCGGGTTTTGCATACCAAGTCTCTCCGACACCATCGAGCATAGGCCAATTTTGCACATCGACTCCCTTTGGTGCCTGCATTCTAGCGATAGAGCGTTTATAGGGAATTATATTAAGTTTTGAGATCCCACAGAACTCTGCAACCTGATCGGCCCAAGCTCCAGCTGCATTTATCATTATGCTGGCCGATAGGTCACCATTTGAGCTTTTTATTTTCCATTTATTATTCTGAAGATAAGCACCAATAAGTTTTGTCTTTTTTCTTATCTGAGCTCCATTTTCTAAGGCAATTTTTCTGTAATATTCAAAGAGTTTGTTTGTATCAATATCGTAAACATCAGGTCTGTAGGCTTGTCGTGTGATCCCTTCTTGTTTCAGAGAAGGCAGCAGTTGGAAAGCTTCATCGAATGAAATATGTGCTAAGCCTAGATCCCCGGCATCAGTTTGAAATTCTTTCTCTTCACCGTATTTGCCAATTAATAACAAGCCTCGCTTTTTTAAAAAGCCTTGGCTTTCACTTTTAAGAAAGGTCAAGCTTTCTTTATTTAGCTCTTTTGTGACCCTGTTACCATAATCCTCGATAAATGTTGCAGCAGACCTCCCCGATGAATGATAGCATAACTCGGGTTCGGCTTCTAATAAAGTTACCTTTAAATGGGGTGCTATTTGGGCACATGCAGCAATGCCGGCAATTCCTCCACCGATTATTACTACATCTGTCATTAGATTGGTTCCAACGGTGGTTTTAAAGCCCCCATAAACTTATGGGGGCTATTAATCTTTTTATTGTGGAACGTCACCCTTTATGCCTTCGACATAAAAGTTCATGCCCAAAAGAGTTCCATCGTCTGCAGTTTCACCTGCAGCTAACCATACCGAACCGTCTTGTTTATTAATTGGTCCTGTAAATGGATGATAATCTCCTGAGGCAATTGCATCTTTCATAGCTAGTGCTTCTGCTTTTACATCAGCTGGAACGGCAGAAGTAATTTCTCCAATTCCAACCATGCCAGGTCCGATACCATCCCAGGTATCAGTTGAAGTCCAAGTTCCATCTAGGACAGCCTGAGTTCTGGCAATATAGTATGGTGCCCAGTCGTCAATAATGGATGAAACTCTCGGCATAGGTTTGAACATTGCCATGTCCGAAGCTTGGCCAAAAGTTATAACGCCACCTGCTTTTTCTGCAGCAGCTTGTGGTGCAGTTGAGTCGGTATGCTGTAATACGACATCGCAACCTTGTTCGATTAAAGCAGTTGCAGCATCAGCTTCTTTTGCAGGATCAAACCATGTGTAAATCCAAACTATATTAAATTCGACATCGGGGTTAACCTTCCTGGCATGTATGAATGCAGAGTTAATTCCTCTTACAACTTCTGGAATTGGAAAAGATCCGATATAACCAACTTTGTTTGTCTTGGTCATCTTCCCTGCAATATGACCTTGAATAGCTCTTCCTTCGTAAAACCTAGCTGAATAGGTCGAAACATTGTCAGCTCGCATATAGCCAGTGGCATGTTCAAATTTTACATCTGGAAATTTTTTTGCAACGTTTATCGTTGGTTCCATATAACCAAATGAAGTTGTGAAAATTAAATCTGCTCCTTGTAGAGCCATTTGGGTCATAACTCTCTCTGAATCTGCACCCTCTGGAACCAATTCTTGGTAGACAGTTTCTACTCTATCACCGAAATGTTCTTCTACTGCCAGCCGGCCTTGATCATGCTCATATGTCCATCCATAGTCACCAACTGGTCCCACATAAACAAACCCTACTTTGACATCGGCAGCCAAAGCCGCTGCCGCAACTCCGAGCGAAGCTATTGCGCCAGCTATTACAGATTTTATGTACATATATCTCTCCCTAAATTGAAATAGGCCTCATGAAGAGGCGTGAAATGGTCGTCCCAGGGATGCGGGCGCTCCCTGATTCCCCCGTGATGAAATAATAACAAGAACTACAATTGTAATCAAATACGGTGACATTGATAAGTACTCGACAGGTATAGAAGCTCCAGCCGCCTGTAAATTTAGCTGTAATACTGTCACACCGCCAAAAATATAGGCACCAAACAAAACACGCCATGGTCTCCAGCTAGCAAAAACTACAATTGCTAACGCAATCCATCCTGCACCGGCAGTCATTCCTTCGGTCCATTGTGGAACTCTCGCCAGAGAAATATATGCGCCTCCTAAACCACTTGTGGCACCACCAAACATTATAGCAAGCATTCTTACCAGAACGACCTTGTATCCAAGCGCATGAGCAGCGTCATGATTTTCACCTACTGCTCTCAAAACCATTCCGGCGTGTGTGTATTTTAAAAACCACCAAACCAAGGTTACTAAAAAAATAGAAAAATAAATCATTAAATCGTGTGAAAATAGCATTTTTCCTAAAACAGGGATATCGCTAAAGAATGGTATTTCCAGCGCCTTGAGAGTTGGAGATTTCATCCCCTCATAGGGCCGTCCCAACAATGCAGATAAACCTAAGCCTACTAATGTCAGGCCAAGGCCAGTCGCTACCTGGTTAGATTTTAAATATTGCGTGAGTATGCCGAATATGATTGAAAATATTCCTGATATAATGGCTGCGCAAACAAACCCTAATAGAGGTGTGTCAGTATTCACCGCTACTATAAAGCCTACTACAGCTCCAACAATCATCATACCTTCTACACCGAGATTTAATACACCAGATTTTTCTACAACTGCTTCCCCGATAGCTGCCAATAAGATGGGCGTTGCGGATACCATCAGGGAGGCTATTAGAAGAGCAGGATTGATACTAGAAAAGTCCATTATTTATTTGCTCCTATTTTAACTTTATAGTTTGCAAACAGATCTGTTGCGAGAAGGAAGAACAGAAGCATTCCTTGAAATAACTGTATAGAAGCTCCAGGCAAACCTAGCATTAACTGTGCTAACTCACCTCCGATATATGTCAGGGCGATCAATAAGCCTGATAGAAATATACCAATAGGATGTAGTCGCCCAAGAAAAGCGACGATAATTGCGGTAAAGCCATAGCCTGAATTAAATTCAATGGTTATCTGCCCAGATGGTCCAGATACTTCAAACATTCCAGCGAGACCTGCAAGTGCCCCGGAGATGCCAAGACAAAAGACAATATTTGCAGTTGGATTTACTCCAGCAAATTTAGAAGCTCTAGGTGCCTGCCCAGTTAATTGAATATTAAAACCTTGAATATGTTTGGTTAGAATGATGTAGGAGAAAATTACTGTTATAAAAGCAAATAAAACGCCCCAATGCATGCCTGAGTTAGCGATAATTTCAACATTGGCCGCGCTTGCATAATTTTGTAAATTGCGTGAACCTGGAAAGCCATATCCATCAGGGTTTTTTAAAAGGCCCTGACTTACAGAGGCTAGTATTGACTCAGCTACATACACAAGCATAAGTGAAACTAAAATTTCATTGGTATTTAGCTTTGCTTTTAGCAACGCAGGGATCAATCCCCAAAGGAAGCCGCCAAGCGCACCAGCGATAATCATCAACGGAAAGATAAGTTTACTTTCCATAGGGTAAAAAGCTAGCGCAACACTTGCTCCAAAAATAGCACCCAGAATATATTGACCTTCAGCTCCTATATTCCAAACACCTGCCTTAAATCCAAAAGAAAGACCGATAGCTATTAAGATTAAAGGGCCTGCTTTTACAAGTAACTGTGGGCGAGAGTAACTTGCAAAACTTGGATCAAACAATGGATCCCAGAAGATAATGCGTATTGCTTCGAAAGGGTTTTCGCCTAATGTGGCAAATAGAATACCTCCAGAAATCATTGTAATTAAGACTGCTAGGAAAGGAGATAAGTAAATCCATTTTTGAGATTGTTCGGGACGTTTTTCTAATTTAAACATTGTGCACTTCCAGGTCTTTAGCCCCTCCCATCATAAGGCCAATTTGTTCCATAGACAGGTCGGCAGTTTTTTCTATCCTGGATAAAGCTCCACCATTTAAGGCGGCAAACTGATCACTGATTTCCAATAGCTCATCTAGATCTTGTGAAATGACTAAAATTGCTGCGCCATTCTCTGAAAGTGTCAAAAGCGCTTGCCTTATGGAAGATGCAGCAGCAGCATCGACACCCCATGTTGGTTGGTTCACAATAAATACACTCGGATTCTGTAAAATTTCTCTGCCAATAACAAATTTTTGCAAATTCCCTCCAGAAAGTGATCCAGCTGTATTTTGGGAACCGGGAGTTCTTACATCAAACTTCTTTATAACTTTTTCCGCAAAGGCTTTACTTTTCTTCCAATCAATGAAGCCGCGAGAGACAAGATTTTGAGAATTTTCAGCAGTAATTAATGTATTTTCGATCAGGCTCATGTTAGGCGCAGCGGCGTGGCCTAGGCGCTCCTCTGGTGCAGAAAGCAATCCTATTTTTCTTCGTTGGTTAGGATTGAATTTAGTAATATTAATTCCATTTAAACCAATGCTGCCATGCTGAGAGAATTGCTCACCTGACAAAACCGCAAATAATTCATCTTGACCGTTACCAGCAACACCGCCAATACCAAGTATTTTTCCTTGCCTCAAATCAAATGTCACATTGGTAAGCGAAGTCCCGAACTGGCTCTTACTAACGCAGCAAATATTGTTCACATTTAGCATAACCCGCCCAGCAGGTTTATTTAATTTTTCTGGGGCTTTAATAGTAGAGCCAACCATCATTTCTGCTAATTTTTTTGTGCTTGTTTTCTCTGGTGTGCAGGTATCAACTTTTTTTCCGAGACGTAAAATTGTCGCTGTATCGCATAATTTTCTTATCTCTTCCAACTTGTGACTGATGTAGAGAATGGAGGTGCCCTCAGATCTTAACTTTAGAAGAGTTTTAAATAATATATCTACTTCTTGTGGTGTCAAAACGGATGTTGGTTCGTCCATCACCAATAACTTTGGATTTTGTAATAGGCAGCGAATAATTTCTACTCTTTGCCGCCCTCCAACCGACAGCTCACCAACTGTCTTTGCTGGGTCGAGTGGCAGTCCGTAAGACTCTGATACCGATTTTATCTTTTTGCCTAAGTCCCTTTGGTTTGGGGGATTATCCATACCTAAAGAGATATTTTCAGCAACACTCAATGCCTCAAAGAGTGAAAAGTGCTGAAAAACCATTGCTATGCCAGCTTTTCGAGCTTCGCTTGGAGTTCCTGGTCTGAAAGGAACTCCATTCAATAGCAAGTTACCACTATCCGGTTTCACTAACCCGTAGATTATTTTTACTAGCGTGGATTTTCCCGCACCGTTCTCTCCGAGCAAGGCATGAACTTCACCAGTATTTATATTGAAAGAAATATCGCTGTTGGCGATCACGCCAGGATATGTCTTTGAGATTCCATTGATCTCAAGCAATTTTTTGATCAAGAATTAAACCCTTTTGCATCTGGTGATTTCTTTCCATCCAATTTACTACAACGCCCAAAGCGATTTGTTGAGGATGCTTTCCATATTTTTTGTATCCTATTGGACATTGAATTCGGTCAATTTTGTCTTTGCTGTGCCCAAACGATAAAAGTTTCTTTTTAAAACGAGTAAATTTTGTTTTTGACCCAATTAAGCCAGCCCATTGAAAATCATGTTTTAAAATCTTATCACAGATCTCTAGGTCGATTTTGTGTGAGTAAGTCAATATCAAATGTTCAGCAGTTGGTTGCGCTCGCTTTATAAATTGTTCTGGTGTTTCATAAACTATTTTGTAGACATTAGAGAGTTCTAAGTCTGGAAACCTGCTGCTTTCTGTATCTAGCCAATAAATGTCCAGGTTTGGCAAAGGGGCCATAAGCGATAATATTGCAGAACCTACGTGCCCAGCACCCCATATCCATATCGGCACCTTCGCAGCAATAACTTTCTCAATTAGCCAGTCCTCGGAAAGCTTGTGGTCAAAGTCAATAGTCTCTGTTTTATAGTTTCTGACGAACTGTGCTACCGTTTTTGGAGTTTCCGTTGTACTCGAAAGTGATCTTACATTTAGGGTCTGATCTTTCAAATTGGAAACATCTTTTTCATCATAATACTCGGTTACTAATTTTACAAAACCACCGCAGCACTGCCCTAATTCAGGGCCCAGCGGATACGACCTAAGTTTTGTCTTCTTTGTTTCTAAAATTTTACGTGCAGCTTTTATCGCCTCGAATTCAAGAGTGCCGCCTCCTATTGTGCCATGTGTGCCGTTGGCCCAGACATACATTTCGGTACCAAGGCCCCTTGGTGTAGAACCTTTTGTCTCCAGAATTAAGACTCTAGCCACCGGTCCGTTGTTTTCTATAACCGTTTTAAAGGTACTGTAATCAAGTGCCATTTACACGCCTGACTGCTCTTAGTATATTTTCAGGTGTTGCTGGAGCATTTAGGATTGGCCATTCATTGCCACAAGCAGACACTGCATTTCTGAGAGCAAGGAATACAGAGATACCAAGCATAAAAGGTGGTTCTCCAACTGCTTTTGATTTGTAAATTGTATTTTCGACATTCAAATTATCAAACAAGCTTACGTTAAAAATTTTTGGTCGATCAGATGCACAAGGAATTTTATAAGTTGATGGTGCATGAGTTTTTAACTCGCCCCTTTCATCCCAAACAAGTTCTTCGGTTGTGAGCCAGCCAACGCCCTGTATAAATCCGCCTTCAATTTGACCGATATCGATTGCTGAATTTAAGCTATTTCCCGCATCGTGTAATATATCACTCCTCAATAATTTGAATTCACCTGTTAGCGTGTCTACAACCACTTCTGAGACTGCGGCACCATAAGCAAAATAGTAGAAGGGTCGACCTTTCCCTTTGATTCTGTCCCACTGCAAATCAGGTGTTTTGTAAAACCCAGTTGATGAGAGGCTAATACGCTGTGTGTATATTTCGTATACGGCATCCTCAAAAGATATATCGAAGTTACTACCCCTCACTCTTCCATCTTCAAATTTAACATCATTTGTATTTGGTCGATATTTTTCAATGAAATGCGATGAAATCCTAGCACAAATAATTTCACAGGCCTCTTTTACTGCCATACCATTCAGATCACTTCCAGAGCTGGCTGCTGTTGCTGAAGTATTTGGTACTTTTGCGGTATCAGTGGCGGTTATTTGCACTTTTTTTATTGGTATTCCGAAAATACGTGCAGCTACTTGAGCGACTTTTTGGAAAAGGCCTTGACCCATTTCGGTGCCACCATGATTAATTCTCACAGAGCCGTCATTATAAACGTGGACTAATGCTCCTGCCTGATTAAGTTGAGTAAGTGTAAAAGAAATTCCAAACTTAACAGGATTGAAAGCTATACCTTTTTTTAAGATTTTGTTCTCTTTATTCCACTCCGCAACTTTTGTTTTACGGGTATAGTATTCCGAGCTTTCTAAAAGTTCATCCATCATTTCATGAACTATGAAATCTTTAATTTCCATACCATAATGAGACGTTTGGGGTTTCATCCCATCTTTGATTTTCTTTTCACTGGTGTAGAAATTGTGCTTCCTTACTAAATCAGGATCCAAATTAAGTGAAAAGGCTATGTGATCGATTATATTTTCCATGCCGATCATACCTTGTGGTCCGCCAAAACCTCTGAATGCAGTTGCACTTTGGGTATTGGTTCTTAATCGGTGGCTTTCTACCCTAAAGTTTGGAATGTGATAACAATTGTCAGCATGCAGCATAGCTCTATCGGCAACGGGCAGAGATAGATCCTGTGACCATCCACAGCGAACATAGTGTTTAATATCAAGTGCCTTGATACTGCCTAACTCATCAAAGCCAGCTGTGTATTCTATTCGAAAATCATGGCGTTTGCCGGTGATTTTCATATCATCATCGCGGTCATATCGCATTTTTACAGTTGAATTATTTCGCACCGCTGCGATTGCGCAAGCACATGCTAGGGCATTTCCTTGGCTTTCTTTGCCACCAAACCCACCTCCCATCCGGCGGACTTCAACTTTAATGAGGTTCATGTCTAGGCCCAAAGTTTCAGCAACTTTGTGCTGAATTTCTGTGGGATGCTGGGTGGAACTATAAATTACCATTTCACCATCGTCTTGTGGGGACGCTATCGCTGCTTGACCTTCAAGGTAGAAGTGTTCTTGACCACCTAGTTCAAGGGTGCCTTCAATGGTCATTGGTGAACTCTTGAATGCTGATACAACGTCACCCTTATTATAGACTCTTGGACCTTCCTCGAAGCGACTATCCAACTTAATCGCTTGCTCAATGCTTATGACTGGTTGCTCTTCAGCATATTCAATGATGGCTAAAGTTGAAGCATATCGTGCCTGCAAATGTGAATTCGCAGCCACTATAAAAATTGGCTGACCAATAAAATTTACAGATATATCGGCTAGCAAAGGTTCGTCATGTGCATTTGGAGAAACATCATTTCCAAATGGAAGGTCTTTTGAGACAATAATATCTACAACTCCAGGTGCTTCCCTAACAGCCGAAAGATCAATCGACTTTATTTGACCTTTGGCTATGCTGGATAGACCAAAAGCAAGATGTAAGGTTTTTGCTGGGAGTGGAATATCGTCAACATAGCGAGCTTCACCAGTAACATGTAACTTCGCTGAGTCATGAGGTATGGCTTTATTCATACTTATGGTTCCACCTGTTGAACATTTGTATTTGAACCAAGAGTTTCATAATAACAACGAAGTAATAAATTGTGAGCTGAAGTTTGGCGGTATTCAGAAGAGCTCCGCAGGTCGGACAATGGAGTAAAATCTTTTTTCAAACTATCGCTGCTTGCGCGTAATACTCCTTCTTCCCATGGTTGATTCAGTAATTTACTTTCTAAATGGAAAGCCCTCTTCGGTATTCCAGCCATGCCTCCAAAAGCAATCACGCATTTTTTGAGTAAACCATCATTTAAAATGAAATTAAAACAACCACAGACAGACGATATATCTTGATCAAAGCGCTTGCTAATTTTATAACATTTTGTGGCCATATTTGTTTTAGGAATAATTAGGTACTCTAAAAACTCACCTTCTCTCAGATCCTGTTTTTTATAATCAAGAAAAAAGTTTTCTAACTTTATTGTTCGCTGTCCTTTTGCACTCCTTAGGATGAGTTCAGTTTCCATAGCTATCAATGCTGGGGCACTATCGCCTATCGGTGAGCCATTTGCTATGTTTCCTCCCAAAGTCGCAGCATTTCTAACCTGTGTAGAGCCATATCTAGTGAGCAATTCTGAAAATGATGGTGATTCGACAAAAGCCCACTTACGCAGTTTTTCGATACTAACTCCTGCTCCAATTTGCCATGCGTCTTGTAGTTCTTCAATATTACAAAAATCAGATACTTGATTTAAAAAAGCAATATTTGTAAATTTTTGAAATTCTTTATTCACCCATAATCCAACGTCAGTTGCCCCGGCAATTAACTGAGTATTTGGCTCGCTCTGTAATATTTCTGCCAACTCTTTTTTTGATTTTGGTAATTTCTTGGATTCTGATTTTCGAAGTTCAGCTAGTTTCTGAAAATCTTCTTCAACCCAGCTTGGCTTTTTTTCATTTTCAGCCACTCTAGCTGCTTTAATAATCGGTTCATAGCCAGTACATCGGCAAAGATTGCCAGCTAGGGTTGTTTCGTGATCCTTGTCTCCGTTAATACTTGCAGCAACCATGGAGGTAATAAACCCTGGAGTGCAAAATCCACATTGTGAGCCATGAAACTCTACCATTTTTTCTTGTATTTTATGGTTTTTAATTCCCTCTACAGTTCGAACTGCTTTACCATCAAGCTGAGGAAGAAATAGAATACATGAATTTAGAGGTTTGATTGCCTTTTCTTTATCGATAATGATAACAGTGCAGGCTCCACAATCGCCTTCATTACAGCCTTCTTTTGTTCCAGTAAGTTGATTGTCAATTCTTAACCAATCTAGCAGAGTTTTAGTCGCATCAACCTCAGTTAAAGCGACTGGCTCCCCATTAAGAAGAAACCTGATATCCATCCAGAATACCTACCGCCTTACCCTAGTATGCCTATGATGTACCACCTCGATGCGGTGTAGAAATGGCCACCAAATATTTACTCTTCATAAAAAGAACCGAAAAATTTCCTTTTTTCAAGTATGAAATTTAATTGTTTCAAGGCCTTTAGTTTTTTTATCTCGCACAATAAACTAAAAGTATGAGCGGCTTTCCAAAATATATTCATCTGCGTGTACATACAGAGTATTCTCTACTCGAAGGAGCAACGCGCTTAAAGAAACTACCAGAACTTTGTAAGGCTAATGATATGCCTGCTATTGCACTGACAGAAACCAATAATTTATTCAGTGCGTTAGAATTCTCAGTTCTTTTTAAAGATAATGGTTTGCAACCAATTATTGGTTGCCAAATTGATTTTAGATTTACAGATATGGGTTCAGAGAGGCGGGCTCGAACGACTGCTCCAATTGTGCTACTTGCAAAAGATGAACTTGGTTACAAAAATCTTATGAAACTAAGTTCTGAAATGTATGTTCAAAATGATGATGAAAAGGTAGAAATCTCCATCGAAACATTGGAGAGACATGCTGACGGTTTGATATGTCTCACAGGGGGTTCTAGAGGCCCCCTAGGCCAACTGATCCTGGCGGCCCAAAATAAAGCCGCGAGAGATTTACTTTTAAAATTTCAAAATATTTTTTCTGATCGCCTGTATCTTGAATTGCAAAGGCACCCGCAAGGAGCTGGGTTGCCCAAAGAGGAGAATGATACAGAGCCTTTTTTTATCGAAATGGCATATGATTTAAGTATCCCATTGATTGCAACAAATGATGTATATTTTGATAATATAGAGATGTATGAAGCCCACGATGCTCTTTTATGTATCGCTGACGGTGCGTACGTTGATCAGCAGGAGCCTCGCAGAACTGTAACTAACCAACATTATTTTAAAACACAGGAAGAAATGGCAGCTTTATTTGCTGACCTGCCGGAAGCTTTAGAAAGTACAGTAGAAGTAGCACAGCGTTGTGCTTTTATGGCCACTTGCCGTGACCCAATCCTTCCATTATTCGCGAGTGACGAGATAACTGAGCTAAACAGACAGGCCAAAGATGGTTTGAAAAATCGATTAGCAATTATTTCGCATGCTGCGCCAGTTTCTGAGTATGAAGAAAGATTAGACTTTGAACTCAAAATTATTGAGCAGATGGGTTTCCCTGGTTACTTTTTGATTGTCGCGGATTTTATAAAATGGGCAAAAGAAAAGGACATACCAGTTGGACCGGGTCGTGGCTCTGGAGCAGGGTCACTCGTTGCTTACGCACTCACAATAACTGATCTTGATCCTCTAAGATACAATCTTCTTTTCGAAAGATTCTTAAATCCAGATCGCATATCGATGCCAGATTTTGATATAGATTTTTGTATGGATAGGCGTGAAGAAGTCATCCAATACGTTCAACAAAAATATGGGCATGATAAAGTCGGTCAGATTATAACATTTGGCGCCTTATTGTCTAAGGCAGCCATTCGAGACATGGGCCGCGTCTTGCAAATGCCATACGGACAAGTTGATCGCTTGGCAAAACTTATCCCTATAGAAGGGGTCAAACCTTTAAGTATTGAGCAAGCTCTTGCTGAAGAACCTCGCTTAAAAGAGGAAGCAGAAAGAGAGGAGGTTGTTGATCGATTGCTCAATTATGGTCAAAAAGTTGAAGGTCTGTTGCGAAATGCTGCTACTCATGCAGCTGGCATAGTGATTAGTGACCGCCCATTAGACGATCTTGTGCCTGTTTATAAAGATACGCGATCTAATATGCCTGCAACCCAATTTAATATGAAATGGGTTGAACAAGCAGGGCTTGTTAAATTTGATTTTTTAGGTTTGAAAACGCTCACTGCCATTCAAAACGCAATAGATCTAATAATTGCTTCAGGACGTTCGCTGCATCAATCAGCAGATGGTCAGCAATTATTTCAACCGATAGAGAATGCTCAAAATCAAATTAATACCATACCTCTAGATGATAAATCGACATACGATTTATACGCATCCGCTAAAACTGTTGCTGTTTTCCAAGTGGAGAGTTCTGGTATGATGGATGCTCTCAAAAGAATGAAACCTACATCTATCGAAGATATCGTGGCCCTGGTTGCTTTATATCGACCCGGACCAATGGAAAATATAGCTACCTATTGTGATGTAAAGAATGGTGTAAAAGATCGCGTATCAATACATCCTATGATTGATCATATTCTTGAAGAGACTCAAGGCATAATTGTTTATCAAGAGCAAGTCATGCAAATAGCGCAAATCATGGCTGGTTATTCACTTGGTGAGGCGGACTTACTAAGGCGCGCGATGGGCAAAAAGATAAAAGCGGCAATGGATGCTGAACGGCCAAAATTTGAAGCAGGTGCTAAAAATAATGGAATATCTACAAAGAAAGCCTCAGAAATATTTGATTTATTAGAAAAGTTTGCCAACTACGGATTCAATAAATCGCATGCAGCGGCTTATGCTGTAGTAAGTTATCAAACAGCTTGGTTGAAAGCAAATCATCCTCTTGAATTCATGGCAGGTGCTATGAACTGTGATCTACATTTAACAGATAAGCTTTCACAGTATGTCGATGAGGTCAGAAAAGGTTTGAAATTACCTTTTATTTCTCCCTGTGTGAATCGTTCTCAACCAAAGTTTTCTGTATCAGAAAACTCTTTAGTTTATGGGTTAGCAGGATTAAAAAATGTGGGCCTGGAAGCAATGGGCGCACTCGTAAACGTTAGAAATAATAAAGTTTTTGTAAATTTATTTGACTTCGCCAGACGATTAGATTTGCGGAAAATTGGTAAGCGTCCTCTCGAAATGCTTGTTCAAGCAGGAGCTTTTGATGTTCTAGACAATAATAGACATCGGGTGTTTAAGAGCTTAGACGCATTGGTAGCGTATTCGGCGGCTATTCATGATCAGAAGATGTCAAAGCAAGTATCGCTCTTTGGTGATGGAGGCGATGATCTGCCTGAACCCGTATTACCTTCGGTTTCCGACTGGTTGCCTGCTGAGCGTTTGTCACGTGAATTTTCAGCTATTGGGTTTTATGTTACGGGGCATCCACTCGACGACTATAAATCTGCTTTTAAAGTAAATCAGATTCTTACAATTGAAGAGGTTGAAGAAAAAGCACTATCAGGCCCGTGCTTGGTAAAAATTGCTGGTGTTGTAGTTGGCCGGCAAGAAAGAAAATCGGCCCGGGGTAACAGGTTTGCTTTTGTTCAGTTAAGTGATTTTACCGGGAATTTCGAAGTTACTTTATTTTCTGAGGTCTTGGAGAAATCCAGAAATAATCTCGAAAGCGGGGCTAGGATAATTTTAACGGTCGAAGCATCTCTCGAAGGCGAACAGTTAAAACTGTTATGCAGATCCATTGCAAATATTGATGAAGCTATTTCAACTGATACATCGCATGGAATTAAAATTTTTGTGGAAGATAAGAAAGTACTTCCATCTATAATATCAGTATTGGATCAGGCCTCAGAGAATAAAAAAATTGTATCCAAGGGCCCGGTCCATTTATGTTTAATTGATTCTGGACTGCCAGGGGAAGTTGAATTGGATACTGGCCTTAACTGCGATACAAGCCCGCAAGTCAGGGGAGCAATCAAAAGTTTAGATGGTGTTTTAGATGTTCAAGAGATTTAGACATTTATATGAAAGTAAAATCGATTTTTATCGCGAGAATTTTTTATGTTTGATCCGTTTCGGTTCCAACGCATCTGGTCCTAAGCGACGTTTTTTATCTTCTTCATAATCTTCAAAATTTCCTTCAAACCACTCGACATGTGCATCCCCTTCGAACGATAATATGTGGGTGCAAATTCTGTCCAAGAAAAACCTATCATGAGAAATTACAACTGCGCAGCCGGCAAAATCTACAAGTGCGTCTTCTAAAGCTCTTAATGTTTCTACGTCCAGATCGTTTGTTGGCTCATCCAAAAGCAATACATTGCCACCTTCCTTAAGCAGTCTTGCCATATGAACCCTATTACGCTCACCCCCAGATAAAAGCGATAACTTCTTTTGCTGATCACCACCTTTAAAATTGAATGATGAGCAGTATGCTCTTGAGTTGACTTGAGCATCTCCTAATTCAATTATTTCTGCGCCGCCAGAAATGGCCTCCCAAACAGTTTCGTTATCCTGTAAATCATCCCGGGATTGATCAACATACGATAATTGAACTGTTTCCCCCATAGAAATATCACCGGTGTCAGCTGCTAATTCTTTTGTAAGCATTTTAAATAAGGTAGATTTTCCTGCGCCGTTTGGACCAATTACGCCTACGATTCCTCCTGGAGGTAAAGAAAAGCTTAGATTTTCAATGAGTAACTTATCGCCCATAGCTTTATTTAAATTACTTACTTCGATCACCTTTGATCCTAATCTAGGTCCATTAGGAATTACAATTTGAGCGTTTGTTATTTTTTCCCTCTCAGATTGGCCTGCTAAGTCATTATAAGCATTAATCCGCGCTTTTTGTTTTGCCTGGCGCGCTTTTTGACCTTGCCGCATCCACTCAAGTTCACGCTCTAAGGTTTTCTGTCGGCTCTTATCTTCTCTCGCTTCTTGCGCAAGCCTTTTTGCTTTTTGTTCCAACCAACTAGAATAGTTTCCCTCGTAAGGTATCCCTTGGCCTCGGTCTAATTCCAAAATCCACCCTGTAATATCATCGAGAAAATATCGGTCATGGGTTACAATTAGAATAGTACCGTTGTAATCGATCAGATGCTTTTGCAACCAAGCTATTGTTTCAGCATCTAAATGGTTGGTAGGTTCGTCAAGTAATAACATTTCAGGAGCCTCCAACAGCAACTTGCAGAGTGCTACACGACGGCGCTCGCCTCCTGATAGGCTTCCTACATCAGCATCATCTGGAGGGCACCTCAAGGCTTCCAACGATACATCAATTTGACTATCCAAATCCCACAAATTTTCAGCATCAATTTTATCTTGTAATTCTGCCATTTCATCTGCTGTGTCATCTGAATAATTCATGGCTAATTCGTTGTATCTATCGAGAATGGCCTTTTTAGGAGCGACACCGAGCATTACGTTCTCACGAACAGTGAGTGCTTCATTTAATTCAGGTTCTTGTGGCAAGTATCCGACTTTAGCACCTTCAGCGGACCAAGCCTCTCCTTGAAATTCTTTATCAATACCAGCCATTATTTTCATTAATGTTGACTTGCCAGCACCGTTAACGCCCACAACCCCTATTTTTACACCTGGTAGAAAAGATAAATGAATATTTTCAAAACATTTCTTCCCTCCAGGGTATGTTTTTGAAACGCCCTGCATGTGATATACGTATTGATAGGAAGCCATCTGAAACTCCGAAACTTTAAAACTAGTAGAGTGATAACCTGATGATACTTTAGGGGCAATACTCAGCAGAAATAAATAGTATAATGAAGAAATTGACGCTCTTGCTTTTTGAAAATAATTCTGGCTTATGGAATTTATGGAAATTCCTTTAGCTTCTAGACGACAGAAGATTGGCCTTCTCGGGGGCTCTTTTGATCCAGCTCATGAAGCTCACGTGCACATTAGTAAATACGCACTGAAATACTTTGATTTAGATCAAGTGTGGTGGTTGCTTACACCCTCAAACCCCTTAAAGAGAAATGATCCAAGTCCTGTGGGTGAGAGATTACGCGTTGCTAATCTATTGGTTGAGCACCCTAAAATCTTTGTAACTAAAATTGAGAATGAATTAAATACAATATACACCTCTCAGACCTTAAAGTTAATTCAGATAAGATGTCCAAATGTTAGATTTGTTTGGCTCATGGGAGCAGACAATATGATACAATTTGATAAGTGGATGAATTGGAAAGAAATTGTATATCGTGTTCCGATTGGAATTCTTGCAAGACCAGATCATACCTTGGCGCCTTTAAAATCCAAATTGGCAAAGACATTTTCATCTTATAGATTGAGAGCTAATCAATCTCGTGACCTCGGAAATTTGAAAGCACCATATTGGTGCTATAAGAACCTTCCCTTACTAAATGTATCATCGTCGCAAATTAGAGCGTCATGAAGGAATAGTTTTATGCCTAGCCCTGGAGCCCGTTTCAATTGCGGCGGCGTGTAACCTGTCGATCTTAAATTCGTAACGTATTTCCTCTAACAAACGTAATTCAGTCTCAAATATTAAGCCATCAGCAGCAGCAACGTCACAGCACAAGGCATAAGCTGTTTCATTCAGTTCTGCAGGTAAATTTTCTTTAACTAGGCCGAATAGGGCATCAAGACCTTCTTCTTGTTCGAATAAATCAAAAACTATCTGTGAAACGGTATTTAACCTATCAATGTCATATTCTGCGAAGATTGGCAGGTTATTAACCGCTGATTGAATCTTTACTAGCTCAGAGGTTCTAATTGTTTCGTCTGATACAGATATTGCGACCATGAGTGCAACCAAACAATCTTGAGCTGTCATCGCATGTGAGATTTCGCGTGTCATTTTTTTGCTTTCTTAAACAATGCTTTTCCCAGAATATTGACCATTCCTGAATGTATCAATAGGAAGCTTACTACTGTACGAATTTATTCACTGAATATGGAGAATTATGATGTCTGAAATGCGTGAGGCTGGCTTGACTTCTAAATCATGGCCATTTGAGGAGGCCCGCCGAGTATTGAAGCGCTATCAAAATGCTCCTCCAGCGAAGGGTCATGTCCTATTCGAAACAGGTTATGGGCCATCTGGCTTACCTCATATTGGCACCTTTGGTGAGGTGGCTAGAACGTCTATGGTCATGCGGGCTTTTCGTGAGATTAGTGATATCCCCTGTAAATTAATCTGTTTTTCGGATGATCTAGATGGTATGAGAAAAGTGCCACAAAATGTCCCTAATCAGAAAATGTTAGAAGAAAACCTTCAAAAGCCGCTAACCTCCGTTCCTGATCCTTTTGAGAAATACGAAAGTTTTGGCCAGCATAATAATGAGCTTTTGAAAAAATTTCTGAATACCTTTGATTTTCAGTATGATTTTATAAGTGCAACAGAATTCTACCAATCAGGTAAATTTGATAAAATTCTGATTAAAGCAGCAGAAAACTATGATGAGATAATGTCTGTGATGTTGAAGTCACTTCGGGATGAGCGGAGGGAGACTTACTCGATTTTCTTACCTATCCACCCAGTGACTGGAAGAGTTCTGTACGTACCGATGAAAGAAGTAAATTCAGACAATAGTACTGTCACTTTTGCTGATGAAAATGGAAAGGATTGGACCCTGCCTGTGACTGGTGGAAATGTGAAATTACAATGGAAACCAGATTTTGGTGCTCGATGGGCAGCCTTAGGTATAGATTTTGAAATGTATGGCAAAGATCACTCTACGAACACCCCAATTTACGATAAAATTTGTCGAATACTAGGACACCGTCCGCCCGAGCACTTCACTTATGAGCTGTTTCTTGACGAAAATGGGCAAAAAATTTCAAAAACAAGTGGGAATGGTGTGTCTATTGAGGACTGGCTGAAATATGCTAGCAGTGAATCCTTATCTTATTTCATGTACCAAAAGCCAAAAACTGCGAAACGCCTTCATTTTGATATAATTCCAAAGATGGTTGACGAATATCATCAGCAATTAAGAGCGTATTCAAATCAAGATTTTTCGGGAAAACTAAATAATCCTGTTTGGCATATTCATGGTAATAGTGTGCCTAAATCTCATATGGCTATTCCGTTTTCTATGTTATTAAATCTTGCTTCAGTTGCTGGAGCAGAAGAAAAAGAAACTCTATGGGGGTTTATAAAACGCTATCAATCTGAGGCTACTCCAGAAACACATCCCGACTTAGATCAGGCTGTCGGTTTTGCTGTCGCGTTTTACAATGATTTCGTTAAACCAAATAAGATCTACAGAAAAGCTAGTGAAGTTGAGCGAGAAGCTATATTAGATTTAAGGGACAAATTGGCTAATTATAATGGTGATCTAGATGCGGAGTCTCTCCAGAGTGTTGTATTTTCTTGTGGTCGAGAACGTTTTGACCCGCTGCGTAAATGGTTCCAAGCACTTTATGAAATATTGCTAGGCGCATCCCAAGGTCCTAGATTTGGTGGTTTTATAGCCTTATATGGGATTGAAGAGACAATCGCCTTAATCGACTCTGCACTAGAAGGTAAATTTTTGTAATAATTGATATCGATTAAATCCGCTCTATCTATTGAGGTGGAGGATATAATATGTGGAAAGTTATTACATTTGCGATTTTTACAATCTTTGCTGCTCAGGTTAGCGCAAGCGGCAATGACGCGATAAAGAGGACTATTGAAGACCAAATAGCCGCATTTAAACTCAATGATTTTGAGACAGCATTTAGTTTTGCTACTCCGTTTCTTAGGGAAAAGTTTGGTAGTGCAGAGAATTTTGGAAAAATGGTACGTAACGGATACCCTATGGTATGGCGCCCATCCAAAGTAATCTTTTTGGAAAATGAAAGATATCATCATGGACTGGCACAAGTAGTACAAATCGTAGATGCAAACGGTAAATCGCATTACTTGCGATACTACATGATGGAATTTGATGGTTCCTGGCGCATAGGTGGGGTTGAATTTCTACCTGCATCAGACTTTAGTGTATAGTCACTTAGATCTTTCTTCTACTTTTACCTCTGTACGCTCTTGTGCCCCCTTTCCCTGCAGTTGAGCGGCCGGGAACTTTTTCATTTTCAGCTGCATTGATTGCCGATTGACGTGCTAGTGGATCATCAGAAATAGCTAACTCAACTGTTTCAAGGCGTCGAACCTCATCTCGTAATCGTGCAGCCTCTTCAAATTCTAAGTTTTCAGCAGCTTTAAGCATATCAGTGCGAAGGCCATCCAAGACCGCTTGTAGATTAGAACCACCCTGTAATTTTGTTTCAACGTTCGCGGTTACCCTAGATTGGTCAGTGTCCCCTTTATAAAGACCTGCCAGTATATCCTCGACATTTTTTTTGACTGTTTCGGGCGTAATTCCATTTTCGAGATTGTATGCTTGCTGTTTCTCACGCCGCCTATTTGTTTCTGTGAGGGCACGCTCCATCGAGCCGGTTATCCGATCGGCATACATTATAACTCTTCCATCAACATTTCTTGCTGCGCGGCCAATTGTTTGGACCAAGGATGTTTCAGATCTTAAAAATCCCTCTTTATCTGCATCCAATATAGCTACTAATCCACATTCAGGAATATCCAAACCTTCTCTAAGAAGATTTATTCCTACCAGTACATCGAAAGTACCTAGTCGTAAGTCACGGAGTATTTCAATTCTTTCGATAGTATCAATGTCAGAATGCATATATCTCACCCTGATCCCTTGCTCATGCATGTATTCTGTCAGGTCTTCCGCCATCCGTTTTGTCAAAGTGGTTACAAGGGTTCTATAGCCGGATTGAGAAACCTTTCTGACCTCATCAAGTAAATCGTCTACCTGCATCTCTACTGGTCTTATTTCTACCTCTGGATCTAACAACCCGGTAGGTCTGATAACTTGCTCAGTAAATATTCCAGTGGTTTGCTCAAGCTCCCATTTTCCAGGTGTAGCCGAAACGTAAATTGATTGCGGCCTCATAGCATCCCATTCCTCAAACTTAAGTGGACGATTGTCCATACAAGATGGTAACCGAAAACCATGCTCCGCTAATGTAAATTTTCGTCTGTAATCGCCGCGATACATTCCGCCGATTTGAGGTATACTTACATGGCTCTCATCAGCAAAAACAATTGCATGATCCGGAATAAATTCGAAAAGTGTTGGTGGAGGTTCTCCTGGGTTTCTACCCGTTAAATAGCGTGAATAATTCTCTATCCCATTACAAACGCCTGTTGCCTCAAGCATTTCTATATCGAAATTTGTTCTCTGTTCTAGCCTTTGAGCTTCCAATAATTTTCCGTCAGCAACAAGTTGGTCCAACCGAACTTTTAATTCTTTTTTAATGTTTACTATGGCCTGCTTCATTGTAGGCTTGGGCGTTACATAATGAGAATTTGCATAAATTCGAATTTTATCGAAGATGTTGGTTTTTTGTCCGGTAAGAGGGTCGAATTCTATTATGCTTTCCAAATCATCACCAAAGAAAGATAGTCTCCAGGCTCTATCCTCCAGATGAGCAGGGAATATTTCAAGTATGTCACCCCGAACCCTAAAAGTACCTCTTTGGAATGCCTGGTCATTTCGTCGATATTGTTGAGCGACTAGATTAGCAATAACTTCCCTTTGGTTATAAATCTCGCCAGCGATTAACTCCTGTGTCATTGCACCGTAGGTTTCGACCGATCCAATACCATAAATACAACTTACAGATGCAACTATAATCACATCGTCTCTCTCAAGTAACGCTCTGGTTGCAGAATGTCTCATACGGTCAATTTGTTCGTTGATCTGGCTTTCTTTCTCAATATAAGTATCAGATCTTGGAACATAGGCTTCGGGTTGATAATAGTCGTAATAGCTAACAAAATATTCGACGGCATTATCTGGAAAAAACCCTTTAAACTCGCCATAAAGCTGAGCAGCTAAAGTTTTGTTTGGAGCTAGAATTATTGCTGGCTTTTGCGTTTCCTCTATCACTTTAGCCATGGTAAAAGTTTTTCCGGTACCTGTTGCTCCCAATAGAACCTGGTTTCTTTCGCCTCCGAAAATTGCAGCTGATAATTCTGATATAGCGGTGGCTTGGTCTCCTGCAGGGTCAAATTCTGTATCCATTACAAAGCTTTTACCACCCTCCAATTTAGGCCGAGGTCCCAAATGATCCTTTGTAATAACGTTGATATCAGTCATCCTCTAGTTGTCTCTCTTTCAAAGGATATGTTCATAAAACTTTTGTTACTATTTTTTGATTAGATTTGTAACTTGCTCATGAAAATTAAATAGAGCATAAAGTAATCATTAAAAGAGGGTTTCAAAATGACTGTCAAAATCTTCAGGCCGGCGAAAACAGCAATGTCCTCGGGTTCGGCAAATACAAAATCTTGGGTTTTAGAATTTTCGCCATCGGCAGCTCGCGAGGTTGACCCATTGATGGGCTGGACTTCATCTGTTGATACGCAGTCACAAATTAAATTGAGTTTTCCCTCCAAGGAAGCTGCTCTTGAGTATGCCAAGTCCAATGGATTGCAATTTATTGTGTTGGACCCGCCAAAGCGTCGTCCGAATATTAGAAAGAGAGGGTATGGCGAAAATTTTGCAACGGATAGAAAAACTGTTTGGACCCATTAGAACCTTCTTCGGGGTTCTTTAATACTACCTTCTGCCGAATAATCGCTCTATATCACTCATCCTGATTGAAATATGGGTAGGTCTTCCGTGGTTACACTGTCCCGAATTGGGCGTGTTTTCCATTTCCCTTAGCAGGGAATTCATTTCTTCAGTTCTTAACATGCGCCCTGAACGAATTGACCCATGGCAAGCTATCCTTGACAATACTGCGTTTATTTTTTTCTCTAAGGTGTCTGAATTTTCAAGATCTGTTAGTTCATCAAGAATATCAAAAATCAATTTTTTTATATTTTCTGAATTCAAAATTGCTGGAATTTCTTGGACCGCAATAGAGTTTATACCGAACTGATTTAATTTAAGCCCATATTTACTAAGGTTATCCTTGTATTCTATCAATACAAGAATTTCTGGTTCTGAAAATTCTAGAATTTCTGGAACTAAAAGTGCTTGAACTTCGATTTTATTGTCTTTGGCTTGTTCTTTCAATTTTTCGTATACTAAACGCTCGTGTGCAGCATGTTGGTCGATTATCACGATTCCATCTTCGTTTTGTGAAATAATATAGTTCGCACCGAATTGAGCAATTGGCGCGCCTAAGGGGAAACTTTCAAATTCTTCTATAAAATTTGCATGTTCATCCTTGGTTTGGAAATCACGAGCGGATGGCTTCCATGTTTCTTGAAAAGCAGGCTCAACATCTCTTGTGAAAAAGCGTTTATTGCCGTTGTAATCCATATTTTTTGAGTTTTTAGTAACCTGTTCATTATTAGCACTAGGCATTTGGTGAGTTTGCTCGCGCATAGCCCCGAGGGCTGCCGTCGATAGAGTGCTTGATGACCGATGGCCCTCTATTGCGATCACCTGCCTAATCCCTGTCACTATTAAACTGCGTATTCCTTGAGGGTCTCGGAAACGCACTTCTGATTTTCCGGGATGGACATTTACGTCCACAAAGTCGGGTCTGCAATTTATGTAAATTGCTGCTGCTGGAAACCTATCACGCGGCATGAAGTCTGAGTACGCCGCACGCAGTGCCCCGATAAGTTGTTTATCTCTTACCTGACGGCTGTTTACGAAAAAATACTGCATAGCATTTGATGCCCGCGCATAAGTCGGCAAGCATACATACCCAGTCAAATTTACATCTTCTCGAGTTACATCGATAGAAATAGAGTTTTTTGAGAAATCTTGACCTAAAACTCTTGAGAGACGGTTTTTTATAGATGCTAAAGAAACATCTTTCTCTTTCTGAACCTGAAGTATCTTCCTACTTTTACCACCAGTTTTGTCTATTAAGGTGAAGGCGATATTTGGGGTAGAGATGGATAAACCCTTAACAGTGTCGGTAATAGCTTTTAGTTCAGATTTAGTTGAGCGAAGAAACTTTAACCTAGCTGGAGTGGCATAAAACAAATCCCTTAACTCAATTGTTGTTCCTAGAGTTCTTGCAGCTGGCTTGATATCCGAAATCTTTCCACCGTTTACATTGATTTCATGTGCCCCATTACCTTCATTGTGTGAGATTATTCTTAGTCGGCCTACTGCCCCCAATGAAGGCAAAGCTTCTCCCCTGAAACCAAAACTATTAATGTTCAACAGATTATCATTTAGTAACTTTGAAGTCGCATGTCTTCTAAGTGCTATTGGCAGATCGATGTCTGACATGCCGAGCCCATCATCAATTACTCTAATCAGTGTCTTGCCGCCATCTGCGACTTCGATGGTAATATCACTACATCCAGCATCAATTGAGTTCTCGATTAATTCTTTTACTGCTGATGCAGGGCGTTCTACCACTTCGCCAGCCGCAATTTTATTTATAACAGTTTCGTCTAACTGTTTGATCACATTCTTTTGGCTTATTTTGTGGTCATATTTGTTCATACCACAACCACTAGCATGTAAATATCCGATTCTACCAAAGAAAAATGTAATATTTTAGCAATGAGATATGAACTGCACAGCTCGTTTACCTGCCATACGCCCGGTAGCTAAGCAAGTGGTAATAAGGTACCCTCCAGTTGGAGCATCCCAGTCTAGCATTTCTCCGGCACAAAATATTCCTGGTCTGCCTCGTAACATAAAATTTTCATCGATTGAGCCCATTTTCACTCCACCGGAAGTGGAGATTGCGGTTTTGATTGGGCCAGTTCCATTTAAAGGGATTTTGAGAGATTTTATACTTTTAGTAAGCAAAGCTGGTTCTTTAAAAACATCCATGGCAAACTCTCTTAATATAGCTTGCTTTATCGGCTCAAGTTTTAGACGTTTCCGGAGAATATTTGAGCTGCTAGATTTTCCCCATGGTATAGTTAACAGTTTAAGGATTTTATCATTGTCCCAGTCGGGTAGTAGATCAAGTATAAGGTCTTCTCCTTTTTTTAATTGTGCGGATAGTGAGTAAATTCCTCCCCCCTCTATTCCTTTTTGTGAAATGATTATTTCTCCGCGTGATGATTGGTTCCCAGCGCTTAATTTGATTGATTTCAGAGGTTGCCCAAAATATTTGGACATTTTTATAGACCATTTTACTATGAAGCTACAGTTTGAAGCTTGAAAGCTTTCTAATTCAGCTGGGTCAAAAAGTGATTTCCAATCGCCATTGGACCCCAGTTTAGGCCAGCTTGCTCCACCTAATGCTAAAACAATTCCGTCGGCAGACTTATTTAATAATCCTTGTGGTGTTTCGAAAGTAGCGACCTTATTTGATATAGATTTTAGCTTCCAGCGATTTTGACGTGAAACACCCAGTTCATCGAGTCTAGATATCCAGTTACGCAACAACGGAGATGCTTTCATTTCAGTAGGAAAAACGCGGCCAGTTGATCCGACAAAAGTTTTTATACCTAGCGAATTTGCCCATTCAATTACTTCTATCGGTCCAAATTCTTCTAATGCCTTCTCAAGCGTAGTATTATTATTAATAATACGTGTTTGAAAAGTTACGTTATCTTCGTGCATGGTTAAATTGAGTCCAGACTTTCCAGCCATAAGGAATTTTCTACCAAAAGTTGGCATTGAGTCCGCAATAGTAACTTCCACACCGCTACGGCTGGCAAAATCTGCGGCCATTAGTCCTGCTGGACCTCCCCCTACTATGAGTATTTTTTTATTAATCATTCTTAATGT
>LUQC01000093.1 GCA_001627925.1 Rhodobacteraceae bacterium REDSEA-S34_B6 | reverse complement strand
GTTATGAAATCTCCCGCTTCCATGCCTGCAGCGTCAGCTGGAGTACCATCGATCGGTGAAACTACCTTTACGAAACCTTCTTGCTGGGTAACTTCTATTCCAAGACCCCCAAACTCACCTCTTGTTTGTACTCTCATTTTGGCAGCATCATCTGCAGATAGATAACTCGAATGAGGGTCAAGTGATGTGAGCATTCCGTCGATAGCCGCTTCAATTAGATCCTTGCTGCTTACTTCTTCAACATACTCAGATCGGATGCGTTCAAAAATATCTCCAAAGAGGTCTAATTGTTCGTATATTGTTTTTTTGGTTTCCGCATCTTGTGCCAATACTGGCCCTGCTAATTTAACAGATACTAGTGCCCCTAAAGCACACCCCACAATTCCAGCTAACAAATACTTATTCATATTATTATTCCTTGTTGAATTCGAACCAGTCAAACGGATTTTGGGGTTCATCATTACGTCTTACTTCAATATATAGGGATTGTGAAAGTCTTCCACTATTCAATTCTTTTTCAGTTGTAAAAGTTTCAATATTTATATTCTCACCTCCCATCAATCCCACAAGGCTTGCTTCAGGCAATATTTGCCCTGGTTCACCAAATACTTTATTTAAACCCGCGAAAATAAATAAAATCCCTTCGCTAGGCTCCAAAATGGACACCATTCCATAGTCTGATAAGGGTCCTGCATAGCGCACAGTCGCGGCAACAGGTGAAGTAACAAATGCATATTCTTTTGTACGAATAATTATCCCTGGCCGTACTATCCCGGCAGCATCTGGCTCATTAAATTTGCGAGTGACTACACCTTTGGCTGGAAGAGCCAAACCTCCTTTATTATTTTTTAAAATGGGTTCGTTTGGTATAATGAGCTTTCTCTCCAGAGAATTCAGTGCAACAGCAAACTCACCCAATGATTTGGAACTTTTTGATAATGAGGAGATTTTTTCTGGATCATCAATAAAACGCTGTGGGAGGTCCGTTCTATCGGATGCAGCTTTTACCAGAGTGGTTCTTGCGGTTTGAATAATTTCAAGAGAAAGCTGCATTTCCTTTTCCGCCTTTTGACTAAGGTTTGTTAATAGCTTTAGCTTTTCTAGATCTCTATTAAGACCCTCAGCTTCAGTACGTACCCCCGCTAAAATATCAGATAAAATTAGTGATGAACGCGCAGTATTTAATGCGCCTTCTGGGTGTAATAGCTTAGACTGGAGGGGCTCTTGTCCCACAACTAAAAGTGCACCTGCCAGTTTTGATATTTTCTCTTTTTGAAATATAAGGTCTTTATTTAGTTTTCCTGTTTGTAATTTAATAAGCCTATACTTGGATCTTAAATCACTTAATGAGTTCTCAGTTTTTTGAATTAAATTGGAAAGTGCTTTTATCCTGTTACGATAAGAATCGGCAGAGCTCAGTTTGGTTCGCGCGCTATTTAAATCATCAATAATAATTTGTGTTTGAGAAAAAATGGTTTGATCAGCTAGCAATTTCGGGGCAAAACCGATGCCCATAAGAATGGAAAAAATGGCAATCGTTAATCGCAATTTTTTTTCTCTATCATGCTTTTACCCGTCATTTCAGGAGGCTGTTGTAATCCCATTAAGCAAAGCACTGTTGGTGCCACATCTGCAAGGCGACCGTGTTTTCTTATTTCTATATTCTGATCTACTCCATAAATTGCAAATGGTACCAGATGTGTTGTGTGGGCGGTATGATTTAATTTAGTTTCTGGATCTATCATAACCTCGCAATTTCCATGATCTGCTGTAATCACAAGGCATCCATTTTTTTCTTTTACAGAAGCCATCAATTGACCCAGTCCAGCGTCTACTGCTTCACATGCTTTTACCGCTGCTTCAAGGTTGCCGGTATGACCAACCATGTCGGGATTAGCATAATTAACGACAATAAGATCGATGTTGGCTCCTATTGCGTTAACTAGGCTATCCGTAACTTTTTCTGCGGACATTTCTGGCTGCAAATCATATGTTGCAACCTTAGGAGATGGGGGCATATCTCTAGTTTCACCCTCAAAAGGTAACTCCGTTCCACCATTCAGAAAAAAGGTAACATGCGGATATTTTTCGGTTTCGGCCACCCGAAATTGGGTTCTGCCATTTTTAGCAACCCATTCGCCTAGTGTGTTTCTTATAATTTCTTTTGGGTAACACGTTTCCATGAACTTATTGTGTTGTTTTGAGTACTCAACCATGCCTAATAAGCTTGAGAGTTTTGGCCTGTTGCCAATTGAAAATGACTCAAAGCTTGGGTCACCAATTGCACTCAATATTTCTCTTGCGCGATCGGAGCGAAAATTTAAACAAAATATACCATCGCCATCTTTGACACCTTGGTAGCCGTTTATGATAGTTGCTGGAATGAATTCATCGGTCAAATTGCTTTTGTACGCGGAATTGATTGCCTCATGAATATTTTGACAAACAACTTCAGATTCTGATTTTATAATCGCGTTGTAAGCTTGGCTTATTCTTTCCCACCGATTGTCTCTGTCCAACGCGTAATATCTTCCAGTAACCGTAGAAATTACTACATTGCTTGGCATTTCTATTAATAATTTGTCTGCATATTTGAGCGCAGAGACCGGTGCAACGTCACGTCCATCTGTAATGAGGTGTAACGCGACTCCTACCCTTTCTTTTGAAAAAATTTCTAGCGAGGCAAGCAGATGGTCTATATGTCCGTGGACGCCACCGTCTGATAACAACCCGATAATGTGTGCTACACCTTGGTTAGATTTTACTGATTGAACGAATTCCAAAATCGCGTTGTTTTTGTAAAATGAGCCGTTCTCAATTTCTAAGTCAATTTGACCAAGGTCCATAGATACTACTCGGCCAGCTCCGATATTTGTGTGACCTACTTCGGAGTTACCCATCTGGCCATGCGGTAAGCCTACATCTGTTCCATGAGTGACTAGTTTTGCAGTAGCACTGTTGGCCATGATATTATCAAAATTGGGTGTTTTAGCAATCTGTGGGGCATTACCTTCAACTGTATCGCTTTGCCCCCAACCATCAAGAATACATAAGACTACTGGGCTATATTTATTCAATATTCTGACCTTAAAATTGGTATTTTTTACTATTTTTTGAAAAATTAATTACGGTGATATGGAGTTTTTAAAAGTATAGTAGCGCTTCTGTATATTTGTTCTGCTAGCATAACCCTTGCCAGACTATGTGGCCATACCATTTTGCCAAAAGATAGACTGTAATCTGCTTTTTTTTTCAAATTTGTTTCAATGCCATCAGCTCCACCTATTAAAAATGTGACATTTTTAATTGCATTATCGTTCCAATTTGAAAAAAGAGAGGCAAGATCTGGTGAGGTGATCGCTTTACCATTTTCGTCCAAAATGCAGACTACGGAATTTTTAGGTATAGATTTCTCAAGGAGAGTGGCCTCGGCAGAAATTCCAGTATTTGTTTTGTCCTCAACCTCTACTATACTTGCTGGTCCTAAACCCAATTGTCGTCCCAGCTTGTTGAAGCGAGTAATGTAGTCAGATACTAAGACTGCTTCCGGACTCTGCCTAAGCCGACCAACCGCGCAGATATTAACACTTAGCATATTAGTGACCTTTATTTCTGGTCCATGGGTGTCCACATTTTTTCAACTTGGTAGAATTCTCTGACCTCTGGTCGGAATACATGGACAATTACATCCCCTGTATCAATTAATACCCAATCACCGGCGTCTTTGCCTTCAACTTTTGAAATGCGCCCAAGCTCAGTTTTTAAAATATCAACTAATTTTTGAGATATTGAAGAGACTTGACGCGTTGATCGTCCAGATGCCACTACCATGTAATCTCCAATCGACGTTCTTCCTCTCAGATCGATCGTGGTAATGTCTTCTGCTTTATTTTCGGATAGGGATTTGATTATACAGTTCAATAGCATTTCGCTAGATTCTTTAAAGTCTCCATTCTGTTCTGGAGAAGTCTTACTTGCGGTGGCGGCCGCCTGGATATTCAAAGTCAGAGTTTAGCCCTCCTATAAAAAGATATTTCTATGTTAACATCTATATTTAATATTCTCAACGATCAAAGCTGGAAGAGATAAACATTATATAAAATATGACTTTCTATATCTCTTGAAGCTGCTAGTAATTGGTCTTATTAGATTGGTTTTAGATAACAAAGCAAACCTTTATCTGAGATTTTGAGAGGAATAAAATGTCTACCGCAAAAACATTATACGACAAGATATGGGACGCTCACATTGTACACGACGATCCAGATGGCACCTGCCTATTGTACATAGATCGCCATTTGGTACATGAAGTTACATCCCCTCAAGCTTTTGAGGGTTTACGTATGTCAGGACGAAAAGTAAGAGCGCCCGAAAAAACTATAGCGGTTCCGGATCATAATGTTCCTACAACATCAAACAGAAATGATGGCATCGATAATGAGGAAAGCCGGATTCAAGTGGAAGCATTGGACAAAAATGCAAAGGATTTTGGAGTACACTATTATCCAGTTTCTGACATTCGCCAGGGGATAGTGCATATTGTAGGACCTGAACAGGGCTGGACATTGCCGGGGATGACGGTTGTATGTGGTGATAGCCACACAGCAACACACGGTGCATTTGGCGCTCTTGCACACGGGATTGGTACCTCGGAGGTCGAACATGTTTTGGCTACCCAGACCTTAATCCAAAAGAAATCTAAAAATATGAAAGTAGAGATTACCGGTTCACTGCGGCCGGGTGTTACGGCGAAAGACATTACAATGGCTGTTATTGGTGAGACAGGAACAGCTGGAGGAACGGGTTACGTAATAGAATATTGTGGACAAGCGATCCGAGAGCTGTCAATGGAAGGTCGTATGACAGTCTGCAATATGGCCATAGAAGGTGGTGCGCGAGCTGGTTTAATTGCTCCTGACGAAAAGACTTTTGAATATTGTAGAGGTCGACCCCACAGCCCCAAAGGAGCGTCTTGGGAAATGGCGCTTGCATACTGGAAAACCCTTTTCAGTGATGAAGAGGCTAAATTTGATAAGGTTGTCACCATAAAAGGAGAGGACATAGCACCACTGGTAACGTGGGGCACATCGCCCGAGGACGTTTTGCCCATTACGGGCGCAGTGCCTGATCCGGAAAGCTTTTCTGGCGGTAAGATTGAAGCTGTTAAACGATCTTTGGAATATATGGGTCTGGAAGCTGGTCAAAAATTATCCGAAATAGAAATTGATACCGTTTTTATAGGATCTTGTACGAATGGTAGGATTGAAGATTTGCGTGCTGCATCCGAAATCCTAAAGGGCAAGAAAGTTAAGGATGGTATGCGTGCAATGGTTGTACCAGGTTCTGGACTGGTCCGAATGCAAGCGGAAGAAGAGGGGATCGCGGAAATATTTCGCGAGGCTGGTTTCGAGTGGAGGCTGGCTGGGTGTTCAATGTGTCTGGCTATGAATCCAGATCAGCTGGCTGAAGGCGAGCGTTGTGCATCAACTTCCAATCGCAACTTTGAGGGGCGCCAGGGTTATCGTGGAAGAACACACTTGGTCTCTCCCGCGATGGCGGCAGCAGCGGCAATTACTGGGAAGCTTACCGATGTGAGGGAGATCCAATAATGGAAAAATTTAAAAAATTAGCTGGTGTGGCCGCACCCATGCCTTTGGTAAATATAGATACCGATATGATTATACCAAAAGTCTTTTTAAAAACGATTAAACGCTCTGGTTTGGGTGTAAACTTATTCGACGAAATGCGCTATGACCGCGAGGGAAATGAGAAGCCAGATTTTGTTTTGAATAAAACTCAATATAGAGAAGCAAAGATTTTAGTGGCGGGTGATAATTTTGGATGTGGCTCTTCGAGAGAACATGCACCCTGGGCGATTGCAGATTTTGGGATAAAGTGCGTCGTTTCCACTTCGTTTGCTGATATCTTTTATAATAACTGTTTCAAAAATGGTATTTTGCCTGTGGTTTTGCCGCAAGACCAAGCCGATATTCTTATGAAGGATGCTGAGAAGGGTGCGAATTCAATAATTGAAGTTGACCTCGAAAACCAAACAATTGCCTCATCTGATGGAGAAGTTTTTGGTTTTGAAGTTGATCCGTTCAAAAAGCATTGTTTGTTAAATGGGCTGGACGATATTGGTTTGACAATGGAAAAAGAAGATCAAATTACGGCGTATGAATCTAAAGCAGCGCAGATGTTTCCTTGGGCTTAGATAAAATTTTGTAAAGGTAATTGGTAATGGGTAAACCGTCTCTTTTAATACTGCCTGGCGATGGCATTGGGCAAGAGGTCGTCGCAGCGGCAACGAAGGTCATGCAACTGGCAGCAGAGCAGGCTGGGTGTTCGTTGGATATAAGTGAAGGGCTTGTAGGCGGCGCGGCAATCGATGCAACCGGCGAGCCGCTGCCCCAAGATACGCTCAAG
>LUQC01000092.1 GCA_001627925.1 Rhodobacteraceae bacterium REDSEA-S34_B6 | reverse complement strand
CATTAAGACCTAACTGAGAAGCTCTAATGGCGGCCACGTACCCTCCCGGCCCAGCACCCAACACGATCAAATCAAATAAATTAGACGCCATAAACACCACCTTCCAACTAAGTTTAGTATTAAACTAACATTTAAACTAACTCAATGCAGGAGCTATGCTTAAGCGGAATTTGCGAGTTGTGTATAGGTCATACCGTACCCGCCATTTTTTATAAAATCGGCCTCAAGAGCAGTATTCTTTCGATTTAAAGCTTCATTCCTGGTTGGAAAACGACCAAATTTTCGAATAACTTCACGATGCGTTTTGGCATGTAAGAGATTATTAATCCCGTCGGCTGGCATCCTTTCATTCATTAACCTTATACATCGCTCCTGGTCTTGCAAGCTTTCCGAATGCATAAGGGGAAGGTAGAAAAATTGACGCGCTGGCTCGCTAATAGCAAGATCAAATTTATGCGTTATCGCCTGTTTTGCAGCTGCGAGAGCAACACAATCAGATGAAAACGCTTTTGAGGAACCTCTAAACATATTTCTTGAAAATTGGTCTACAACCAAAATATACGCAAGTGACCCTGATGGAAAGGTTAACCACATTCCAAACTTTCCATCCATTATGGATACCCATGTCGAGTAAAATTCCCGTAAAATTATACCGTCTAATTCTTTTGACGCCTCGTACCATTGCTTTGGATTAGTTTCGTCTAACCAAAAATTTAAAATCTTCTCAGGGGTCATTTTAAAGATGCTCCCATATTTTATTGTACTGCTCATTTTATTGTTAAAGCGATGCGTTTTTATAGCAATACAATCAAGAAACAAATGTTAAAACTCAGTGTGATTTATGCATCACTTTTTTCATCGTCTTCATTAGCAATCTCGAAAGCATATTCTTGAGCTATTTCCACTGCCACACCCGTTGAGTTCGGCAAAACTGCTGCATAAACGGATGTATCACTCACAGTCGCCCGTTGCGTCATTCTATAACCCGCATATGCAGCCAAAGTGCTCATTAACAAAAATATAATAACAAAAAAGATTTCAGGCCCAAAGGCGTTCATAGCATAACCTATTATAAGAGGCCCAGAAATTGCTCCAATCCCATTAACAAACAATAAACCAGCGGCAGCTGAAGCCATATCTTCGTACTCAATAAAATCATTTGCATGGGCAATAATTAAAGAATAAAGCGGATTTGATAGCCCACCTACTAAAAATGCCGCAAATACCAATGCAAAAAAATAATCTCCCGCAAAATAAGCAAACACAGATCCGGCTGCGGACGAAGCAGAAATTAGCAAGATCAACAATCTTCTATCCATTCTATCCGACATCCATCCGATCGGATATTGGAAGATCATCGCTCCAATATAAAAAGCTGCAACAAATAAAGAGATTTTAGATAAAGATAAGCCTATTTGAGAACCAAATACAGCCGACATGCCAAATTGAGCCGAAAATACACCTCCCAGTAAGAACATACCTACGCAGCCCAATGGCGAGCTTCTGAATAGCTGGGCAAGGCTCATAGGTTTTGTACGCTCAAAAGCAGGAGTGGGACTTACGGATAACAAAATTGGTGCAAAAGAGATAGACACAAGTATAGAAATAATAATGAACAAACTGTAACCATTTGGGTTTCCAAGTGCCAACACACCCTGTGCAGAAACAATTCCGATCATTTGCACAATCATATATAGAGATAAAGCTTGTCCCCGCTTATCGTTATTAACGGAGTGATTTAACCAACTCTCTGCAGTAATGTAGACACCACAATAGCAGAAACCAATAACGATCCGACCGAATGACCAAAAAATAGGATTTGCCAGAAGCGGATACGCTATCAAAACTGCAGAAATAAATGATGCCAGCGCTGCAAAAACGCGAACGTGGCCGACACGTCGGATTAATTCTGGAACAAGACGGCTGGCTCCTAAAAAACCTACAAAATAAGCAGACATCACGACTGACAATTCAATAGTACTAAAGCCCTCTAATTCACCTCTGATCCCAATCAAGGTTCCTTGCAAACCATTTCCGACCATCAACAACATCATGCCGAGCATAAGCGCCCATGTATTTCCTAAGACGATAAACATGAATCAGACCTCTAAAATTTCAGCAATTTTAAAGCGTGTTTTACTAAAGTTTCTTCAACAAAAGCGACGCATCACCGTATGAAAAAAATCTATATTTTTTTTGTAGAGCATGTGCATAGATTTTCTTTATACGGTCAGGTCCCATTAACGCCGACACTAGCATTAGTAAAGTAGATTTTGGCAGATGAAAATTCGTCATAAGACCGTCAGCTACTTTGAAGTTAAATCCTGGATAAATGAATATATCTGTTTGACCGCTCCACGCATTAACAAAGCCATCATCTTGAGCTGCTGATTCAATCAATCTTAGAGCCGTCGTTCCTACTGGTATCACGCGATTCCCGCTCAATTTGGTTTCGTTTATTTCTGTAGCTGCAGTTTCCGAGATATAGCCAATCTCTGGATGCATTTGGTGTTCGCTAATATCATCAACCTTTACAGGCAAAAAGGTCCCTGCACCAACATGCAACGTGACAAACGTGATGGCAACGCCTAACCTTTTAAGCTTAGTTAATAATTCTTTATCAAAATGCAGTGAAGCAGTTGGTGCTGCTACCGACCCAGGTTCTTTTGCCCATATCGTTTGATAGTCGACTACGTCCCTTAAGTCCGCCGATCTTTTTTTTTCGATGTAAGGAGGTAATGGCATTGAGCCAATAGCATATAAACTGTCATCTAATTCTTGGCCACTTTTGTTAAAACAAAGAGTAGCAGTACCGTTAGATTTATGAGTAATTTTTGCATTCAAGCCTAACCCAAGATCTATGATTTCGCCAAGATCGAGTTTTCGTAAAGGTTTTACAAGAGCGACCCATGTATCTTTAGCGATACGTTCGATCAAATTTATTGCTATTTTGGCTGTTACAATATTTTTTGCACTAATCGTTCTGGTACGTGTGCCAGACAGACGAGCTGGTATGACCTTAGTATTATTCAGAACTAACCTATCTCCCGGTCGCAGCAAGTTTACCAAATCACTAACTATTAAATCATCAATAGTATTATCTGTTGCTACGAGTAGTCGTGCTGACACCCTGGGGGATTTGGGCCTAAGTGCAATTAAATCTGTCGGAAGTTCAAAGTCAAAATCTTCAAGCTTCATTTATCTAACTCAACCTTTGGTGGCGGCCTTCTGAAAATTTCTCGAAACATTCCGGGTGTCAGTACAGAAAATGGATTTACGAGAACCTTTGGTGAATCTGGATCACCCCAAAGATCAAAATTAAAACCGATTAGGCCCTCTCCTTTACGAGTTAAAACGGAACCAATCGCATTAATTGCATAAACAGGAGAAAAAACACCTTGAAAATCCAATAATCGATCATCTCTATCCAAATACCCATCTAGTGAAATACCGAGTGACGGACCGAAGAAGCTCGCACGATCAATGATGTATTGATCATCATCAAGTCTAAAATTTATATCGCTTTCAGTCAGAAAAAGCCCTTGTCCTAGCATTTGCTCAAGCAATCCAATTATCGAAAGTGCTTGTAATAATTTAGCTAGAGCTGGTAAATCATAAATTTTCAGATCTTCTGTTAATAACCTTCCTTCAATTTTTTCATTATTACGATCAATTTTTAATTTAAGAGAACCTTCAGCACCCTTCTTTATAATTCCAGCTGCTTGTAAGAAAGCTCCGGCATTATTCGACAATATTTCAGTAGAGCTATTTTCAAGTTTGGAATTAAACGTACCGGTGACAGGATCAATGCCCATAAATAAACCATTAAAATTTCCGTTAATCCTGTCTGATACAAAGCTTGTTGAAAAATTATCAATGTAAAAAGAGTCTGTGATATCAAGCCTATCCAAATTTACAAAAATCGGAGTGCTAAATTTACTTTTCCCATTTGAACCAATAGCTTTTAGATAGTTTGCAATGTTAACTTCACCACCTGTGATTTCCAATCCATTTTTGGATATAGCACCAGAAATATCCAAGATATCTTCTCTGACCAACCGCTCTATAATAAATTTCTCATTATTGTTGATCCTCAAATCTACCTCTAAACCCTCTCCTGAAATAATTAGTTTGTCATATTTTATTCGATCACTGATATGTCCAAGCACTTCCAAATTAGCCAAGGAAGTCTCATTTTTCTTCCATCCAAGTTCCGGAATTCTTATTTCAAGGCCTTTTAGGTTTGACGTTAATCGGAATGTTGCGTCTTTATTTCTCGGAAGGTCTAAAGTGAAAAATGCTTCGGAACTGCCAGAAAACCACTCCTTTCCAGGGCCCATTCCAAAGTTTTGTAATATGGGCTCTGATATTAATATTTTTCCATCAATACGGGGAGCGATATTGAGACCTTCTTTTCCAAATCCAGAAATATATTTCAAATCAACTGGAATATCCCCAACGAGTATTGGCCCATTTAATTGCAAGCGACCCTCATTTAGTTCTAATGAAAGCCTTGCTGCTTCAAGATCATAAGGAAATGTTTTCTCACTAATCTTGATATCTTCAATAGTACCAAACAATTTATATGTAATTTCTTGAGGCTTTATCTCCCTTTTAAGTGGTAGATTTAGAATTCCCTTTAGTTTTGCACCTCCTTGAATACTTTTTGGAACCTCAAAACCATTATTTTTTTCCAAATTAGACAATGAAATCAGAGCGGATAGAGGACCGACTGAATTTAAATTAATTTGGGCAGGATATGGTTTAATATCTGTATTATTTACAACCAAATTTGATCCAGAAAGATCTAACCGTTTAGCTTGATCACCAACGTAGCCATTTGTTAAACTCACAGAAAATCTTTTGTCATAAAATGAGTAATTTCCAGCTGCATTCTCCAATTGAGGAAAGCCATTCATTAAATTTATTGTTGCATTAGAAAAAGAATAACCCATTACAACTCTTGGTTTAATGTTGCTTCCAAAAGTTACCGAAGCGTAGAGATCATTTAAATTTGCACCAAAAACATTTTTCTCCAGCCAAATGCGTCCATTCTTTTTATATTCAGGAGGCCAGTAAGCTATGATATCGTCTTTTGTTGCTTGACTACTTTCTAGATCTGACGAAACCTCCCAACCACCTTTTCCTGAAATAATTTGTCCTTTTGCGAAGATAACCAACTCTCTCAATGGATCCCGCGCGGATAGTTTCAAGATTTCCAAGTTGAAAGGCTTAGGCTCCAACAGAAAGTCAATAACGACATCTTCTAATTCGAGTGCGCGCTCGTATATTTCAAGCGGGTTGGCTTTTAGTTCATTTGCCGTAAGAGTGCCGGTGTAATAAGTCCTTTTATTCTCATCAACCTTCAGCTGCACTGATCCTGCTAAGATCGTCTGCAGGTCAGTACTGTTTATGGTTATTTCCTCAAAATTAAGAAGATTAATTTTTCTGTTGTATGAAAAATAGACATTCGCATTATCGAAACGCAAAGGTTTACTTTTATCATCGGCTCGTATGACCCCTGAACCAATCCTTAGTGAAGCATTAATTTCATCGACTTCCATCTCAGAACCGACTTTTGTTCGAAAGGCACCCGAAATTGGTGCCTCAACAACATTCAACCAAGACAAAGCTGGAGCTTGTGCAGCAATTTCTTTAGATGGGAAACCCTCAAATAATATTCCAACGCTTCCATCTCCCGACGTTAGATTTGTTTCATAGTTAACTTGAAGCATTGAAATGTCAGCTCCACCCATTAAAAATGCAGCGTCTCCACGCACAAATACATCGTCAAGCTGTTTATTTAATTCTATCCTAGCACCGTCGATAACCCAAAGCTTCGACTCTTTTTGATCATCATACTGCACAGTCATGGAAGTGACTGTAAAATTCTCTAAATCCAAGAAAGCTTCTCTTTCAAAAAATTTCCTCAGGCCCATGGATGCCGGGGAAAAAACATCAACTTCACTGGTGAGAAGACTATTTTGCCCAAATTTTATTGAATAATCCCCGGTAATATCTCTGCTTACACCAATGGTTAAACCATCAAGCAAAATGGTACTTAAATTAAAGTTGCCAGTAGATATTTGTCGCAGAGACGCACCCAACTCAAGTTTAGATATCTCTAGGAATGGAAGACTATCTACATTATCATAAATCGTCACATCAGAAACAATAATTTTGGGATAAAAATTTTCACTTAACGCGATCTGAACGCGTCCAAATTCAAACTGACTCTCAAAATCTAAATTTTCAATCTCTTCAGTTATATAATTTTTCACGAATTTCGGTGCATCCACAGCTCTAACTGATAAAGTAAAAAGTATCATTATAACTGCCACTGCAGCAGAACTAATAGTAATCGAAAAAACTGTGAGAAAAGTCCGAATTATAGAATTATCAAAAAACGTTCTAAAAAATATTTTAAGTAGCGTTTGCAATATCTATTCTTTCCTTTAACTCTCAATTACCCGCACTAACTTCTGTATCTAGTTGCGACTATTTTAGAAAGTAAAAATATAATGAATGTTCCTTATAGCTCACCAGACGTATCACTTCCTCGAGATGGAGGCGAAATGTTAAAGTTAAACGAATTACGACCAAAAAATGTGGTCTTATTTTTTTATCCGAGGGATGCAACACCATCATGTACTAAAGAGGCAATTGCCTTTTCTCAAGCAAAAGAAGATTTCGAAAAACTTAATACCGTCATAATTGGAATTTCAAAAGATGATATAAAAAGCCATGAGAAGTTTATTTTAAAAAATGATCTTAAAATACCTCTACTTTCCGATGATAGAGCTGAAATTTGTGAGGCTTTCGACGTTTGGAAAGAAAAATCTATGTACGGTAAGACTTACATGGGAATTGAACGCTCCACCTTTTTAATAGATGGGAAAGGCACTGTAGTAAAAGAATGGCGAAAAGTAAGAATTAAAGATCATGTTACAGATGTGCTCAATGCAGTGAAGAACTTGTAAAGTTTTGTGTTTACTCGTAACTTTTGTTTCTAAGCATTTTAGTTTACATAAAGCTTATTGAGTAAAATATATCAACAAAGTCTATGTTACGTAAAATTTCTATACTTATCGAAAAATTCTGGAGCAATTATTTTCCCAGTAGGCAACTGTTAATAAAAACGGGATCAGATACTAAATTTTTTACTCTTAGTTCATCCACTCAAGCTATAATTATCTTTGCAGTATTTATTTTTGTAAGTTGGTCACTTTTCTCTTCGCTAATTTTTACTTTCAAAGCGCTGAATTTAGGGGTTAAAGAAGACTATTTTGCCAGATCAAACGTGAATTACGAAGATCGAATTGAACAAATATCAGATGAAAAATATTCATATTTCCAAAGAGTTAAAGATACGGAAGCGAAACTAAGAGAAGCATTAGAAGCCATTGAAGACTTCCAGGTTGAGATCACAAAAGCACAAATACGAGAAGAAGAATTGCAATCAGGCATTCTGATACTACAAGAGCTTATAAAACAAACAAAAAATAATAACTTTGCGGGGTTAGAAGAACAAAAGAACCGCCTCAATAATGTGGCTGGTCTGCAACAAGAAAATACGATCAACACACTACCACGAATACCCATTCTATTGTCACTATTGGAGGAGACTGTCAAAGAGCGCGATGACATTAAAGCAAAATTAGTAAAAGCATTAAAAAAAGTTGATCAACTGTCATATGAAGCAGACTTGTCTCAACAAAACAACGAACAAATATTCAGACAAATTGAAGAAGCATTAGTAATATCAGTTAAACCATTGGAAAAAATGTTTAAATCTGTCGGCCTTGATTTAAATAGTATACTAAATGTAATACGAAATACTTATTCTGGATATGGGGGGCCAAATCTACCAATTTCAAAACTCCCAATAGACAGCTTGACTAATAATGAAAAATTAGCAGCCAAGATGGTAGACCAAATCTTAGAGCTCGGCGCTTGGCGAATAGCAGTGCAAAAAATACCTTTTGCGCATCCTTTAAATGAAACTTTTCAATACACATCCGGTTTTGGACCGCGTTGGGGTACAATGCACTATGGTACTGATATGGCTGCAAAACACGGGAGTGCAATCCTGGCCACAGCGGACGGTGTTATTAATTTCGCCGGGTGGGAAAAAGGTTATGGCAAATTAATAAAAATAAAACATGACTTCGGTTATGAAACGCGGTATGCTCACTTGTCAAAAATTAGTGTAAGCGTGGGTCAAAAAATTTCTCAAGGCGATCGGATTGGCAAAATGGGTAATACTGGCAGATCTACCGGAACGCATTTACACTATGAAATTCGAAGAAATGGTAAACCGATAAATCCAATGAAATACATCAGGGCGAGACAAAATGTTTTCTAAAACCAAAATTACAGACCAGAAAAAAAGTAGCGATGCTGCAACACCATTAGTATCAGACGCATCGAGTGAAGAAAAAGAGCTAAGTTTTTCAGCTCCGTTTTCTCGGTCTAAGCCTGCGGCATCTGTACTGTCGGAAGACCTAAAAGTGATTGGCAACATTAAAACCCTTGGTGATATTCAAGTGGAAGGCCTGGTAGAAGGAGATATTAGGGCTCATCTATTAACCATTGGTGAAAGCGCCACTATCAAAGGGGAAGTAGTTGCAGACGATGTTGTTATAAATGGTCGAATTGTTGGCCGTGTAAGAGGTTTAAAAGTAAGGCTCACATCTACCGCACGAGTAGAGGGAGACATAATCCATAAAACGATCGCAATTGAGTCTGGAGCGCACTTTGAAGGGTCAGTGCAAAGACAGGATGATCCCATAAACCAAAATGCAAAAAATAGTAAAAATGAGGCAGCCTCACCCGACCCTTCTAAGATGAAGCAAGTTTCGGCAAATGGGTCTGGCTCAAATCCTTCCTCACCAAAAATCATTTCATAAAATTTAGGTTTGAGCTTTTGGCCTGTAATATGTGATTGAGGACCTTGCTAACAGGGCTTCCTTGTCAGATGATTTAACTAGCACCTCTCCAACAACTAAAGTTTTACCTAATTTTAAAAGATTACAGTCGGCAAATAGCTCCTCATCCATTGTAGGTTTTTTTAGAAAATCTATAGAACAATTTGTGGTCACGGCCAGAGGCTCCTTGCCAATATGCGCCAGAAGCAAAATATACATTCCGATATCAACAAGACTAAAAATCGTTGGACCGGAAACTGTTCCTCCTGGTCGCAAATTTTCTTGTGTTATATTTTGATTAACTCTTGCATATCCCTGCTGCAGATCAACAATTCTATACCTATTGACTACCTGCGGAAAAACCTCGTCTAGGTAGCTTGATAATTCTGAAATTGAAAATTGTAATTTCATTGATACCTCGGTACAAAACTCTAATTACATATGGAATAAATCTAGAAAGAGAACAAGATGAGTCTGGTCGAGAGAATTGATCGCGGTGCAATCTGTAGGTTATTACTTAACCAGCCCAGTAGATTAAATGTACTTTCAGATAATTTACTGAATGCTCTGCAAGAGGAACTTGATAGCGTAAAAAAAAGTAATAACATACGTTGTGTTATTATTTCAGGAGCTGGGAATGGTTTCTGTGCTGGTCATGATCTTAAAGAAATGACTAAGCAAAGGCAAAATCCTGATGGCGGAGTCGGTTATTTTCAGGATCTGTTTGTAAGATGCTCAAAAATGATGACTACCATTCAATCTTTGCCACAACCTGTAATTGCACAAGTCCATGGCATTGCAACAGCTGCTGGTTGTCAACTTGTAGCAAGTTGTGATTTAGCGGTTGCAGATGAAAGTGCACGCTTTGGCGTAAACGGCGTTAATATTGGACTGTTTTGTTCCACACCAATGGTACCTCTAACACGAGCGGTTGGACGTAAAAAAGCTTTCGAGATGCTTGTGACAGGGCAATTTATTGAAGCGAAAGAAGCCAAGGAAATTGGTTTAATCAACAAGGTTTCTAAAATTGGTAAACTGGAAGAGACAGCAGATGAATTAGCGTCACAAATAGCTAGTAAACTGGGTGATGCAGTTAAAATAGGGAAAGAGGCATTTTACAAACAAGCTGAAATGAGCATAAATGATGCCTATTCTTATACTGGTGCTGTGATGGCAGAAAATATGATGTTCGAGCAAACAAAGAAGGGAATTAACCTTTTCTTAGATAAGAAAATACCAGAATGGGACCAATGATCTCATTAATTAATTACATTGCAGGTAAAATATGAAGACATCAAAAATCCTTACAATTATTGGTGGGGGAATGGCAGGGTGTGAGGCTGCATGGCAAGCTGCCAATATGGGAGTTAAGGTCGATTTGTATGAAATGAGGCCGAAGGTAAAAACATTTGCACATAATACAGATTATTTGGGTGAAATGGTTTGTTCGAACTCCTTTAGGTCAGACGATAACGAATATAATGCCGTCGGCCTTCTGCACTGGGAAATGTACGTAGGGAATGGCTTAATTATTAAATCTGCAATTGATAATAGACTTCCAGCCGGAGGTGCTTTGGCAGTTGATAGAGATAATTTTGCAAAATGCATCACAAATAAAATAAACCAACACCCTAATATAAGGGTAATTAACGATGAAAATGTCGAATTAGAACATTTTGATAAGGTAATCGTTGCGACAGGTCCATTAACCTCGAAAAGACTAGCCGATCGTATAAGAGAACTAACGGGCAATGATGCCTTATCATTTTATGATGCGATCGCCCCAATCGTGTACAAAGACTCCATTGATATGTCCAAAGCATGGATGCAATCGCGATACGATAAGGGCGAAACAGAGCAAGAAAGAAAAGCATATTTAAACTGCCCAATGACAAAAATTCAGTATGAAAATTTTATAGATGCCTTATTGGAGGCCGAAAAAACTGAATTTCGCGAAGAAGAACACATTGAATACTTTAATGGCTACCTATAGAAATAATGGCAGAAAGTGGAATAGAAACTCTTAGATTTGGACCAATGAAACCAGTTGGCTTAACAAACCCAAATAGCAAAGAAAAACCATATGCTATCGTTCAATTGAGGAAAGACAATGCTATAGGTACATTGTATAATATCGTTGGTTTTCAAACAAAGATGAAATACGGAGCTCAAAAAAGCGTTTTTTCTATGATACCCGGGTTAGAAAATGCAAATTTTGCGCGATTGGGTGGCATCCACCGAAATACGTTTCTAAACTCACCCCAATTATTAGATAGAGAAATGCGCTTAAAATCATCACCAAACATTAGATTTGCCGGACAAATAACAGGAGTTGAAGGCTATGTAGAAAGTGCCGCAATGGGATTGATTGCAGGTCGCTTTGCAGCAGCTGAGATTCTGGGCCTCCAGAAAGATGAAGTCCCATCAAATACAGCCTCTGGCGCACTTTTAAACCACATCTCAGGTGGGGCAGACCATAAATCTTTTCAACCAATGAATGTGAATTTTGGCCTATTTGATCCGATTGACAGTTTGAAATCTGGCAGAAAAGCAAGAAAAACAAGATACAAAGCATATACTGATCGGGCGAAGTCCTTGTGGAAAGAGTGGGAAGCTAGCTGGCACTAGACATTAAGGAGGAAAAAGAGCTAGATTTTATTTATGTGTGCGGATTTTTTGGATAAGGTGTATAAGGCCGAATACAAAGACCCTAGAGATTTATATCGGGACTGGGCCGATACCTACGACAACGAGCTAGCTCAAAACGAATATACCACGCCCATTAGAACAGCCAAAGCATTAACAAAATTTGTTTCTAATAAGTCTACATCGATATTAGATTTCGGTTGCGGTACAGGTCTGTCTGCAGAAGCTCTCATTTCATGTGGATTCTCAACTATTGATGGAATTGATATTTCAAATGAAATGATTGAAATCGCCCGTGAAAAACGGATCTATAGAAACTTAGAGTGCTTTAATCCAAACAAAAGTATCCCAGTTAAAAAAAATGAGTATTCCATAATTACTGCCATCGGCGTAATAAGCGTCGGCGCAGCCCCAATTTCAATATTTGATGAAGTCTTCGATTTGCTTCCTAAAGATGGATTATTTGCTTTTTCGTTCAATGAACATTCTTTAATGGTCCCAGAATACTCTTTGAAAGTTGAACAAACAGTTAATGAAAAAAAAGCAGTGCAACTATTCTGCGAACTAGGACCGCACATTTTAAAACGAGATTTAAAGTCAATGGTATATGTTATCAAAAAGTTATGACTTTTATAACTCGATTTGCACCATCACCAACGGGGCCTATGCATCTTGGACATGCTTACTCTGCAATGCTGGCTTATGATATTTCACAGGAAAACGATGGTGATTTTCATTTAAGGATTGAAGATTTAGACCAATCGAGAGCAAAAATTCATTGGGAAGAACAAATATATGAAGATCTTAGCTGGCTGGGCATAAAATGGAATAAGACTGTTTTAAGACAATCTGAAAGATTAGACCTTTATTTCACTGAAATGTTAAAGAAAGCTGAAAATTTTGGTCTTTTCATATGCAGATGTTCTCGCAGTGATATTGCCTCAATTACGTCAGCACCACATGGGGCGGATGGGCTAGTTTATCCAGGTACATGCCGTAATGGCAAACATACCTTCTCAACGGAAATGCGAAAAAATCCAGATTTATTGCAAAGCAATATTCGCATGCACCCAATGCTCGATAAAACATTTTTCAATTTTCAAGAAAATATATTTCGGAAGAGCAAGCAAGCTTTCACATTTTCTGAATTTAAAAAAAGTATCGGAGACGTTGTTTTATGGAGACGAGGTTATGCAGCCTACCATTTAGCTAGCGTTATAGACGATGCACATCAAGGTGTAACGGACGTCATACGAGGAGAAGATTTATTCGAGGCAACAAAAATTCACGTCGTCATTCAGAATGTACTAGATTTGCCGACACCTAAATATCATCATCATAGGTTAATCCTTGATGAGGCAGGCCATCGACTGGCAAAGAGAAGTGATGCGCAATCAATAAAAACGTACAGAGCACTTGGGTATACCCCTGAAGATATTAGGGAATTACTAGGTTTAGTCTAGAAAATAACAAACAAGTAAATCTAATCGATGACTAGTGCTCTAATATAACACTTTCATTTTCATTAATTAATTTATTGAAAAAACAGCTTGTTCTGTTTGTGTGACATGCCGGTCCTTTTTGCCTAACCAGGAGTAAAATTGTGTCATTATCACAATCAAAGCGAAACTCTATTAACTCTTGGGTATGCCCAGAGGTAGCTCCCTTCTCCCACAGGGCACTACGAGAGCGAGACCAATAAGTAACACGCTTGGTCTCTAGGGTCTGCCGGATGGAGTCCACATTCATCCAAGCCAGCATTAAAACTGTTCCCGACTCAAAATCTTGAGCGATCGCAGGTATCAACCCCTTTTCATTAAATATTAACTGGCTTAATTCAAATTTCATTATCATTCACTATATTGTTTTTAAAATTATTGTATTATTTATATAACTTACAGCCAGGGGAAAAGAGTATATTTGGACAATGACTAATAACAACGACCTAATCGATTTATATTCTAAGCGAATATTAGCCTTAGCAGCCGACATTGAGCATACAAAGAGGTTGGATAACCCTCAGAGCACCGTAAAAAAACGATCTCCTATGTGTGGATCAATGGTGACAGTAGATATATGTCTAAATGAGAACAAAGTAGTTGATTATGGACATGAGGTAAAAGCCTGTGCACTTGGTCAAGCAGCCGCAAGCGTAATATCAAAATCAATTATTGGTAGTGATGTGGATCAAATACTTACTGCTCGTGAAGAATTGATCGATATGCTAACTAAAAATGGTTCTTCGCCTAATAAACCTTTTGAAGAGCTCGAAGTGCTACAACCTGCAAAAGATTTTAAAAATAGACACTCATCCATTCTCTTAACCTTTGATGCAATAGCAGATGCAATTAATGAAATCAAAAAACCGGATTCTATAAAAACATCCTAAATCTCAAATAAGATTTCATGATCCTAATTTAATAGATTGATGGTAAATGAAGCCCGGCAAACAATATTAAAACCAAAGAAACACAACCGATAGCGTCTTTTACAAAACCAATCCCGTTACCTGATAAAATATTCTTAAGTTCAGTACGCATAATTAGACCCTTTGTTTATGTTTTGTTCTTTTTGCACAATAGGTTTCAAATGTAAAGAACTTTTTAAGAACATTTGGGGAATATTTAAATAATCTATCCTACGGATAATAAACGAAACGCTTGCTCTTGGCCCATTAGCCAAAGCAAATTGCGGGATGCGTTACCTTTTTTTGTCAAACGCAAAGTTGGGTCTTTCTCAAGCAAAAGTCGAGCGTCCTTTTGAGCAATATCAATTAAGTGTTCTTGATGGTAGATGTCGGCAATCCTAAAACGCGGCAATCCCGATTGGGCAGTTCCAATCATATCCCCGGCTCCTCTCATTTGCATATCAAGCTCAGCTATTTTGAACCCATCCTCAGTTTCTCGTAAAATACTTAGTCGTCTCTCACCATTTTCGCTTAATGGGGCCTTGTATAGAAGAATACAACTACTTTCTGAGGTTCCCCTACCAACCCTCCCACGCAACTGATGCAATTGAGCTAAACCAAATTTTTCTGCATGCTCTATAACGATTATATTAGCGCTTGGGACGTCAACACCAACCTCGATCACCGTCGTCGAAACCAGAACTTTAATTTCTCCCTCACTAAACTTTTTCATAACTTCATCTTTTTCGTCAGAATTCATTTGACCATGGACTAGGCCTACTTCACCTTCTCCTAAATTAGCTCGAAGAGCCTTGAAACGATCCTCAGCAGCCGTATAATCTAAAACCTCACTCTCCTCTATTAATGGGCAAACCCAATAAGCTTGATTTTTTTTATCGATTGCCTTTTTCAACTTCAATACAATTTCATTCACTCGATTATCGGAAATAATGACAGTTTTTACCGGTTTACGACCTGCTGGCTTGTCAGTTAAAACTGTGAGGTCCATTTCACCGTATTGCGATAACGCGAGCGATCTTGGTATTGGGGTCGCAGTCATAACTAATACATCGACACTTTGCCCTTTTTCACCTAGAGCCAATCTCTGCCGAACACCGAAACGATGCTGCTCATCAATTATTGCCAAACGCAAGTCCAGGAAATGAACACCAGATTGAAACACAGCGTGAGTTCCTATCAAAATATGAATTTTGCCTTCTAGTAGTGCAGCAAGCTTTCTATCTCTTTCTTTACCCCTATCTCTTCCAGTTAAAGCTTCGACAACAACTCCCACTTTATTCCCAATAGGGCGTAAATTCTCAAGATGTTGTTGAACCAAAATTTCCGTTGGGGCCATCAGCACACCCTGCCCGCCAGCCTCTACAGCTGACAATAACGACAGAAAAGCAACAACTGTTTTTCCTGAGCCTACATCCCCCTGCAAAAGCCTATTCATTTTGAAAGGTTTAGCTAAATCCTCTTTTATATCTTCGATGGAAACTTTTTGAGATTTTGTTAATTTAAAATCCAACTCATCTACGGCTGAGGCTACCAGATCACCAGTTCCGACTGTCTTGCGCCCAACCTTTTTCCGATTATTAACCCGCGCAATCGCAAGCGTCAGTTGGTGCGCATAAAGTTCGTCATATGATAGGCGTTCCCGAGCGGGGTAAGTTGGAGCAACAGCTTCTTCTGAAGTTGGTTCATGCACAAGTTTTAAAGCTTTGCTCCAATCTGGCCATGACCTACTCTTCTTCAAACTTGGATCAATCCATTCTTCAAGTTCAGGCAACAATTGAAGTGCTGAATGTAATGACTTGCGCATGATTTTTTGAGTGATACCCGCAGTTAAAGGATAAATTGCTTGGAACCTCTTAATTTCTATCTTTTCCGACGGTTGAATGATATAGTCAGGATGCACAATTTGCTGAATACCATCAAATAATTCGAGTTTTCCAGAAATAATTCGTTTTTCTCCAACCGGTAAAACCTTATTTAAATGATCCTTTCGAACATGAAAAAAAACTAAATTGAAACTCACCTCTTTATCTTGCACGATGACTTTATAAGCAGTTTGCTTTGATCGCCCCGGCTGATGTCTTACAATAGTCACTTCAACCACAACATATCTGCCTGAGGGGTACATAAAAACTGTATCCACCAATTCTCGCTTTATGCCTGAGATTGGCAATGTGAGAAGTAAATCTAAAGGCTTCTCGATTGATAGCCCTCTCATTTTTCTTTCAATACTGGGGCCAATACCGTCTAAACTAGTTAAAGATTTATGAAGAGGGAATAGTATCTCCGGGCGATTAGTCATCTCTTTTCAACCAGAGAAAGCCAATCATCCTCATTAATTATTTCTACACCAAGCTCCGTTGCCTTCTTGGCTTTTGAACCAGCGCCGGGACCAGCGACTACCAAATCAGTATTCGAAGAAACAGAACCTGCAACCTTTGCCCCTAACTGTTCTGCTGAAACCTTGGCTTCGTCTCTGCTCATACGCTCCAGTTTACCGGTGAATACAATTATTTTATTTGCAATAGGGCTATCTGAAACTTCATGAACAGGAAAGTCTTTAATAGATAGCTGCTTCACTAATCTTTCAATACTCGTACGTTGAGGGCCAGGTGAAAAAGCCTCAACTAATGAATGAACCATTACATTGCCAACCCCATCAATCGACAAAAGCTTTTCCAACTCATCAGTTTTACTGTTTCTGACACGTTCCATAGAAGTTATAAAATTATTCCAAGTAAGGTAATGTGCAGCAAGCAACTTAGCAGCAGTTTCACCAACATGCCGTATGCCTAGGCTGAAAAGTAGAACTGCGAAGTCAATTTCTTTCTTTGAATTAATAGCTTCAAAAAGATTTGCAGCACTTTTCTCACCCCATCCCAGCCTATCTTTTAGCTTTACTGGGTTTGTTTCATCACGTTCTTGAATGGTAAAAATATCTGCTGGCTCACGAATTGATAAATCTAAATCATTGAAGAACATCTCAATTTGTTTTGCCCCTAATCCCTCAATATCAAGTGCTTTACGAGAGACGAAATGCTTTAACCGCTCAATGGCCTGTGCCGGACAAATAAGCCCCCCGCTGCATCTACGAACAGCGTCACCCACCTCTCTTAAAGCTGCTGAACCACATTCTGGACAAACAGTTGGAAATTCGAACCTTTCCGATTTTTCTTCTCTCTTTGAATGGTCCACATTGGATATCTTGGGTATTACGTCTCCAGCTCGATAAATCTGAACCCAGTCCCCAATACGGATATCTTTTCCATCTCTTATTGGCTTTCCAACATTATCAAAACCGGAAATATAATCTTCATTGTGCAAAGTTGCATTCGATACCACCACTCCACCTACTGTCACAGGGAGGAGCCGAGCGACAGGGCTCAAAGCGCCTGTGCGTCCAATTTGGATTTCTATAGATAAAATTTGAGTCCAGGCTTTTTCAGCAGCAAATTTATGAGCTATTGCCCAACGTGGCGTAGTCGTTCTAAATCCTAATCTTCTTTGGGTCTCAAGGTTGTTTACCTTATAAACGATGCCATCGATATCATAATCTAAAGAAGCTCTTTGTTTTTCTATCTTTTCATAATATTTGATCAGATCTTCAACTTTTTGAAAAGTTTCAGTAAGCGGATTAGTAGAAAACCCAAACTCCGCAAGCTTGCTAATTGCTGAATATTGACTAGAAGCAAATTGCTCTGAAATTGATCCCCAAGAATACGCGAAAAACCGCAGTGGTCTTTTCTTTGTAATAAGCGGATCTAGTTGCCTAAGAGACCCTGCTGCTGCGTTTCTCGGGTTAGCAAAAACTTTGGCACCCGCTGACACCTGCCTAGCATTTAAGTCATTAAAATCTTTGTGTCCTATATACACTTCTCCGCGAACTTCCAAAAGTTTAGGCGCATTCATTAGTGTGTGAGGTATCTCAGCGATCGTTTTTGCATTTTCAGTTACATTTTCACCGACAGAGCCGTCACCCCTTGTGGACGCTAATACCAATCGTCCATCCTCATATCTTATGCTGAGTGATAGGCCATCAATTTTAGGCTCGGCAGTGTATTCCAAGTTTTGACTACCCGACATATTTAGGTACTTTTTCAATCTCTCATCAAAACTTACTATATCATCTTCACTAAATGCATTACTTAGCGACATCATTTTGACTTCATGAACGACCTTTGCGAAAGCATTAGAGACAGTGGAACCAATTTGATCAGATGGGCTATTTATTAGCTTTAAATGAGGGAAAAGATCTTCAATTTCTTTATTGCGAACTTTGAGCCGATCATATTCAGCATCGGAAATCTTAGGATCATTAAGTTCATGATAATCTTTATCAGCATCCTTTAATTCTTTAGCCAATATTTTTAATTCTATTTCCGCTTCATACTCGGACAGATCTAAAATATTTTTATTTCTGATCACCTTCAAACCTTCTTATTCAAAAATAATTTTTACTTTAAATCCTATCTATCTCAACGATAAAAAAGAACTTCATTATCCTTTAATAGTATTAACTTAAGTGAACAATTACCATCGAAAGGTTGATTACTTAAACATTAATGAAACCTACAGTCACTGATTATTTTCTTTGGTTGTTTATGCCAGCTAAAATTGATTAGGATCAATAAATTTTGTATATTTCTTGGCTGTTAAATTAGTTAATTAAACTATATTGATCACATAGTCAGGCCAAATAGTCTTAGGAACAGCTACCTTATGGGGTTACAGAAATTAAATTCTTTAGGTTTTAAAAAACCAGAGGCTGAAACAAGAGTAGTTGTGGCAATGTCTGGGGGCGTTGATAGCTCAGTGGTAGCAGCGATGCTTAAATCAGAAGGTTATGATGTTATTGGTGTAACACTGCAACTTTACGATCATGGTGCCGCATTATCAAAAAAAGGAGCATGTTGTGCTGGTATTGATATTCACGACGCACGACGCATAGCGGAAAAATTAAATTTTCCTCATTACGTTTTAAACTATGAGAATGTATTCAAGGAAAAGGTAATTGATGAGTTCGCTGAAAGTTACCTCGCGGGAGCTACGCCGGTACCATGTATAAGATGCAATGAACGCATAAAATTTAAAGACCTTTTAGAAACTGCAAAAGATTTAAACGCAGATTGTATGGCAACCGGCCATTACATACGCCGCACTCAAGGCATTAATAAAGCGGAATTACATTGCGCAGTGGATAATTCTAGAGACCAAAGTTACTTTTTATTCTCCACCACAAATGAGCAACTTGAATTCTTAAGGTTTCCATTGGGAGGTCTTGGTTCAAAAAAAGAAACTCGGATGCTTGCCAAAAAATTTGATCTTAATGTGTCCGATAAACCAGATAGCCAAGATATTTGTTTCGTACCCAATGGGAATTATGCGTCTGTCATCGAAAAACTGCGTCCAGAAGCGATGGATCCCGGTGAGATTGTGGATCATGAGGGAAATTTTGTGGGAACACATCAGGGCGTAATTAATTATACCGTAGGACAAAGACGTGGCTTGGGCATAGGAGGTTTAGAAAAACCACTTTATGTCATCAAGTTAGACGTTGAAGGAAAAAAAGTGATTGTAGGACCTAAAGCTCTTTTAAAAACTACTAATGTACCGGTTGAGCAGATAAACTGGTTGGGAGATAGATCCCTTCAGAGCAAAAAGGAGTGGCATTTATCAGTGAAGGTTCGCTCAACTAGACCACCTCGTGAGGCAATTTTAAGACCAATTAACGACTATTCTGCCTCTGTTGAGTTAGTTACTCCAGAGGAAGGAGTATCACCTGGACAAGCCTGCGTATTTTATGAGCGAAAAGGAACTCGGGTACTTGGCGGTGGTTGGATTACTCGATGAAAAAATTGATTTGAAGATCACTCAGAGCTGCGAGTATTGATAAAACTGTACTCTGTAATTTGTTTATATACTTCTCCGGCCCTTAAGAATGCATTCGGGAACCCCTCGTTATTTGGGCTATCCGGCCAAAGTTGTGGTTCTAAGGCGATTCCTTGAAATGGCTTTAAGGGAGGACTCAGTGACGAGCCAGTATAAACTTGCAAACCCGGCTCTGTTGTAGAGAGAACCATTTTGCATCCAGAAGCTACCAACTCCGCAACCTCACACAACTCAGTCGCGCTAGAAGAAAAACAAAAATTGTTATCTAACGAAGCTACAGACCCACACTGATCTGAAAGTTTCGTCTCGCTTCGAAAATCAAACTTTGATCCATCAACATTTAATAATCTTCCAGTGGGTAATTTATTATTATCGAGCTCAACAATTTCATCAGATTTAACCAAAAGGTAATGGTTTTTTAAACTGCCGGAGTAATCTAAATTGAAGTAACTATGATTGGTAAAATTACACAGGCTTGTTTGAGGAGTTCTGGCTTCGATAATTATTTTTAATTTAGCTCCATCTAACTCATATCTCACCTTCACAAACAAACTCCCACCAAACCCCATGTCTCCATCATTGAATTGAAATGACATTTCAACAAAATCATAATCATAGTTCTCTATTTTCCAAGGTGCATTGTGGCACGATTGAGAGCCACCGTGCAGGGTCGTCGAAAATTCGTTTTTATCTAGTTCAAATTTCTTGGATTCAAAAAAATATAGACCATTGGAAATACGATTAGCATATCTTCCAATTATTACGCCTAAGTAGTTCTTATCAGAAAAATAGTCTTGGAGAGAAGCATAGCCTAGAACCATAGAGTTTTCAAAACCACTGAACCTAAGGTCTTTGAGGGTTGCACCAAAATTAAGTATTTCAGCCTGCAATATGTTGCTCTCTAAACTAATCGAATAGACATCAAAGCCTTGAATATGTGTTACTATTTTTGAAATGCCTGGCATCTTTAGCAGAATAAATTTTGTCTGTACTTACTTTTGACCAATACTAAAAACCTAAAGCTCCCCAGAAAACAACTTATTACGTGCTTGCTGTAGTTTTTTAAAATCTTCTCCAGCATGATAGGATGAACGCGTTAAAGGAGTTGCAGATACCATTAAAAAACCTTTACCCAAAGCTGCTTTTTCATAAGCTAAAAATTCATCTGGATTTACAAATCGATCAACTTTGTGGTGTTTAGGAGTAGGCTGCAAGTATTGACCGATAGTTAAAAAATCTATGTCTGCCGCCCTCATATCATCCATAACCTGTAGCACTGCCTGTCTGTCTTCACCCAAGCCGACCATTATCCCTGATTTAGTGAACATCGTTGGGGCTAACTCCTTTACCCGCTGAAGCAGACGTAAAGAATGAAAATATCGAGCCCCTGGCCTAACTTCAGGATACAGACCAGGAACTGTCTCTAAATTATGATTAAAAACGTCTGGAGCTGCTTTTACGACAATTTCTAAAGCAGTCTCGTCACACTTAAGAAAATCTGGGGTCAGTATTTCTATCGTCGTATTGGTACATTTATTCCGAATAGCTTTTATTGTCTTTGCAAAATGCTGCGCCCCACCATCCTCTAAATCATCTCGATCAACTGAGGTAATGACTACATGACTTAACCCGAGCTTTTGAACCGTATCCGCTATCTTAATAGGTTCAAAAACATCTAGCCCATCTGGCCGTCCCGTGGCAATATTACAGAAAGTACAACCACGTGTGCAAATATCACCCATGATCATCATAGTCGCGTGCCCTTGGCTCCAACACTCACCAACATTGGGACATCCCGCCTCTTCGCAAACGGTGACTAATCCATTCTCTCGGATCAAATTCTTTGTTTTTAAATACTCTTTACTAGTTGGTGCTTTAACCCTTATCCAACTCGGTTTTTTTGGTTGCTCATTATCCGAACGATGAGCTTTTTCCGGATGACGCTCAGCTGGAATTTTTAAATTGCGCATTTTAGCTCCTGTATACCACCCAGATTTTATCAAATATTTTTATAAAGTGAAAATATTATATTACATACCAGCTATGCATCTTGAAAAAAGCGTGTATATTAGTCAATTTAAAGAAAACTATCCGGCATAGATGATTTTTTATTTGCAATATAGGCATCCAAAGCTTCTGAAATATCAGGGCTTAAAGTAGGCTTTTGGTAGTTTGCTAGCATTTGCTCTACTCTCAACGCAGCCAGGTTCATGCTATCTTTTGCACCTTCCTCTTCCCAAGTTTCAAAAGGTTTATAATCGAGCACCTCCGTACGCCAGAATGCTTCTTTAAAATTCGCTTGAGTATGAGCGCAACCGAGATAGTGTCCCCCAGGGCCAACCTCATGTATTGCGTCTAAAGCCTGATCATTTTCAGTTAAACTTACACCCCTTGCGAGATGGTGTAAAATACCTAACTGATCTGCATCTAAAACAAATTTTTCAAAAGATGAGACCAAACCACCTTCTAACCAGCCACACGAGTGCAGCATAAAATTCACGCCACCAAGAAGCGCAGCGTTCAAGGTGTGCGTTGTTTCGTAGGCTGCCTGAGCGTCTGGCAGTTTAGATCCACAAAGACCTCCACCAGAGCGAAACGGTAAATTGACGCGTCTGGCTAGCTGGCCTGCTCCGTATAAAATTTGCGATGCTTCTGGAGTTCCAAAAGTTGGGGCACCAGAATTCATATCGATCGAAGATACGAAAGCGCCAAAAATGACTGGCGCACCTGGTCTCACTAACTGAGAATAGCTAATCCCGGCCATTACTTCCGCCAGTACCTGCGTCAAAGTTCCAGCAACAGAAACCGGTGCCATAGCTCCCCCAACAATAAAGGGCGAGACTATACAGGCTTGATTGTTTTTGGAATATACTTCTAATGCGCCCATCATAACATCATCAAAGGTCATGGGTGAGTTGATATTGATTAAAGAAGTCATTACCGTGTTCTCTTGAACAAAGTCTTTACCAAATAATATTTCACACATCTCAACGCTATCTTGGGCGCGGCTGGGCTCAGTAACCGACCCCATAAATGGCTTATCTGATAAAGTCATATGAGCATGAAGCATATCTAAATGTCTTTTGTTCACTGGGATGTCAGTCGGTTCACATACTGTGCCGCCAGAATGATGCAGCCATTTCGACATATATCCTAGTTTAACAAACTTATCGAAATCTTGCATTGTCGCATAGCGACGTCCACCCTGGAGATCTCTTACGAAGGGAGGACCGTAAACGGGAGCGCATACTAAGCTGTTACCCCCAATCACGACATTCTTCGAAGGATTTCTCGCATACTGAATATATTTGCTTGGAGCGGTGCTCATTAGACTTTTGGCTAACCCCTTTGGCAGCCTCACTCTTTCTCCATCAACATCAGCCCCAGCATCTTGCCACCTTTTAATCGCTGCAGGATTATTTACAAAATTAACTCCAACATCTTCTAGTATTGCCTCTGCATTATTCTCAATTATCTCCAATGCTTCATCATTTAAAAAATTAAACAATGGAATGTTGCGCTCAATATACTTGGCAGTCTCAAAATTTACGGATGTACGCTCCGCTCTCCGTGCTGCTCCACCACCACCACGAGAGCGCCTTTTCACTGCCTTAGAGTCAGACATTACCTAGAGCCTTTCAATTTTTATATGCGTTAAGGTTCTATAATCCAATGTTTAAATCCCATATGAAATTTACGGCTAATAAGACGTGAAAGCGACATTTTAACGAAACTTGATTAAGTTGATCAAAATGGCCGCAAAAAATCTTGTTTTGAAAGTTTGTTAACATAAAAACGCGACGCTACTTGCGTCAACCGACCGTTAAGCTTATTAGCCTCAACATGCAAAATCACCAACGCTTACTTATCATAGATTTCGGTAGCCAAGTTACTCAACTAATCGCCAGGCGTTTAAGAGAACTGTCGATATATTGTGAAATACACCCATTTCAAAATGTTACTGAAAAATTTCTACAAGAGTTTAAGGCTGAAGCCATTATTTTATCAGGTGGCCCATCCAGTATCACTGATGAAAATTCACCGAAACCGCCTAATTTAGTCTTCGAACTAGATATACCAGTCCTTGGTATTTGTTATGGACAACAGGTAATGATGGCGATGCTAGGAGGTCACGTAGATAAAGGGGTCGGAACTGCCGAATTTGGTAGAGCTATTTTGCATAAGACAGATCGTGAAACGCCATTACTTGAGGGGTGGTTTTCAACAAATCAAGAACAAGTTTGGATGAGCCACGGTGATCATGTGAGTAAGATTGCGCCAGGCTTTGAAGTATTTGCTACTTCTCAAAATGCACCTTTTGCAATCATAGCAAATCATGAGCGAAAGCTTTATGCAGTTCAATTTCACCCTGAAGTTCATCATACTCCCAAGGGCTCAACACTTTTGGAAAACTTTTGCCGCATAGCCGGCTTTTCCGGAGATTGGACAATAAAAGGCTATCGGGAGCAAGCTATCGCAAAAATACGTGAAGAAGTTGGTGATAAACAGGTAATTTGTGGTCTTTCTGGTGGTGTAGATAGTTCTGTTACAGCTGTTTTAATTCACGAGGCAATTGGTGAACAATTGACCTGTGTTTTTGTAGATCACGGCTTGTTGCGCAAAAATGAAGCACAAGAAGTAATCAAAATGTTCAGAGATAATTACAATATGTCTCTGATCCATGCGGAAGAACAGGAATTGTTTTTTAGTAAGTTGGACGGTCAAAAAGATCCAGAAACCAAAAGAAAAATAATTGGCGGCCTATTTATTGAAGTTTTTCAAAAATATGCAAAAAATATAAAAGATGCCAAATTCTTAGCTCAAGGAACTCTCTATCCGGACGTAATTGAATCAATCAGTTTTGATGGTGGACCATCTGTAACAATAAAAAGCCATCACAATGTTGGTGGCCTTCCAGAAAAAATGGGGCTGAAGCTTATTGAACCCTTGAGAGAGTTATTTAAAGACGAAGTTAGACAACTCGGCGTAGATTTAGGCCTTCCAAAAAGCTTCATCGGACGGCATCCATTCCCTGGACCTGGGTTAGCCATTCGTTGTCCTGGAGAGATTACCAAAGAAAAATTGAATATTTTGCGCGAAGCAGACGCTGTCTTCATAGATCAAATTAAAAAGCACGGATTATACGATGAAATCTGGCAGGCGTTTGTAACAATTCTTCCTGTTCGAACAGTTGGCGTTATGGGAGACGCTCGAACGTATGACTACGCATGCGCACTGAGGGCAGTAACCTCCGTTGACGGGATGACGGCAGACTACTATCCGTTTGAACACAGTTTTTTAGCAGAAACGGCTACTAGGATGATTAACGAGGTAACTGGGATTAATAGAATAACATATGACATTACCTCAAAACCTCCTGGTACGATTGAGTGGGAATGAAAGTTTATGTATTGCATTCAAGTTGATATACCTCATGCTTTATGTGAAATAGATGATGAGTTGAAGGCTATCTACCATAGCAAAGATGGTGTTTGTATTTGGGTTTTTGGTAGTAGAGAAGATAGAAATAATTTTGTTGATGAAACCGCAGGAATGTTGAAGGCAGAAAGAGAAAGATACTATCAAAAGTATTACAATTTTAAAGTTACAAAATAGCTACAAATCTATTAAAAATAAAATTAAATCAATAATTTACAGACGTAATTGACTTACGTGGTATATTTTACGTTCAATTATTGAAGTAAATATATTGAAATCGCGACGGTAAAAATAATATGGCCTTTTTGGATATCTCGTTAATCTTTGCAATCTTACTTTGTAGTTTAGTTAGTGGGTTCATTTTTACATATTCAATTGTCGTTATGCCAGGCTTGTCCAACCTAAACGATAAAGACTTTTTAAAAGCATTTCAGGTGACAGACGCTTTAATACAAAACAATCAGCCACTTTTCATGTTTACGTGGATCGGTTCTATTGTGGCAATCTTGACTACCATCTTAGCTTCATTGATAACCGTTGGCTTATTAGAATCTTGGTTAATAATTTTAGTAGGTGCAGCTTATTTGTTAGGTGTACAAGGTATAACAGTGGCAATCCATATTCCCTTAAATAACCATATTCAAAAGCTTAATATTGAGGAGCTGAACGATAAAACATTAGCCTATGAACGCAAAAACTTTGAAGCAAAATGGAATTTCTTTAACAAAATTCGCACATTTGTCGGCATTTCGGCCAGTTCCTTGTTGCTAATAGTGTTAAGTCTACGGTAGTC
>LUQC01000091.1 GCA_001627925.1 Rhodobacteraceae bacterium REDSEA-S34_B6 | reverse complement strand
CGTGCGATTGGGTTACGGCCTATTTCAACTTTAGTAGATATTACGAATTTTTTTACTTATGATACCAATCGACCGCTACACGTTTTTGACGCAGATAAGTTAAATGGAACCTCTATCAGAGTGCATGATGCACTGGGAGGGGAAAAGTTTAGCGCTTTGGATGATAAAGAGTATGTGTTGTCAAAACGTATGACAGTAATTTCTGATAGCGAAGGAATAGAAAGTTTAGCAGGCATAATGGGGGGTAGCGCCTCTGGATGTACTGATACCACAGAAAATGTTTTCATTGAGGCTGCATACTTTAACCCAATAAGGACAGCTTACACTGGAAGAGAACTAAAAATAAATTCGGATGCTCGATATCGCTTTGAAAGAGGAATAGATCCAGAGTGGACGGCTTTTGGTATTGAGGCGGCCACAAAAATGATTATTGAGTTATGCGGCGGTGAACCATCCAATGTTGTCCAGGCAGGTGAAATACCTAATCATGGCAGGGCATACAAAGTAGATACTGCAAGGATTGAATCTTTAGTCGGCATGGCCATTCCACCACATAAGCAGCTGAATATTTTGGAAAACCTAGGCTTCGTTATCAAGGGCGATACTGCCAGTGTACCTAGTTGGCGGCCAGATATTCAGGGTGAAGCTGATCTTGTCGAGGAGATAGCGCGGGTGGTATCTCTTACAAAGCTACAGGGTACACCGCTTCCTAGAATTACTAATGCAGTCCCTAAACCTGTATTAAGTGCAACGCAGCTAAGGGAGCAAACTTCTCGGCGAGCAGCTGCTGGATTGGGATACAATGAGTGCGTTTCATATAGTTTTATCGATGAGAACAGTGCCAAGTTATTCGGTGGAGGTGATGCTTCTACCCAGTTAGAAAATCCAATTTCTAGTGAGATGAGCCATATGCGCCCAGATTTATTCCCGGGTTTATTACAAGCTGCTTCAAGAAATCAAGCTCGAGGCTTTTTTAATATGGCGCTATTTGAATTAGGACCTGTATTCAATGGCGGTGATCCTGGAAATCAGCAAAATAACCTTAGTGGTGTACTGATCGGGCAAACTGCCTCGAAAGATGTGCATGGGCAGGATAGAGAAGTAGACGTTTTTGATGTTAAGAGCCACATAGAGAATATCTTATCTTTAATTGGAGCTCCATCTAAATTCCAAATTTTACGTGGTGCAGAATCCCATTGGCACCCTGGGCGGCATGGGCGTATTTGTCTTGGCCCGAAAAAAACCATAGGTATATTTGGTGAGCTACATCCGAAGATTTTAAGTTCTTTTGATATAAAAGGACCAACAGTTGGCTTTACCATTCTGCTTGATAATATTCCTACACCGCGAAATTCAAACACTACTAGGCCACCGTTTAGAGCAAGATCCTTGCAGGCAGTTGAGCGAGATTTTGCTTTTGTTGTCGGTGCAAAGGTAGAAGCGTCAGTTATAACAACTGCAGCAATGGGGTCTAAAAAGGATATCATCGAAGAGGTTAGAGTTTTTGATGAGTTTATTGGTGGTGATTTAGGTGATGGAAAGAAGTCAGTTGCAATAACTGTAAGACTACAGCCCACTGAAAAGACTCTCACAGAGGTTGAGATTGAAGAAATGAGCAAAGGTATTATTGAGAGAGTAGAATCTGCTACGGGTGGTATTTTGCGCCGTTAGCTAATACATGATTACAATTTTTCTGATTAAAAAGAATGTTAAATTTGAAATTTCATTTCAACAGATAAAAGGAGAATTTAATGCTAGGTGTTTATTTAGCGGGTGAAATTCATACTAATTGGAGAGAAGAGATAGCGGATGGCGCTCAAAACCTTAATGTCATGTTTACGGCTCCCGTAACTGATCATGAAGCTAGTGATGATTGTGGTGTCAAAATAATGGGCTCTGAAGAATTGAAATTCTGGCACGATCATAAAGGTGCGAAGCTCAATGCAATTAGGACAAGAAGATTTATAGAAGAAGCTGACGTTATTGTAGTACGTTTTGGTGAAAAGTATAAGCAGTGGAACGCAGCCTTTGAGGCTGGTTATGCGGCAGCACTTGGTAAGTCAATTATTGTGATGCATGGGCCGGATCATCAGCATGCATTAAAAGAAGTAGATGCTGCGGCATTGGCAGTTGTACAATCCTCCCAGCAGGTTGTGGAGATATTAGAGTATATAGAAAAAGGTACTTTGCCAGCTTAACCAGCTAAGAGTGTCACTAGGTTTATTTGTTAACTCAGCTTAATGTAAAATGCTTAAAGCTTTAAGATCAGGTTTGACAGTTTCGATTCCGAGGGCTTCACCAACTGCAAAGTACGTTAATTTACCATCGTGTACATTAAGCCCATTAAATAGATGTGGGTTATCCGAACAAGCCTTTATCCAGCCTTTATCTGCAAGAGAAATTATAAAAGGAAGTGTAGCATTCCCGAGGGCTAAAGTTGAAGTGCGCGCAACTGCTCCCGGCATGTTTGCAACGCAGTAATGCATTATGCCATCTATTTCATAAATTGGATCAGCATGTGTCGTGGCGTGAGATGTTTCAAAACAACCACCTTGATCAATTGCAACATCAACTAAAGCGGTGCCAGGTTGTAGAGTAGATAACTGCTCTTTGCTTATTAATTTAGGAGCCTCTGCACCTGCAACCAGAACGGCACCGATGATTAAATCTGCTTGTGAAGCGAGTTCAGCAGTTGCCTTTTGTGATGCATATCCATTTTTAAAAAGGTGACCGAAGACGTCATCAATATAGCGTAGACGGGATAATGATTTGTCTAATACTGTAACATCTGCACCCATTCCAGCAGCAACTCTTGCTGCATTAGTGCCCACCACACCGCCACCAAGAACTAAAACTTTTGCAGGCGCTACTCCAGGAACTCCTCCCAAAAGAACACCTCTACCACCATTAGCTTTCTGTAAAGTCCAAGCTCCCATTTGGGGTGCAAGACGGCCTGCGACCTCTGACATTGGCGCCAAGAGTGGCAAGCCCCCATTTACATCCGTTACCGTCTCGTAGGCGATTGCCGTACAGCCACTGTCAATAAGGTCATGGGTTTGTTCAGGGTCTGGTGCCAGATGAAGATAGGTAAATAATAATTGACCGCTTTTAAGCATTTTACGTTCGATTGCTTGGGGTTCTTTAACCTTAACGATCATGTCTGCTTTATCAAAAACCTCTTTTGCACTTCCAACTATATCAGCTCCCTCTTTTTCATAATCACTATCAACAAACCCCGCGCCTTGGCCGGCATTCGTCTCTATGGTTACAAAATGGCCGCGCCTAACGAGTTCGTTTACCGCAGCTGGTGTCAGGCCTACTCTAAATTCTTGTGCCTTTATTTCTTTTGGGCAACCAACCTTCATCACCTAATCCCCCTAGTTTTCTTAAGAGAACAATACGTTGCTTTTAAAGAAATTTTGTGTTAATTATTGCTCAATAATGGGTTATTATTGAAATAATATTCGAAAAAATTTTAACTTAATGATATGAAATTCGATAAATATAAGTTGGATAGCACAGACTTACGAATCCTTAAGGTGCTTCAAACCAAGGGCAGAATTTCGAATGCAGAACTTGCAGACGAAATAAATTTATCTCCTTCAGCATGCCATAGAAGGATCCAAAGGATTGAGGATAGGGGGTTTATCAAAGATTATGTAGCATTGTTAGATCCTAGAAAAGTTGGGGTCCCAGCCACCGTCTTTGTTGAGATAACGCTTAACGCACAAGCTGATGATGTTCTTGACGCGTTTGAGCAAGCTGTGTCTAAAATCCCTAATGTATTAGAGTGTCATTTGATGGCAGGCTCGGCTGATTATATTCTTAAGGTCGTTGCAGAAGATACTGAAGATTACTCTAGGATCCACAGGCAACATCTGACTAGATTACCTGGAGTTGCACAAATGCAAAGTTCTTTTACCCTCAGTACTGTATTTAAAACTACCGCATTACCAGTGTAACGTGCTGTTCAGATAAAATAGTCTTCAAAGTCATAAATTATGGAATACTTAAGAATTTCTACTAGCATTTCGTGACATTAGTCTGTAATTTTAGTGCCCTGTCATTCTTTTAGATTTTAGTAGCCGATTTAAGTTAAATTAACCACATAAAATAAGACGTAATAAAAAATGAAAAAAAATCAGCGGGATAAGTTTAGTTGGTTAGAGGCTGAACTCAATGAAACGTACGATGAGATGTTTGAGGCTGAGTTTTCTGAGCCAATGCTCCCGGATGAGTTTTGGACAATATATAAAGGTGAACGTCCAGATACATTAGAAAAAAGAACCTACTTTCGAAATTTATTACGTCTTCAGATGGAGTTAATAAAATTACAGGATTGGGTGGAAAATACAGGATCAAAAGTTCTCATTATTTGTGAAGGTCGTGATGGCGCGGGAAAGGGCGGTGTAATAAAAAGGATAACACAACGTTTGAATCCACGCGTTGCACGTGTTGTCGCTTTGCCCAAACCCACTGAGCGAGAAATGACCCAATGGTATTTTCAGCGCTATGTACCTCATCTGCCTGCAGGCGGTGAGATCGTATTATTTGACAGGTCATATTATAATCGTGCCGGGGTAGAGCGTGTTATGGGCTTCGCTTCTGAAGACCAGGTGGAACAGTTTTTTCGTGATGTGCCAGAGTTTGAGCGGATGTTGGTAAGATCTGGAATAATCGTCCTTAAATATTGGTTTTCAATTTCAGATGAAGAGCAACAGTTACGTTTTATGATGAGAATTCACGATCCAATGCGACAGTGGAAACTTTCACCCATGGACCTTGAAAGTAGGGTCAGATGGGAGGATTACACAAAAGCCAAAGAAGAAATGTTTTCCAGGACAAATATACCTGAAGCACCTTGGTACATAGTCGAGGGAAATGACAAAAAGAGAGAACGGTTAAATTGTATTGAGCATATTTTGAGTCAAATTCCATACTCAGAAGTTGATCACGAAAAAATAGAGCTACCAGATAGGGTTTTTAATCCTGACTACGAAAGACGAGTGCTGCCCGACAAACTCTATGTTCCTAAAATATATTGAGGTTTCTTAGATAAATAAAAACCCCCATCAGTGGTGGGGGTTTGAGTGAAATAATTTAAAGCATTCCTTCTCGTTGTGCTTTTTTACGCGCCAGCTTTCGAGCTCGTCTTATAGCTTCAGCTTTTTCACGGGCCTTTTTCTCCGAGGGCTTTTCAAAATGTTGTTTTAACTTCATTTCGCGAAATACACCTTCTCGCTGTAATTTCTTCTTCAAAGCACGAAGAGCCTGGTCTACGTTGTTATCTCTTACACTTACCTGCATGTGGTAGTCACCACCTTTCCAATTTTGAGTTGCGCTTTATCGCAGGAAGTGGTTGGTTACCAAGAAATTGAAATTTTGTCCATAGTATAAAATTGAGAACAAAAGATAGTTATGACAGAACAGAAAGAAACATTAGAAAAGCTTTTATCTGCTGCAAAACTTCACGTTCCCTTTGATGGTTGGGGAGATGTTACCTTCAATGCAAGTTGTGAAGATGCAGGTTTGGATCCCCAAATTGCTCGTCTTTATTGTCCACGTGGTGGACTGGACCTTGCTATTTATTACCACCGGTTATGTGATCAAGAGCTATTTGAGGAAAACAGGTCGCGACAGTGGGATGATGCAAGACTGCGAGATAAAGTGGGTAGTTTAATAAAAAATCGACTTGAACTTGTTGATGAAAAAGAACTTGTCCGACGTGCCACAACTTTGTTTGCGTTACCTCCCAATAATATTACTGGCTTAAAATTAATTTGGGAAACGGCAGACATCATATGGAAGTTAGCAGATGACACCTCTAATGACATTAACTGGTACACTAAAAGAACTACACTCTCCGCTGTGTATGGCGCAGTAGTATTATTTTGGCTTGGTGACAATTCTTCTGAAAGTGAGAAAACCTGGGAATTTTTAGATAGACGTTTGGCAGATGTAATGAGGTTCGAGAAATTAAAGAGTACGCTCAAAGCCAATCCAACGCTTAAGCCATTTAGTGATTTTATTATTAAAACAGCTTCTAATATCAAGGCTCCTGTCGAGTCCAAAACACCTAAGCCAGGTAATTTTCACTAAGCTTATGCAATAAATGATAATTTGTCAGGGTATCAATGAAAGTAATTGAAATAACGAAGCCGGGTGGTCCAGAGGTATTAAAATTATCATCAAGAACCTGTCCAGAACCTTCAACTGGGCAAGTTTTAATTAAGGTTTGCTATGCAGGTGTAAACAGACCGGATGCATTACAGCGGGCGGGTCTCTACAAGCCTCCGAGCGATGCTTCAGATTTACCTGGGCTGGAGGCGGCTGGCGAAATTGTTAAGATAGGTAATGCTGTTAGCGGCCTCAGTATTGGTGACCCAGTTTGTGCCCTACTTCCCGGCGGTGGATATGCTGAATATGTCACAACACAAGCAGCTCATTGTTTACCAATTCCAGTTGGCTTTTCTTTGAAACAAGCTGCTTGTCTACCTGAGACTTTTTTTACGGTTTGGTCAAACGTATTTCTACGTGGAAAATTGAAAGCAGGAGAGCGTTTCTTAGTTCACGGAGGGTCGTCAGGTATTGGTACTACCGCAATACAACTTGCAAATAAGATGGGTTCTAGGGTGTTTACTACTGCTGGAAGTGATAAGAAACTAGCAGCCTGTTTAAGATTAGGTGCTGAAGTCGGGATAAATTATAATGAAAAAGATTTTGTTGAGGAAATTAAAAAAATAGGTGGAGTGGATGTAATCTTAGATATGGTAGGTGGTGAATATATTGCTAAAAATTTGAAGTGTCTGAATGAGGATGGAAGATTAGTTCAAATAGCATTTCTCCAGGGGGCTAAAGTAGAAGTAAATTTTGCCCAGTTAATGATGCGTAGACTTACATTTACTGGAAGCACTCTCAGACCGCAGTCCAATCTCCAAAAAGCGCAGATTGCAAGTGAATTAAAAGAGAAGGTTTGGCCATTACTGCGCAAGGGAAATATTGAGCCGGAGATAGATAGTGAGTTTTCTCTGAAGGAAGCAACAGAAGCGCATCGACGAATGGAGAG
>LUQC01000090.1:17971-19327 GCA_001627925.1 Rhodobacteraceae bacterium REDSEA-S34_B6 | reverse complement strand
CTAGTACACTTTCCGTAGTTGTTTAAGGTCAATATAAATATATCACAACGGGTACGCTTGGTTTCTAAGATGCATCGAGTTTTAGGGAGTGTTTATATATGAGAATCTATAATAAATATGTATTACCCAAAATGATTAATGCTGGATGCGGCACTAAACCAATAAAAAAGCAGAGAGAGAAGGTTTTACCATTATGCAACGGGATCGTGTTGGAGATTGGCTGTGGAAGTGGGCTGAACTTCGCTTTCTACGATGAAAATAAAGTTGAAAAACTCTACGCACTTGAACCAGATAAGGAGATGCTACGTCAAGCTGGCCTATTAGTGAAAGATGTCAATTTCCCAATTACGTTTTTAGAGACCGGTGCTGAAAAGATACCATTAGAGAACGGTTCCGTTGATACAGCATTGCTGACATATACGCTATGTAGTATTCCTGATCCGTTGGCTGCGCTACGAGAAATACGAAGAGTACTTAAAGAAGGGGGTACCCTAGTTTTCTGTGAGCATGGAATGGCTCCGGAGAAAAATGTTAAAAAAATGCAAAACTTTATAAACTTTTTTTGGCCAATTTTTCAGGGTGGTTGTAATCTAAATAGGGATATTCCTAATCTCTTAAAAGAGACTGGATTTTCAGTTGATAATTTAGAAACAATGTATTTGCCCAAAACTCCGAAATGGTTGGGATTCAATTACTGGGGAACTGCAAGTTAAGATGTGATGAAATTAGCTTTATGCGCACCATCCTGATTAGCATAGTAATTATTTTTATAAGTCATCAACTAATGGCAGATGAAGCACCAGCTTGTCCAGACAGACGGCATGATCCAGATAAATTTTGCCCCGTAGGAATGATATGGAGTGAAGAAGCCCAACAGTGTCTTGAGGTGGTCTAAGTCTCAAACTGTAAACCTCTTTGGGATACACGGGAGAAGCATTTTACTGCTAACTTTGTGGTTAAAGGGGTGGGGGTTAAAAGTCGAGGCAGTAAGATATGCAAATATCCTGTTCTCACATTTTTCATTTAAAAGTTTCAAGAAAATTTAATAAATCTGTTACTTAATATGGTTACCCGTGACCTTGTAACGTGTCAGGGGGAAAATATGCTTACTCAAAATTTCAATGGAACTGTTGTTGTAAAAAATAGTGAGAGTGGAGCGCTCGCTCAGGCTATTCTTACTGCTAAAACTGAAGAAGAACTGAAAGTAAACCTAAATGGTGTTCCACTTACTTTTGAAAGATTAAATAAGAACAGATATATTGCAACTTGCTCCAGTTTAAGCTTTGAACTAGTGACTGGCTAAGAAAGTGTTGGAAAATATTAATTAACGATCTGCATTTAGCACTTCGCGGGGGA
>LUQC01000090.1:0-17963 GCA_001627925.1 Rhodobacteraceae bacterium REDSEA-S34_B6 | reverse complement strand
ATGTGCTGGTGGGATTTTTGTCATAGCTTCAGCAAAACTTGCGCATGCAGGATTATGTGAAATAATCAAAACTGTTTTTTCTTGCGCTGACTTTAAAGCACACAACAACTTTTCAGGGCTAGGGTGATAGAGATCTTCAAGAAAGCGCACCCTAGTTGACTTAACTTCAAGCCCTTCGAATGTTTCTCGTGTACGTTCAGAAGATGAAATTAGTGCTTCTTTTGGTAAGAAATCATTTTCACGCAACCAATTGCCCATCGCCCTAGCTGACGCCCGACCTCGCCCATTCAATTCACGCTCATGGTCAGAACCAGGTTTATTCCAGCTCGATTTAGCATGGCGCATTAATATTAATTGCAGGGTCATATTAAATACGTGGCATTAAATTTTCGGCTATCATTTCTAAAATAAATGTAGAGCGGGTGCGATATTCTGCCCACATTTTTTGTGGATGAAATGGAAAAATGTGGATTGAGTTGTGGATAAAGTAAAAAAGTTGTTGATAACTACACTTCCAAAAAAATTTAATGTTGATTGAGAAAGAATCGTATGCCACGGTATACCTAATCTAGTCTGGGGGTAATGAGTTTTCAGGCTCAATGCTGGAAACAGGATTAAGTCTAAATCGTGTTACAACTGTTGGAGAACAGATGCTGGAAGGGTTAAGATCCTTGGATCGTAACCAGGAAAGTATCGGCAAGGGAGAGCGAGAAGAGTAACGGTTCAAGCCGACATCTGATGCAGCAAACGGGTCAAGCTGACACTGCAAGGCGCTCCTAGGCAGGATATGCGGCTAGACCGCATTGAAGGTCTTCAGCGGGTTGGATTAGAGACATGGGCGTCTTTAGGATTTTTTCCTTGAGGCGCTCATGCATTTCTGGATTTGATTTGAAAACCAAGGTGACCAGATTATTCTATTTTGAAGTGGCCACTTTTTTTACGTAAGGGCTCTATCCAAGTGCGAATAACCCCCATCGACCACCAAAAACTGCCCTGTAATGTGTCCCGCCCATTGAGATAAAAGAAACACTATAGGCATAGCTAACTCTTCAACTTTTGCCATTCTTTTTTCTAGGGGGATACGGCTGGTGATCTGTTTAAGTTTTTCATCAGGCTTTTTAAAGCCCTCCAACCATTTTTCATACATCGGTGTCATAACTTCCCCTGGAATAACTGCGTTTACCCGCAGCCCGCAAGCTGAATGTTCTGCCGCCCACTCGCGAGTTAGAGCCAAGATACCTCCCTTTGCAGCTGCATAAGCTGAGGTTCCAGATTGACCAGTTAAAACAACTTTTGATGAAACGTTCACTATTGATCCTTTCGTTTTTATTAACTCCATTATACACAAATTGGTCATCGTGTAATAATGCACAAGATTTCTGTCGAGTGATTTGCGAAACTCGTTTGGTCCAGCCGAAATGCCAACGGTGTCATTAATCCCAGCGTTATTTACCAAACCATCAATTTTACTCAGCTTAGTCAAAATATCTTTTACTGCTTTTTTGCAATCTTGATCATCACAAAGATCCAAGGTTTTCCAAATAGCTCTTGGACATCGCTTTTTTATAATTTTATAGAAAATGTCATCTGGTTTTGACTTATCAATTATAACTGGCGTAGCACCAATTAATGAAAGATTGTTTACAACTGATGCCCCAATACCCGAGCCTCCTCCAGTAACGATAATAACTTTTTCTTTTAAACCAAGTTCCATAATTTAACCTACCAAATTCCACTTTTTAAAATGGGTTTATAACGGTCCTAAAGCTAGCAAAGTAAGAGCTGATTAGAAGTCTTACATCAGCAAGTTTTTCTGTCTGATAATTTTGAAGCAACGTTTATTGTAACTTAAGACGCTCCATTAAGTTTTTTACAATTTGGGACGTTACTTGTTCTCCCTTTTCTATTGATGAGTTGCTTGCTGATTTAGTATACCAAGTGCTGTTTTCCGAGATACGATCCATTTCAACCCCTTCTGGAGCAAGAGCCATTAAGAGCGAAGTTTCTCCTTCGCCGGCGTGATCGAAAATATAATTTTTTATAATTTCGCAGTCCATTAAAGGATGCAAGTTTATCCAATTAAATGGGTCACTCCCTGCCTGATTTCTGGCATAATAATCACTCATATCTTGCTTTCCCCACCATGCCTCACCTTCAGTGCGTTCTAGGAATTTAAAAATCGCCTGTTTAGCTCCAGTTTTAAAAGCTAGATCAGTTGGCATGCCAGATGTAAAATTTTCAGTTTGGTGATGGACGATCCCATGTATATTTCGGAAGCCGATTCTCAACAAACCAGTAAATATTTGCTCAGCTAACGGAGCAAGGACCGCTGCATCAACATGCAAGCTACCAGTTCCTTCTGGCGCTGCTACGGCATAACTAGCAGCACCGTAACTAAAAGGTGGAAGAATGATTACTTCCATTTGGTTCTCCAACCTATCCAGGATTTTAGTTACCGCAAGCGTGTCCATACCCACTGCCATATGTTCACCATGATATTCCATCACGCCAATTGGAAGTACAACTGGTGTGTTTTTGGAGATCTCTTCTTTAATTTGGTATGGTAACATGAATTCAAATCGCATATTGAACCCCTCATAGTATCTGTTAGTGAAGCCAAAAGAGACCTATCTGCATTAATATTTCGAAGATCTAAGTTTTTGAATTGCTGCATGCATAGATAATGACTCTTCATTTAAGCCGGCTGTAGGCCTACCATATTAGCCATCAAGCTAATGATGCAAATGATATATATGAGAAGTATGATGACTATAGTGCCCTAAGCGTATAGATTTTCTTCGAGACTAATCAATCTTATACGTGCCTATTTATTGCCTTAGAGACCTGTCCCTGATCCTTTCCATCCGTCTTAATGATGTCTTTCTGCGTGCATCGTGCCGTTTCATGAATAAGTTCTAGCACCAGTTTTGTGTTGAACCAATTTTGCCTCAAGTACGTCATAGCTAGTGGTAAACCTGTGGTCATTCCAATTGAGGTATTTCTCGCATTGCTCAACATCCTCCAACTGCAAACAAACTAATGGCAGCCATCAATCAACTAGTAGAAAGGATAGAAAAATAGCCATTAGTCTTTTGGAGATAAATGCATTAAGACTCTCGCATTCTCTTTATTGTAATGTAAATCATTGCTAAAATAAGCAGTGCATTTATGGTCACAAGTGATGCTGATACTGGGCGGTCTAAGAAAATCCAGTATCCTTCACGCGATATTAACAATGAGCGTCTAAAATTTGCCTCTAAAATTGGTCCTAGTATCATCCCGATAACTACTGGTGCCAACGGGTAATTGGCAGCACGGAAGAGAAGACCTATTAACCCAAAAGCGAACATTACCTGTAAATCAAAGACTGAGGCTTGCAGAGCAAAAGTCCCAATAGAACACAAAAGTAAAATACTTGGGATTAAATACACTTTTGGAATTCGAAGAACGTAAACAAATAGCGGAGTTGCCAAAATACCTGCTATTAATAAAAAGACATTTGAAAGCAGGTAAACCATAAATATTCCCCCTACAACGTCTGGATTGTTTTCAAACATCGCTGGACCAGGAATAAAGCCAAGTATTAGAAGGGCACCCAAAAGCATTGCAGATGACGCATCACCGGGAATACCTAAAGAAAGGGTTGGCACTAGGGTTCCGCCAACGGTAGCGTTGTTGGCCGACTCTGTCGCTACCACACCACCTTCTTCTCCTTCACCATATTTTTCACCAGGCTTAGATGATGCTTTTGCCACTGCATAACTGGTAAAAGAGCTGATTACACCGCCAGCACCGGGTATTGCCCCAAAGAAGGTTCCAATTGCAGATGAGCGCACCAGATTAACATAATGTTTAAGCGTCATAGAAATTGTTCGCAAGCCAGGTCTTGCAACCTTTACTTTTGGTATTTCCAGAAGATCTCGCTTCAACATCTGAAATGTCATCTCTGAAATCGCAAATAAGCCAACAACGACTGCCACAATGTGAAAACCATTCAAAAGGTTATGAGATCCAAACGTGAAACGCAGACCAGTTGAAAATGAATCAGTACCGATAGTTGATATAATGAGCCCAAAGCTTCCAGCCAGGAGCCCTTTGATGACGGAGCCTCCCGAAATGACCACTATGGCGAATAGTCCCATTATAGCAAGCATAGCATACTCTGGCGGTGCAAAGTTAGAAGCAAAGTTAGCTAGGATGGGAGCGCAAAAAACTAGAACTATTCCTCCTATTAAACCTCCGATGGCGGAACTTGTAATTGCAATTCCAATTGCATCGGATGCTCTACCCTTCTGTGCTAACGGATAGCCGTCATAAAGAGTTGCTGCCGCTAAGGGTGTTCCGGGTATGCGTAGCAAAATTGCTGAGATCGAACCTCCGCATGACCCGCCCACAAAGATCGCAATTAAAAAACCCATAGCTGCCACCGCGGGTAAGCCTATTGCGACTGGTAGTAACAGGATTATACCCATTAGTGGTCCTAAACCTGGCATAGCACCAACTACAAGTCCGACGATTATGCCAGTAAAAGTTAAGATAAGCGCCAATGGTGACGAAAAAACATCGAATCCAGCAGAAAAAAAGTCTATGATCATAAGATGCCTACCATGGTATAAAGATAGTCCAAATTCCTAATGGCAGAACAACATTGAGAAATACTTCAAAAACAAAAGCAAACGAAGTGGATACGAAAACTGCGGTACAAATGAGCAGTGTAAGATTACGCATGCCACAAATCCACATAATAGAGAAAATCATCGGAATTGTTGTTAAATGATAGCCGATTGTCTCTAGTACTGAAAGATACACAGCGAATATAAAAAGCATTATCCCTGCGCGCATTAGATCAGAACGTGCAGGAATTTTTAATTTGGCGGAGCTGTTAGTGCCGATAAAGTCTAAAGCACATTGGATTAATAATAGAAAGCCTATAAGGAAAACAACGGCTCTTGGAAAAGAGGCAGCGTTGTCATAAGGCCCGCCGCTCGCTATTCCCTGCTCTTTAAAGTTAGTCTCAATCTGCCAAAGTACGGCAATGATGACAGCGACGAAAAATCCAAGAGCAAGGACACTTAGAAATCGCGATGCTGTCATCTTGGGTTTCCCTTAATTAAGCTTATTGAGTTCTTCTTCCTCCCAAGCTAGCGCATTGCCCATCGAGTTTAACTGTGCATCTACGCCCCCCACTATCTCCTCATAACTTGTATGATCCCAATTGAGCGGTACAAAACCGACGGCTTCAACGGCATCTTTAACGTCTTGTCTTGCCATAGCACGTTCCATTGCGCTTCGGAGTTTTTCTGTAACGTCGTCTGGTGTATCTGGATTTACGATCCACCAGGTCCACCCCATTGGCCCCAGGTTTGATAGGCCTACATCAACATCCAAGTCCGCAATAGTTGGTGCTCCAAGGAATGCCTTTTTAGAGCTTTCAAGTTCGGAAAGCACCATGAGGATTTTTACCTTATCCGGGTTGGAACGAAAATTACCAACATTTATAAACGCAAAATCTAAAACTTTTGATCCAAGATCTTTAAAAACATTTCCATCTTGGGTGTATGGTACGTTTTGAGCGACACAGTCGTAACCTTGGAGTGCCTTCGCGATTACCATATGTGGAAGGTTGTTACGTGAACCAGAAGAATAGCGAAGCTCACCACGGTTTGCCTGACAGTAGGCCATCATCTCTTCAAAGTTTGACCAGCGTGTTTCGTCCACCTGTCCCGCAATTGAAAATGCATTTGCTACTGCTGCGCTAAGTGGTTTGAAGTCTTTATAGTTCCAATCTGCGTTCCCCAAAATAGGTTGTAGGACAAGTGGGGCAACATAACCATCAAAAATCGTGTAGCCGTCAGCTGGTTTGCCCATAGCCGTAGTTTGTGCCTTTGTTCCGGCAGCTCCAGGCAGAGAGATCACTGGCATGTCGGTACCCAATTCTTCGCCCATCGCTTTCGCAACTACCTGGCTCATTGCCATTGCGTTACCAGGCCCCCATGGGTGAAATATTTCAATGTTCCTATTAGGGAAATCTGCCAGAGCAATAGCTGCTGACGCGGCTACAAGTGTTCCGGCAAGTAGAGTTCGATGAATTGATTTTGTTATTTGCATGAGTGTCCTCCTTTATGTTTTTTACTCTAGCTTCTTGTTATTCTCCTGCAATTGCAACGTTAGGTTGCACTACGTCAAAATGTTTGAAGAGCTCTGATGGTGCGTCGTGTTCTGCGAAATACCGAGCTATTTCTAGTGCAAAGCGGTTTTCTACGTCTGGTTCATCAATTGGCGTTTCTTGTTTTGGATCAGTTTCAATGTTGTAGAGAGTGGTTTCACAATCTTCTAAGGTATCACCATCCTGCCCAACTTGTGTATTCTTTGGATCAAGTTTCATGCGTAGCGTTGGGGCTCCCTTTGTGAAGTCAAAAGGTGGAGCTAATTCACTGCTTTGAAGCTCACCAATATCGAAAAGGTCAATCATGTGAGCGGGCATCAATGTATATAGGTGTAAATTCTTTCCGGCAAGATCTTCTGGATACCGATAATAGGTATATATACCATCCGTTATACCAACCGGGCCCCCAAACATTCCAAAGATTTGACTGTCCCGAGTTTTCTCATCTCGGGACAGTTTCGGGAATATAGAATGTCCAGTAACTGTTTTAGGTATTTCACACTTATGAAAATCTAAAAACGTGGGCATTAAATCAGTTGTTTGAGTAAGGGATTTACGTCTTTCCCCACAATATTTCTTGTGAGATGGATGATAGACTATTAGTGGAATATGGCTAATCTCTTCGTAATAGGGCATCCTATTCTTGGCCCACCAATCATGTTCAGACAGTAGAAATCCATGGTCGGTTGTAAGAACTAGTGCAGTATCTCCCCATAAATCATATTCGTCAAAGTAGTTGAGTAATTTACCAAAATACTCATCACACATCGCCACAAGAGCGGCATAATTCCCTCGAATGGCTGCGATCTCTTCTGGCGAGTTACAGTTCTTTTCATAGAGTGGCCAGTTCAAGATCTTTCCATTATAACCAGCGTCATAAGCCTCTTTAAAACGTTCTGGTGCAACGAAAGGCTCGTGAGGGTCAAAACATTCTAGTTGCAGAAACCAATCGTCCTGCTCACGATTCGTATCGAGGAATTCGAAAGCTTTTTCAAAACACTTTGCCGTGGGAAAATCTTCTTCTTCTTTTAGTGCATCCTCAGTAATAGCCCCACGCAGGCGTTTCAGGGAAGTTTTGTCTGAATTACCACGAGTTATTGAACCTTGCTCTGGTAAATTATGAAATGGATAGTGTCTTTCGTCAAAATGATCACGGTAGCGTTCAATTGGAGGCCGCACCATTACCTTCAAGGCGTCATATTCTTGTCCGCGTATGAAGTCCCAACTGTCAAAAGCATTGGCATAGCCCCATCCACCATTCTCAAAATAATGGAGGTGATCAGAGATTAGATGTGTGTACACACTATTTTTACTTAATATACGAGCAAAGCTTTCATCGAATGGTTCTAGTGGCCCCCAGTTCCGATGCGTAAAATTCAATCTGCCAGTATGCATATCACGGCGGGCTGGCATGCACGGCAAAGAGCCAACATAGTGTTTATCAAATGTTACTGACTTTCGAGCAAAACGATCAAAATTGGGAGTAGCGACAGAAGTTCCTCCATAGGAACCAAGTGCCAAGCGGTTCAATGAATCAAAAAGGACGAAAACAGTTTTCATATAACTTGCACCTGTGTCTACAGATAAAAGGTACTAATTATTATAATATTCTGTAAAATAGAAAAAAGTCATTTTTCTATTCTAAAAAGGAATGTATATGGATAGAGGTTTAAAAGCGTTTTTGGCAGTAGCTCAAGAGGGCTCCATAACAGCAGCCGCTTCAAAGATTAATCTTACTCAATCCTCGGTAACCAAGCGTATTGCCACATTAGAGTCCGAAATCGGTGTCTCACTGTTCTATCGAGACCGCCGCGGCATGTCATTGACGGAGGCTGGTCAGCTCTTTTTATTGAGGGCAGAGCGAATTGAACAGGAATACCAGCATGGGATGGAAGAACTTGCAATTATCCGCGATGCAGGCATTTCACGATTATCCGTAGGCGCTGGTCCAGTTTTCCACATGAATTGGATTGCGAGTTTATTTGATGAACTTATACACCAATTTCCGAACCTTAAACTTGAGTTAAGGACAGATGATCACAGTAGCATGGGTAGGTGGCTCAAAGAGGGTGATATAGATATATATCTTGGGATGATCCCTGATAAAGACATAGATAACTCTATATACAGCCAGCAGTTGATTAAGGTTGAACATGGTATCGTGGTGCGTGAAGATAACCCGTTCGCTCAAGATAAATTTATAAATCCTATTCTTCTAGATGACTACCGCTGGGTTAGCTTTACGATCGATCCAGTAACTGAGAAGAGGATCGAGCAATATACCACCCCAACGGGCACAGAAGACTCTCTGATTGATATTCGTACGACATCTTTGGCTAGTGGTATTCAACTCGTGAAAACCGGTCACTTCGTAATGTCTGCACCACTACAACTAGACAGTATTTTTAAAAAAGCAGGATTGATTATCAGGCCTGTTGAACAGCGTATGGATCTTCGAGATGCGGGTTTACATGTCAGGAAGAGTATGCTCGGATCACAAGTCGTACAGCACGTAATTACATACTTCCAAAAAATTATGGTCACGCAGAATTAAAATTAGCATAAAAGTGCAGAGACTATAGATCATGCACCATAAAGGGGTCGGGGGTTCGGATCCTCCCCGGTGCGCCGTTACTTTCAATGACTTAGGTATACGAGGGTAGGATGCAAACTTCTGTGGGGAAACACAGGGGAAACATTTTGCTGATAACTTTGTGATCAATGGGGTGGGGGGGTCAAAACTGTGACCGCTTTAGTTGCTAGTTATCTAGGTCTCACATTTTTCCTGAAAAAGGTTCAGTTATGATCTAATCATAATATCAGTGCGTTTATACTATGTGTCACGACATAAATAGTGCGCGTTAATAACGGTCAGTTAACAACTCCCAATTCTTATCTTTACCTGTCGAGGGCTGAGCCACAAAGCTTAGCCCCTTTTCTTTGACACAATTGGTCTACGACAAATCCGCAGCCTTACGATGCAAGGTGTTCTGCTCGTAGGCGTAGGCCTGTTGGATCAGCTCTGGTTCGCTCCATTTCTGACCGAGGAAAATCAGCTCGAAAGGAGCGCCTGAATTGTAATAGCCTGCGGGCACCGTAACGGCTGGCAATCCAGCGATGTTCAATTCGCCGACGGTTGTTTCCCGGATCGCATCACCTGAATGAAGCTCTGGAAGCTCTTCAATCATTTGAGGATAGACCAGCCCGTCCAGACTATGTCGATCAAATACTTCTTTCAGAATGTCGAGATACCGACGCTTCAGTTCCACAAATTGTGGCATTGCTGGCGGCGTCCCTGGTGATTTGATTGCCTCGACAAAATCAGGCAGTTCATGGAGATATCCAAGGATGTTTCCTTTGCCTGTGACCTCCTCGATATGTGTTACCTCGGCAAATTCATCCCACGTTTTGACCGCTGCACTCTCTCCAAGACGCTTGAGGTAGCAGGTCATGTCGTAGGCAATGGATTCCAGACCGCGGCCGTCAAAAAACGGAGTGCCCGGTGTGACCTGGCGATAGGACGCAAAGTCCGTACCTGCAAATGGGTCCTCAACAAGGATTGCCCCTGCCGCCTCCAGTTCGCTCTTTGCCCGCTCGTAGAGTTCCGCAGCCTCAGGGGACAGCTTATTCGGACGCCAACCTGATCCATATAGACCAAGGCGTTTGCCCTTAAGACTGTCTTTTGAAAGATTGGCTGCGTAGCCCTCAGTTGGTATTTTGTCTACACAGGCAAGGGTCTTGGGATCTTCCGTCGTATAGCCGGCCAAGACACCCAAACCATGGGCCGCATCCTCAACTGTACGAGCTATTGGCCCGACAACATCGCGATTGCCTGACAGCGGAACCACACCGGCATTGGGCACCAAGCCGATGGTGGGTTTGATCCCCACCAACCCTTGCGCTGATGCAGGGTTTTGAATGGAGCCGCCGGTTTCCTCAGCCAATCCCATAACCGCCATGTGGCTCGCAACTGCCGCGGCGGTTCCAGCACTTGATCCCCCAGGCACACGTTCACGATGGGCAGGATTGATCGTCGGCCCAGCCCAACTGTCGTTTGCGTGTGTGCCAGTCCAACTTAAAATCGGAACATTAGTTTTGCCCAGGATAATCGCGTCAGCTGCACGCATGCGCGCAACCACGGGACTGTCTCGCTCAGGCATCAGATCGACACCTCCAAATTTTGAGTTCAGTCTTTTCCAGCCTGCTGTTGTTGGAAAGCCTTTCATATCCATCGGGTCTTTCACCACGATTGGGACGCCGGCCAGAGGGCCTACTGGCTGACCGGCCGCAATCCGGCGATCGACATCTCTGGCGGTTTCAAGCGCGGCTTCATCATTGTGGAAAATAATCGCGTTAAATGTCGGGTTCATGGCCTTGACGTGAGCAAGAGCGGCCTCAGTCAGTGCCTCAGCTGTAAATTTCCCGGTTGATAAACCATCGCGAATTTCGCGAACTGTAATCGTTCCTAAATCTGGTATTTGGGTCATTGCGATCTCCTCCCTTTTTTATCAGACCGTCATATGCTTTCGCACCAGATCATCGGCCAGTAATGGTTTTGAGTGCGGCTCTTGTTGTGTCATATGCTAGGTCCTATTTCGGGAAGAATACATTATTTGGACTGGACAGCTAGCATAAAGATGTCTGCGGCCTCTGGATCCTAAGAATGGTAACCTAGTAATCTCATACAATTCTAATTTTGATTTCCCTTCGACCCCAAGCCGGCTTATGTATATCTACACAAGTCGACTTAATACATCTGAAATTAGTTTCATTGCTTTATCACTGTCCTCAATTTCATTAGGGTCGAAAGTTAATGATAAACCCGGGATCGATTTAACCAGTTTTGACGAATAGAGACTGCTGTTAGATGAAAATCCTGATCCTTCATAACTCTGAATTGGATAAGAAATTCCCTTTACCGAGATTTCTTGCTTTTTGATGCATTTTATTTCTTCCTTTACCAGTAGATAAGTGTCTTCAGAAATAAGAATTTTATTTGCATCCGAGTAAGACTCAAGCCTTGCCGCGAGGTTTACTCCATTGCCAATAACCGTGTAATCTAATCTATCCTCAGATCCGAAATTTCCAACTGTACATACACCTGAGTGAATACCCATCCTTGCATTTAGTGATCTTGCTAACCCTCTTTCACGCCATGCCTCACGCAGGAGCTCCAGCTTTTCTAACATCTCGAGAGCCATTGAAACACAAGCCAATGCGTCCTCTCTATTCCCCCTGCTTTCTGGGTCACCAAAAAATACCAGAATAGCGTCGCCAATAAATTTATCAATAGTCCCCCCCCAACGAATGGCAATCTTGGACATTTCCGTCAGGTATTGAGTTAAAAGTTCCGTTAGTATCTCCGGTTCAAGCCGTTCAGTCAGTTGCGTAAAACCTTGTAGGTCGCAGAAGAAGACGGTGAGTGGCTTACGCTGTGTCTGAATTTTTACATCAAGTTCTCCAGAAAAAATTGAATCGTATACTTGTGGTGAAAAATACTTTGCTAACTTTTCCGATAGGGCTACCAGTTCTTTTGTCCGATCTTCAACTTTTTTTTCTAAATTGGTATTTAGATCAGCAAGTTCTGCGTGTGCTTTGTCTAATTCTTGCAAGCGTTGCTGCTCTAACTGATAGAGTTTAGCATTCTGCAAAGCGTTAGCCGTTTGGTTGGCAAGAATTTTAATTATTAGCTCATCAGACTTATCAAAAATATTTACTTTTTCACTCTCTACCGAAAACACCCCAATTAATTCGTCTTCCATCAACATTGGTATTGCAACTTGACTTTCAGCATTTTTGAGGCCGGGAAGACTTATTTCCTCATCAACCGCTGCATCTTTAGAGGGTTTGATCTGTTGTTTTATAGCCTGCATGTATTGCTTTTGTGCACCAAGATTCGCCATGCGCATCAATTTCTTTTTTTTGGCAACCATGCCTATTACACCAACGCCAATGTTTACCTCAGCGCCGATACCTTCGTCTTTGTAGCCATGAGTTGCTATGACTTTTAAAACGCTTTCCGTATTATCGAGTAATAAGATCATTGAATGCTTAAAATTGAAATATTCTTCCATGCTGACAAGCATGGTTTTGGCAATCGCATCCAAGTTCAAGGTTTTACTAATCTGCGATGCGACTCTTTCAATGATTTCAATCTCTTTATTGCGACGTTCTAGCTGCTCAATTACGTTTCTGGCATCGCTATCGATCATTTGATCCCACCTATAAAGTTTTCCCGTGATTGCCTTGCCACGCAATCAATATTATTTACTCTATAAATTATTTTTAGAAATTGATAGCACGGTGTAGATATCTGCACCTTTAAGCTCAAAAATGCCTGACATTCCACTCATAGATGCAATTGCCTCGAGTTTCATGTCCATCTCATCAAACAGATCGCCCTCATTCTCAGTTCTACTATACTCCAATTCAAGCGTATACATGTCAAAAGAAGCAGGGTTAGTTATTGTAGCAAACGCAAATGGATTTTGGCTTATATTTTTTTTCGTTTTGTTAAAAAACTGAAAAGATAAAGCAACTTCTGTTTCGTTTACATGCCATATTTGTGATATAACTGTTGTATTGGGTTCCCCATCATTTGATACAGTCGTAATCCAACTTGGAAACATGCCTTGCAGCGCAGGAAGGTGCTCATCAGTAATCATTTAATATCTCCTAAATGTTAAATCTGTTTTCCTGCATCAGGACCGGGCGTTTGAACAAAAACTTTGTCGACCGAAAAAACTACGGCAAGGTTTGCGGGCTTTAACCAATACTTTTCAGCTAAATTTTCCGGAATCCCTAGTTCACCATAAAGACTATACATTTGTTTTCTTAGGTCATCGCAGGCTTGTCTCTCATCATCATAAACATCACGCAGCTCCGTTACATCACCTTTTAGGTTATACGCTTCATGACTAATAAGACCTACGAAAAGACTGACACGTGAGCCTATCTCTAAAGTATTTACAAATGGCTTGTTTGTCTCTTTGTTCACACAGCAAACAATACTGCTCATGGCTTGGTCGCAGCAGACACCCAGTGCATCAGCATGAAATGGTTTAAACGAAGAAGACGCACATCCAATATGGCCTACACCTGTCGTTAACACATTATAAACTTGATCTGAGATCATCATCCATACCCTTTTTCGTTTATATGTCCGAATATAATCTTCTGAATGTCAAATTGCACTTTATAATTTACTGGTGCGACATTTGAATCTAAGGCTCAGCGACAATCATGCCGGGTCTGTCGGCTAAGGTCATTCTTCAATAAGTACACCGCGTTTTTTCCATGCTCCGGATCCACCCTCCATTTTTGCAGCCCCAAATTTATTACCCTGAATTGCCAAAGTAAAAAAATATAGGTGCTAGATTAGTTGATGATTACGTCATGTACATCACATAGAGTTCTGCCAAAGTCGTCAGGCCGAACCCAACAACTATTAGTCCCTTAAATGCTCCCCATTGAACACTATCAAAGCGTTTCTGAAAGTGTGTATTAACTTCAGCTTCTCCACGATCCATGCCAATCGCCTTAATATCGTCCAGACAATCCAGACTTCCCATTATACCAATAATTGTACCGAAGATTATAAAAACAGTGATTGGTAGATTGGCAATGGTACTACCAAAAGCGATGATGCTAAACACTACAAAATGCATTACTGCCGTTATGCTAAATATCCAAAATAAGTCTCTACTTCTTACTGTTACTGCTGCTATTCGATTTGCCCGATCCTGTGCCGTGTTCATAACTTACTCCTTTTTTGTTCTCTCTAAATTATAAAGACTGATAACCACTATAGGTGTTTTCTAATTTTAAAAAAATTCTAGCAAGTATAAGAAATGTACTAGTTGAAAAAATATAAACTTGCCATTATCGACAGACCTTTTGAAATTCCAAAATTGATGAAAGGAGATAAGATGTTTGGATCAAGAAGAGTTTTAAAGCCACATAGTGGCAAAACAGAGTTGGCGAAAGAGCGATTGAGAAAAGCTTCAAAGATAATGGTAAATAATGGTGCAAATGCCGTTGATCTTACCCAGGTGCTTGGTGGATATGGAGCGGAAACACTCCACATGTACTCTTTTTTCAACTCAGTTGAGCATGCCTTTCAAGTAAGTGCCAGTTTACAAAATGATAAAGCTTGGGGTAATTTAATGGCAGAGCGAGAAGCTGCTCCTGCAGCAGATATGACTGGTCCAGAGTTGGCTAGAGTAGTCGCTGGAGAAGGTAACCCAGATCATAATGCAGCCATGGTAAGAGAATATGTCCTTCCACGTAAAAATTTGGCTGAGGCGGCTGCGATGGTATCTACTGTTCCAGATATGCTTGCTGGCCATGATGTAAATGTAACAATGTGGGCACCTGTGATTGCAGAAGATATGAAGAGAGCTCAAGTTGTTTATTCTGCACCAGATATGGTGGCTATAGGCAAGGCGATTGATGAAGTTGGTATTTCGGCAGAGTTTCAGGAAATGCTTGTTAAAGCTTCAAACCTAGGGACACTGGACAGAGCTTGTGGAATGGTGAGATTTGAATAAAATCATCCATTAGGCTGTCACACGCTGTATATAAGATGGGGCTAGGGTGCTGTGGTCCATCAGCCCCTATATGTCCCGGACCGAGTTCGGGACCAGTGAGTCAGATTCTGCGGGAAAGTGTCAGCAGCGACGTTAAATGAAAAAATTCAGCAAGAGTTCTTTATTTAGATGCGAATGGCTTACTGTATAAACCCCATATGACCGATCGTTTTCCCAGTCTTGATTTTTTAAGAGCGTTTGCACTTTTAATGGGAGTGCTCATACATGTGTTGATGCTCTTCTTGGAACCATTCGATGGTTCTGAGCCAAGGCTTGGTGCCTCTATTATCTTTATTTGGATACACACGTGGCGCATGCCTTTGTTCATGCTTTTGGCAGGGTTTTTTACCGCTCTTAGTTTATCAAATAGGGACGTTGGTAATTACGCATTAAATAGATTGATACGGTTGGGCGCGCCAATATTACTACTATGGTCTATCATTCCCGCAATCGATGAAGAGGCTGCGGTAATATTTAAATTACCCGAACTCATATCTTGGTTGTTGTACGATATGCCATTCACATTGCGCTTAGATCACCTGTGGTTCCTTTATTATTTACTCATATTTTATGGGATTCTTTTGTTGCTAAAGAGTATTTTACCAGAGATCTTTTCATTCATCACAGATTATAAACTCAGCTTACGTCGTATTCTAATTTTGTGGCTGCCAATACTCATATTACTTTCTCCACTAAATAAGCCAACAGGCGGCATCTTTGGGGACATTCCGACAACTTTTGGAGAGGTGAAGCTAGGCTCAATGTTGTTCATGGCTTCGTTTTTTATGATTGGACTACAAATCCATAAAAGCTCACAGTTCTTAGAGAGTCTACAGCGGAGGCAATTTTGGTTGCCTAATTTAATTGTTTTTAGTCTGGTACCGGTCGGTTTGTTGGTGTGGGGTGGATTTAAGGATGAACCCTTTACTTTTGCAGGCCCATTGGAAATGTGGATTGTAAATGGCCTAGCCGGCAGTGCAACGTTGTTACTAGTCCTGTCAATTATTGGCTGTGCGATCTGTCGAATTTCATCAAGCGGTCGAACTCTTCGCTGGCTGGTTAAGCTTTCATATCCGATTTACGTCTTTCACGTAATTTTTGTAATTAGTGTGAGTGGGACATTGATGTTTTTTGGTGTCAACGACTGGATAGTCGTTTTGCTCGGCTTCGCGGCGGGTATTTTTTTCCCTGTTCTAATCTACTACACATTCATCGCTTGGACACCACTTGATTGGGTCTTCAATGGATACAAAAGCTCTAAATATCGCTCGCAGTCTGCTTTAATCAATCGACTTTCAAGATATTTGTAGTTGGATAGCCACTATTACAACACCACTTTTCTCGGAAGCTGCCCCCCTCAGTCGCGAATAATGAGTAAACTGATATTGCAATAGACAAAATAACCACAGCACCCTCAAAGCCCCAATTGTCGCAAAGCTGCAATGAGCGCTATGCCGCAAAACATTGCTAAATTTGGTTTGTGAGTTAGGGCTGATATGACCAATACTATAATTCCTGTAATCCATTCTAAGGTTGATCCATAAATCATCATTAGGGTGACCAGCGAAGCGATCAAACAACCTGGCAAAGCTTCAAGACCTCGGGCCCAAGCCCCATGCTTAGGGAGGTGAGATGCTAGAATGAAACCTGATATTCTAATTAAAAAGCTTATAAGGCCAAGACCAAATACCGTTATCCAAATCTCGTTAGTCATTTTTTAAACCTGCTGCCATCGCACCAAATATTGCACCGGAGATTAACCCCCAACTTGCATATTCTGGCAACCACACCCCAAAAAAAATGACAGTACCCGCTGCTATGAACCACGGAAATATGTCAACATACCCGCGCCACATGCCGGGTAAGATTGCCACAAAAATTGCAATGATCGCAAAATCTAATCCAACCAATTCAGGATCAGGTATTCCACTGGATAGAAACGCACCAATTGTTGTTACCACTATCCAGACAAAGTATAGAGATGCACCGCCACCAAAAAAATACCAATAACTATCCGTCATTAACCGTGATTTTGCTGTTTGCATTAGGGCTACAGACGCATCTGTTGCCAAAAAAGTTCCAAGGCCAATATGCCACCAAGAACGATCGCGCATAATACTTTCCATCGAGGCAGTAATGAGCAGTATCCTCATATTCAATGCGGCACCAGCAATAATAGCTGCAGCAGGACCAACGCCGAGTACCAATTGGTCCATAGCAACAAGCTGAGATGAACCTCCAAATACTAGTGCGCTCATACTAATTGCCTGAAAATTATTAAATCCAGACTGACTTGCTAAAAGTCCGAATGCTAATCCATATGTCGCTGCCGCAAGCGACATCGGCAACATATCACGTATCCCATATAAGATTTCTATTCTTACCGTACTAGCTGCGCGCATATTTATAAACTTTGTGAAGAGATATTCGTTGTTTGTACGGCTAAGATAAATTGCACGCCTCGTAAAGAATAAAAACCTTTCAATTTTAGGCATTTCCTTTTTCAATCTTCACAAAAGCACTTTCGGGAATTAATTTTACCATTACTGATACATGGAGAATCCACATGGCGCGTCGGGCAGGCTCATCAAGATCAAGAGACATGGCACAAAAAGGCGTACCACCGTCACCGTATATTTGTCGCACAATACCCCATTTTGACATACTTGACGAAGGCCAGATTCTTCGGCTGGAAGGCCAGGTTGATTGGATATTGCAGGACGTAGGTATAGCTTTTCGTGATGACTCAACCGCGCTAAAATTGTGGAGACGTGAAGGAGCTACAGTTGAAGACGACATCGTGCGTGCGCCTGCCGACTGGATTCGCGCATTGTGCGCAAAGGCGCCCAGCGAATTCATCCAGCTGGCTCGTAACCGGGAACGGTCGGTTGTTATTGGCGGTAACAACCAGGTTTTCGCACCGATTTATGGAGCACCCTTTGTGCGCGACCTGGAAGGCGGGCGGCGCTATGGCGATATGAAGGCCTTCCAGGACCTAGTGCGCCTGAGCTACTTGCACCCAAACCTGCATCATGGCGGGTTTGTCACCTGCGAACCTTGTGACGTCCCAGTCAGCAAACGTCATCTCGATATGCTTTTTGCTCACATGACTCTCTCGGACAAACCACACCTTGGGGCCATCACCGAGATGAGCAGGGCTCAAGATAGTGTCGATATGGCTGAGATCGTCTTTGGCGCTGATGTTATGG
>LUQC01000009.1 GCA_001627925.1 Rhodobacteraceae bacterium REDSEA-S34_B6 | reverse complement strand
CTTATATACGAGAAGGTCGGGGATCTAGGGTCTGGGATGTCGACGGAAATGAATACATCGATTGGCAACTGTCATTTGGATGTCTTCCCATGGGCCATGCACATCCAAAAATTGTAGAGGTCATTCAGCGAGAAGTAGCCGGAGGCACCCATTTCGCAACAGCCCTTGAGGTGGAAGTAGAGACCGCCGAACTGATGGTCAGCATGTTGCCTCATGTCGATAAAGTGCGCTTCGCAAATACCGGCACAGAAGCCTGTATGACCGGGGTTAGAATGGCACGAGGCATTACTGGGAAGCGAAAAATTCTCAAGTTTGAGGGCCATTACCACGGTTGGTATGATGGCCTACTGGTGAGTTCTAATCCACAATACGTCACTTCGCTAGGACATCCAAATGATCCCGTGCGCATTCCTGACAGCTCTGGATTAACACCAGGCTCCTGGGAAGATACTCTGGTCTGTATTTGGAACGATGTGGAAGCTTTAGAAAGAGTACTGCGCTCTCATGGAAATGAAATTGCCTGCGTTGTTATGGAGGGTGTGATGTCAAATATGGGCGTTATTCCACCTAAACCGGGCTATCTAGAAGCAGTACAAACTCTTTGCAGAGAGTTTGGGGTCTTGTTCTACCTCGACGAAACGGTCACGGGTTTTCGAGTAGCGGCGGGCGGTGTGGCCGAAATATACGGATTAAAGCCTGATATTGTCACCTATGGAAGCACTTGGCCAAGGATTTCCGATCGCAGCAATCGCTGGTCCCCATCATATCATGGAAAGTATCGAATATGGTAAAGTACTGCATTATGGAAGTCACAATGCTCCGCGTTTGGGTCTCTTTGCTACAAAAACCATGCTTGAAGAAATGAGCCGTGATAATTTCGCTGGATTTAAAAAGATTTCTGAAATTGGAGATCAAATAACCAAGCGTTTAAACCAAGCTGCAGCAGATACAGGACAGAACATGAGAGTTCAAAATGTTGGCTCAATGTTTCATCCGGTCTTTACCGACCTTGATGATATTACAAACTATCGGGACTTTTGTCAGACGGTTAATTTGGCAAAGTATGCGGATTTTTCACAAAAAATGAGGGATCAAGGGATTTTCTTTTCCGGCAATAAAATCCTTCACAATTTAAGCTGTACCGAGCATACCCAAGCTGATATTGACGCTTCAATTGCGGCCGCAGGAAATGCATTGGAGCAGATGGCACACGAGCGAAAAGTTTATAATGACTGATCACAAAATTTACGAGATGCCTTTTGCAGATATATTTTCTCATTACGTTGCAAAAAGTTAATGGCAAAGCCTGAGAGCTGTAAATAGTCTTGATTATCTAATTTGACTCTTATGAATATTGAAGTTCTTTTTTCTGAATAATCACCAATACCTTCCCACGCAATCGCCACACTTTAGGCATTGGGTATAGGAATATTACAACTAAAAAAAAATAAAGGTACCAGCCTTCATAAGTTCATAGGTTATACTTGGATTGGCTTAATGTTTTACGTCTCGGTAAGCACCTTTTTATACATAAACCTAGAATTTTAAGCATATTCTCGCCAATTCATTTACTATCAATATTTACAATCGGTTCTTTGATTTATGAGATACTGATGGTCAGAAAAGGTGAAATAGAAAAACACAGTAAAATGATGACACTTCTATTTTATTTAGGGCTTGTCTTAACGGGTGCATTTACTTTGCTTCCAAATCGAATCATGTATACTGTCATTTTCAGTTAATATATTGAAGTGAAATTAATACCAAGCATTAGGCAACTCCTCTTTGCGTTTAGCAACAAAGGCTTCGAGTTCGCCCTTCAGGGCGTCATCCATTGGCGGGGCCTCATAATCAGACAGCATCTTTTTTACGCGGACATTCGCACGGCGACGCATGTCTTGCGACCCAGTCTCTTCCCAGCTTTCAACATTCTCGCTGTCGCTCAGTGCGGTTTCGTAGAAGGCATTCTGATAGTGGCGCATCGTGTGAGCACAACCAAGGAAATGGCCGCCCGCGCCAACTTCCTGGTAGGCATCTCGCGCCAACGCATCATCGGAGATATCAAGCCCCAAGCTTAGCAACTTTTGATAACTACCCAGCCGATCTGCATCCATGATCAGCTTTTCGAAGCCAGTGCACAGGCCACCTTCGAGCCACCCTGCCGAATGCAGAACAAAATTTGCTCCTGCCAACATGGTAGAATGCATTGAGTCGGCGCTTTCATAGGCTGCTTGCGCATCTTCAACCTTGGACGCGGTAAGCGAGCCACCGCAGCGAAGCGGCAGGCCCGCACGCCGTGCGAGCTGACCGATGGCGTAATTGGAGATCACCGGCTCTGGCATTCCGAAGGTCGGCGCACCAGATTTCAGTGACATTGACGACAGGAAATTGCCCAACACGAATGGCGCTCCTGGGCGCAAAAGCTGCACATAGGCGCAAACCATCATCGCTTCGGCCATGGCCTGTGCAACTGAAGCAGCAGTCGAGACAGGCCCCATCGCTCCGCTCAGTATAAACGGGACAACAATGAGACCCTGGCCGCTCGAGGAGTAAACGCGAGCAGATTCAGTTACCACCTTGTCTACAAGCAAGGGTGAGTTGGTGTTCACATTACCCATGATAACGCAGTTATCCTCCATAACATCGGCGCCAAAGACGATCTCGGCCATATCGACACTGTCTTGCGCCCTGCTCATCTCAGTGATGGCCCCAAGGTGAGGT
>LUQC01000089.1 GCA_001627925.1 Rhodobacteraceae bacterium REDSEA-S34_B6 | reverse complement strand
TGGCTTTGATTATTATACATTGAGATTACGCCACAAACTGGAATTCTTGCAAAATCTCGGAGATGAGGATATACGGCATTGAATGTTTTCCCTCCAACATTTTCCCAATATATGTCGACGCCATCTTTGCAAATTTCACCTAGTTTTTTTTCGAATTTATCATCGTTGTAATTGAGACAATGATCAAAGCCTAATTCATCTTTAACATAATCCGATTTTTCTTCATTACCTACTACCCCTATTACATTGCAGCCATAAATTTTTCCAATTTGTCCTACGACAGATCCAACAGCTCCTGAAGCAGCAGACACAACTAATGTTTCTCCCTCTTTTGGATTCCCAATATTCATCATTCCGATATAAGCAGTTCTACCCGGCATTCCCAACGTCCCAAGAGCTAGACTTAGAGGAAGATCAGGATTGTGAACCTTTTCTATAACTTTATCCGAAACCAACGGCATTGTTTGCCATCCAGTTCTACCGATAACAATATCACCTTTGTTAAAGGTATCACTTTGACTTTCTATAACTTCAGAAACAGCTTCTCCCTCCATTACAGTTCCTAGTTCCACGGGCTTCGCATAACTGCGCCCTGCGTTCATCCTTCCTCTCATATAGGGATCTAAAGACAAATAAATTGACTTTAATTGTACTTGACCGGGTTGAGCTAGTTTCAGATCCTCTTCAACAATTTGAAAATTCCCTCTTAGAGGTTCTTTTTCTGGTCGTGATTTAAGAATTATTTTTCTGTTCATATTCTATCCTACCCATTAAAGGTTTGTTTTGAAAAATTTAGGAAGATTATCTTCATAAATTTCGGAGTGTGATAGCACACCTTCTGTATGGTCTGCTCCTTCTAATGGAAAAAATATTATTTTACCATTTATACTCTTCACATATTCAACTAATTGTTCGGAGTGTAAAAAAGGCACTCTAGTATCTTTTTTCCCATGAAAAACTAGCAGTGGCCTGTCCTGCAAGTCACTAAGCGCTTCTTTAGGCATATTCTTATCAAAGAAAATGCCGTGAAATTTAGCTACGAAAATTGCAAGCTGCCACGTAAACCCAGGCACACCGTGGTATTCCAACTCATGTTGAACAATAGAGTCCCAATCAAAAACTCCGCTGTCGAGTGAAAATGCTCCAAGATCTTTTCTATTTTTTATCAAAAAGAAAGTACCCAGACCTCCTCCTGATACCGCATGAATTCCGATGTTTCTCTCAGGTATTCCTTTTTTGTCGATAAGATATTCGATCGCTGCATCAACATCCTTCCATTCTTTAGTTCCTGCAAAATGCCATCCATCTGGACATGAGCTTTCTCCATGGTTTCTAACGTCTATCATCAAAACATTTAATCCAGAATTCGCAATTATATTTGCTGGTATTAATTGGTTAAATTCTTTCTTTGAACCATTAATGCCATGAACAACAATAACCGTTCGCTTTTCATTTTCTTCATCAGCGGGTATCCACCAAGAACTAATATCTATACCATCTTCTGTATTTTTTATTGTTACGCTTTCGTACTTTTTATTTTTTAGGTACCACTGTGAAAGATCCGTATCCACTAGTTGTGACCATCTATCACCTCTAAATGGACCTTGTCCTTTTGCATTAGTGACAAACTTTATAGGATTGTTCGCTTCTATTTTTTCATGGTTTGAGCATGAAACCGGTAAAGCTTGCCAAAGTATAAATTCGCCCACGGCAAGGCATAAAATAAATATTGAAATGACAAGAAAAGAAGCATATTTCACGATCAAAGCCAACATCAATACATGTTGAGGGAGAAAACCTCAAATATCTACAAAAAAGTTCAAATTTTAGATGTTCACAAAATTTTTTTTGTAGTAGCATTTTCCAACACTAATTATTTTGAGGAACTTTGATGACATTATTTACTCCGACTTCTAAATGGCAAATGGAAGAACACCAATTATTTACAGACAGTGTAAAGAAATTTTTTATAGACGAAGTAAAGCCCAATCTGGACGAGTGGGGTAAAAAACAACAAGTCGACAGGACCTTATGGAATAAGGCAGGAGATGCTGGAATTTTAGGAAGCTCAATACCTGAAGAATTCGGTGGCTTCGGCGGTGATTTAGGCTTCGATGCGATCACTCTATATGAACTTGGAAGAACAGCGGGAGACTCTGGTAGCTGGGGATATGCGATTCAATCAATAGTTGTTCATTACATCAACGCGTATGGTACCGATGAACAGAAGAAAAGATGGCTTCCTAAACTTTCAACTGGTGAATACGTGGCTTCTCTTGCTATGACAGAACCCAGTACTGGATCGGATGTTCAAGCAATTAAAACAACTGCAGAAAAAGATGGCAATCAATATAAAATTAATGGATCAAAAATATTTATAACAAATGGTGGCTCAGCTGACCTCATTGTTTTAGCGGCAAAGACAAATAAAAATGAAAAATCGAAAGGTGTATCATTGGTAGTCGTTGAAACAAAAGACCTAGAAGGCTTCTCAAGAGGAAAACCTCTAAAGAAACTAGGTCAAAAAGGTAATGACACATGTGAATTGTTTTTTGAAGATGTTAAGGTTCCTTTAACAAATTTGCTTGGGGTTGAAGAAGGCCAAGGTTTTTATCAATTGATGAAACAGTTACCATGGGAAAGATTAGCAATTGGTATCGGTGCTCTGGGAAACATAGACTTTGCGCTCGAAGAGACAATTAAATATGTAAAGGATAGGAAAGCCTTTGATAAGCGAATTATGGATTTTCAAAATACTCGTTTTCAACTCGCTGAAATGAAAACTAAAGCTGAGGTTCTTAGGTCCTTTATTAATGATTGTGTCGATAGGGTTAAGCAGGGTTCTCTTGATGCTGCTACGGCTTCAATGGCAAAATACTGGGGAAGCCAAACACAAAATGAGATTATGGATGGATGTTTACAGCTTCATGGCGGATACGGTTTTATAATGGAATACCCAATCGCTCGAATGTACGCTGATGCCCGTGTGCAGTCAATCTATGGGGGGACAAATGAGATCATGAAGGAATTAATTGCTAGGTCATTGGACGACTAATTAGAATGGCGGATCACAACAACACTGGCGGACCTTTATCCGGTTTAAAAGTGGTTGAATTCGATGGGCTTGGCCCAACTCCTTTTTCTGCTATGCAGTTGGCAGATATGGGTGCCAATGTAATTAGGATTGCTCGAAAAACAGGTACCCAGGCTGCCAATCAATTTACCGATGTTGTTATTAGAAATAGATCTTATATAGAGCTAGATCTTAAGGATGTTGATGACATCGCTAGCGCGAAGAAAATTGTATCCCATTCTGACATTTTAATAGAAGGGTTTCGACCAGGCGTTATGGAAAGATTGGGCTTAGGGCCTTCAGAGATGCTTTCAGCAAACAAAAAGCTCGTTTATGGAAGAATGACGGGGTGGGGTCAGAAAGGGCCTCTCAGTAATACAGCAGGTCACGATATTAATTATATTTCTATATCTGGCGCACTTCACGCTATTGGAACCAAAGATACTCCAATAGCACCACTAAATCTTTTGGGGGATTTTGCAGCAGGTTCAATGTATTTAGTTTTCGGAATCCTATGTGCCGTTTTACACGCGAAGCAGACTGGTCAGGGTCAAGTCGTCGATGGCTCCATCGTGGACGGAACTGCCAATTTGATGGCAATGATGTACTCTATGTTTAATTTTAAACAATGGGAAGATAGACGAGACATTAATCTTCTTGATGGGGGTGCCCCTTTTTACACAACTTATAAAACTTCTGATAGACGTCATATTTCAGTTGGTGCTATTGAAGATAAGTTTTACCTAGAGTTTATTACAAAACTTGATTTAAAACTTGATAAACTTCCAAACAGAACAGATAAATCTAATTGGCCGAAGTTAAAAGATATATTTCAAGAAATTATCAAGACAAAAACTATGAGAGAGTGGGAGGAGATTTACTTTGGAACAGACGCATGCGTTGCTCCTGTTTTAAACTTTGAGGAAGCTTTTGTTG
>LUQC01000088.1 GCA_001627925.1 Rhodobacteraceae bacterium REDSEA-S34_B6 | reverse complement strand
ATCATTTAATCTAGCTTTTGAGAAGCATGGACTTAAATGGGTCTGGTCTCCGCATGAATATACTGAGATGCTTAAAATTGCTGGAGGTACAAAGCGCATCCAACGTTATGCTGCCCAGAGAGGTGAAGCGGTTGATGTAGAGTCTATTCACCTTACAAAAACATCTATTTTTCAAGGCCTTCTCGCAACAAAGCCCGTTTCTATTCGTTCTGGAATTAACGAAGTCATCGACCTAGCGCGTGAAAAAGCCTTAAAATTAGCCTTAGTTACTACGACTTCGTGTGGTAATGTTCATGAAATATTATCTGCAACGTGCATTAATCGAGAGCAATTTGACGTAGTTATCACTAATGAAATGGTTAAGCATGAAAAACCAGAACCAGATGCCTATAATTTAGCTTTGAAAAAACTTGGTCTTCTGCCCCATGACGTTATAGCCATAGAAGATAACTTAGATGGCTTAAAGGCCGCAATGAGTGCTGAGCTTAAGTGTTTCGCTTTTCCGGGCAGGATGCAATCTGAAGCTATATTCAAAGATAGAAGTATCCTTACACACGATATTTATAAAAGTGTTTTAAATATTCTTAATAAGCGTTTAGCTGCCTAACTCTCATTGTGGACTGATACTAGTACTTTCCATTCAGTGACTTTATTATTTTCGAACTTACCATAATACATGACATCTCTACCCTCTCCTTGAGGGTTTAAAGCAGTGTGGGTTCCAACTGCTACGCCATTCTCTTCAAAAATAACCTTAAATTCGCCTATTCTTGGGCTTTCATCTGAAACACACCAAGCAATATGCTCTTCCTTCGTTTGGGAAGAACTGTCTTTACCCATAAACTCAATAACCAAATCATCTGCAAGATGTTCAGAAAGGTAATCCACTTTTTCGGAAAAGGTTTTTTCCCACATTGATAATATCGTTTTCGCATCCATAATAAAAACCCTTCGATAAAACTTTTGTTGATTCTTATCCTATTTATTTTAGTGGCGTTATACCATTATAAGTTTGCTAATTAAGTCAATCTTTAAAAATAAACGCTTTAATGAGTCATAAGTGGTATTGTGCGTTGGGGTAAGGTTGCCTGTGGACCAGTGGACTATGTCGATCATCCCGAGAGGCTGCCTGTCAAAAGTCGAGCGAGTAAGAGCTGCAAATGTCCTGATCTCACATTTTTTCCGAAAAATGTGATGCTCATAATTTTTTACGGAGCAACAGTAAAATAAAAGCATTTTTTTAAAGTGCTGCAGATAGATTGCTTTTTTCACAAAATAATGGACTATATCCGAAAAACGGAGTTTCAAGTGTCATTACGGCGTATAATCAAAACTTTTGGGTTTAAGGATTTTGTACAGATGGGGGTTGCTGCAGCGACCTCGAGAAAGATGGCAAAGCCAGTAGCTCCCAGGAACGAAGCACTACGGCGAGTTAAGGTGGCAGAGACTGGTGTTATCGGTCAAGATCTTTCTAGCCAGTTTGAAATATTTGGGGATATGGTTAAGCTAGTCACTGGTGCAGATTTCAGTATGGTCAATATTCTTGACGGTAAGAACCAGTTTACGGTAGGTGGTTCTGGTATACCCATCGATCCTTTAATGGCTATGCCTCAAGATATGTCGATTTGCCAATATGCCTTAGCGTCCCCAGAACCATTTATCATTGCCGACCTTTCTAAGGATAATCGATTTGCGGGAATTATGATGACCAAGCCGCCGATGAATGTCTCCGCATATGCTGGCTTTCCTCTGAATACGACAGAGGGCGTTGTTCTAGGTACTTTATGCGCTTTTCATAAGCGTCCAATCCGATTAAACCCTGAGCAGGTGCGAATGATGCGCCAGCTTGCTAAGGCAACTACAGACCAAATACTTCTTCGAACTCAAAAAGCCAACTTATACGCATCGGAGATTGGGGCTTTGCTCGGACGGTTTGTCCGTTATGCTCCAGATGGTGAGATTTCTGAGCTTATTGGCTTCCTTGATTTTTGCGCTCATGGGGCCGCATTACCAGAGGTAATTACCGCCTTGGAAAAAGATGGAATAATTACACAAATTGATGGGAACTGGATGCTAACTCAAGATGGTGTCGACCTAAAAGCAGAATTAGGACTTGCTGAAGATGGCTATCGCGGAGCTCAAGTAAATGTCCCTTCCGTTGGTAGCCAACTGGAAGATCTACTTGAGAAAATGGAGTAGTTTGCAATGTACTCTTCGCAATTGCAGTTGAAATTTAGTAACGTTTCTGAGGCCAAAATAGCTGCTCAAAGTTTATGTGAACTTTTGAAAAGTCGCATATCTGTATTTGATTTTCACGGTTTGCAAGTGACTGTTGGGAAAGATGGTGACCTTTCGATTAGTGTCAGGTTTCAGGATGTTAAAGCAATGAATGATTTTGAAAAAGATATTCCAAAGATTATCGAAGATGTAAAACAAGCTTTTTTATTCAAATTGACAAAATTTACAGGCGTTTGTGTATTTTCTTTTGAGCGTGAAGCAATGTCTTCATCAATCTCAATTGATACGAAGTAGAACCAAAGAGTGCCAAATCTGTGAGGTTCAGGAGGATGCTCTGTACCGCTGTAGATACGATGGTGTGAAAGAATGGTTATTCTTGTGTGGTAAGTGTCTCACGGAAATTAAGGCTGAGCATGAAAAGACTTATCAGTATGGTGGTACATGGAAGCGTAAAAAGCGGTAGGACCGATTGCTGCCGAAGATGAGTTAAAAATTAACGACGCAGTCTATTGAAACTAAATCAGTGCCGCATATCTCACTTAGTAAGTAAAGACTAAGGAGCTAAAATGAATACCTTTGATGACAGGAAAAAAGCGTTTGAATCAAAGTATGCAAATGACGCAGAAATGCAGTTTAAAGTTATGGCAAAGCGTAACAAATTTGTTGGGCTGTGGGCGGCAGAACTTTTAGGCAAGTCTGGTAATGATGCAGAAAATTATGCCAAGGAAGTTATTAAGTCCGACATGGAAGAGGCTGGTGATGAAGATGTCATCCGGAAGGTTAAAGGTGACTTAGGCAATCTTGCAACTGATGAAGAGATTAGAGCTAAACTTAACGAATGTTACGGAAAGGCGATGGACGATTTAGCAGCATGACTATGCCTTTTATTATGCACTACTTCGCTTGCTTTACTAAGTTGTAGAAATTTCGTCAAAGAGGGTCGTTATGATACCAGAAATGCAACTCGTTTTATTCTATGGGCTGAGCGTAATCGTTATGTTAATTGTGCAGTCTTATTTAGCAACGCAGCAACACGGTATAAAGATTTTAGCAGAGCGTAGAGAACATATCACCTTAACTGGTATCGCTGGTAGATCAGACAGGGCGGTTAAGAACTCTATTTTCTCTTTAGTATTTGTTTTGCCTGCAGTAATGGCGTTGGCGCTCATTGGACAAAGCGCAAAAGAAACGGTTATAGCTCTCCAAATCTTTCTAATCGTGAGAATTTTATATTTTGTAGCTTATTTATTTTTAATTACTTGGGTTAGAAGCTGTCTTTGGTGGGCAGGTACAATTTGTATTTTTTATCTATATGCAATCGCAATTAGCTCAACTTAGGTTAAAGCAACTAAACCCTAAAAACTGAGCCGATCGTTTTGGGAGGCTGACGGTATTTAAAGGGATGACGTTAATTTGTAGGAGTTAATTTGTCACATCTGAATTTCTTGAGCATATCGCATGCAGTTCTAATCTATATCCCATGAGGTTTTTATTTAACATTTTCGTTTATGGTGTCTTGATTGCAATGTTCATTTTGGTTGCGTGGCGTTTTGCAGACGTAGTTTTGTTTTAGAGTATGGTCCTACTCATAAGTGACACGCAAAAGTCCAAAGCTGGATAGCGCAGCGTGTTGTTAGAGATCCACGCGGACTTGAACATGTTTATGATTGAACAAAAAGATGGACATGTTGCGAAGCTAAGAAGTTGTTTTATGTAATGCATTGAAGAACTTTAAGGTCCATTAGTGGTGCAAACGACCCTTTTGATTATGGGAGCATTAAAAATTTTGCGGGAATATTTTGGCTATATTTATCCCGTCTACTCCTTCGTAAACCGACACTGGATATTAGTCTCATGTTTGGAAATACTCAAATCCACTTACCAATAGGATCCTAAATTTTGTTAAGTGTTATATTAACTATACTGCAAAGGTTTTTGAGATGGAAAAACTACTACTCATATTTACATTGGTACTAGTAAATGGATGTAATTTCTATGCTGAACAAGCTATCAAAGGCGAAAAAATCATCAAGGCCAATAATCCAAGCGTAAAATTTAACATGACTGTCAGCCAAGGTGTTAAAATTAAAAAGTGATACAACTATCTGATAGAAACAAAGTGTTAGATAAGATGCAGTGCCTTTGTAAGGCGTAGCGTCAACTACCCGTTGCGTCACAATTTTCATTAATGAGATATATGACGTTAGAATGCAGATTATCGCGGAGAACAGGGTGGGTGTTTTAAACTGTTCGGGAATAGGTTTGCATTTTAGCTAGGGCGGATCAGTTTCATAGGGAGAGATAAACTGATCCGTTCTAGCTCTGTTGGCTACTATTAAGAATTAGGGTTGAGCATATTCTATTCAATGCATATGTCGTCGCAGCTGTTTAAAGTTTTATTGAGCTAAACATTGATATGGCAAAATGACCAGAAACTGAATTTGATTGGTCAATATCCGCGAAAGTACTTTGGCTTCAAAACTCACTGATGTAAAAAGGATTCATCAAAAAGGAGTACCGGTCTATTGCTGATGCTTAAATATAAAATGAGATATTATATCGTTGCCTCTATTGTTTCTCTTCTTCTAGCGTCTTGGGATTTTATGGAAAAATATTCTGCATATTTAGTTTTAATTGGTTTGGTTTGCATAGCAATTGTTTGTCTGCAAGTAGGAATAAATATGATGAGGTCAAACAAAGTTAAATTGGATCGTTGAGGTTCCCAGATTAAACAATAGTTAATTTTAATGAAAACATTTACAACAATCCGATTCAGACCAAAACCACAACACTTTGACGATGTGGTAGAATCTCTTGCCAAACGTGTTGATTTCTGGGCAGAGCGCACTTCCACTGAAAAAGTTTACTTAATTCAAGACGAGGATGAGGTTATTTTTACAGCTATTTTAGCCCAGATGGAAATACTTCTCGAATACCAAGATGAAGCCTTAAATTTTTTAGATTCACTACGGCCAAATCTTCAAAAATATTCTGATGAGGACGGTCATACCATCGCTAGAACTGGATTTGTGCTTAAAGAGAGCACCACTAAATAAGTGAAACATTAAGTGCCAAATTGTTAACTTTATAAATACCCCAGAGGGCATAATTCAAATGCAAAAGCTTCTTATCATTTTTGGCATACTAATAATACTTGTTGGATTATTATGGCCGTTTATCTCTCGTCTGCCACTTGGAAAACTTCCATTCGATATAAGCTTAAAATTGGGTAATACCCAAGTCTATTTACCAATAGGAACGTGTATTATTCTCAGTATACTTATAACAATTTTGCTTAAACTTTTTAAATAAGTTTTGAACTGTATTTTATATTATTTGGGCATTATCCACAAATAGCTTATAATAATTTATCTAAAAATTTATATTAATAATGGTAATTTAAATCTGACACTAACCAATAGTAGTAAGCATAGCTTGACGTTGTTATCGCTTATAAACAGTTTTATCCACTACTATAGATTTATTTCCACATTTTGGTTCACATAAGTTGTGAGTAAAAGGAGCATTATC
>LUQC01000087.1 GCA_001627925.1 Rhodobacteraceae bacterium REDSEA-S34_B6 | reverse complement strand
AGTGGCAGAAGAAGTAGAAGCAGAGATAGAGGAAGAAGAAGAGGAATGCCCTAAGTGCCCTCCTGTTGGAGCTCCTGCATGGATGGCAACATTTGCCGACATGGCGACACTTCTCATGGCGTTTTTCGTTCTGATTTTATCTTTTGCCGAGTTCAACGTTCCAAAATTTAAGCAAATTTCTGGTTCTTTAAAAGAAGCATTTGGTGTTCAAAAAGTTGTTCCTGTTGTGGAGCAACCAAAAGGAACAACCGTTATTGAACTTAATTTTAGCCCTAACCCGGAACCATCGCTTTCTACGACGCTGAGGCAACAGACAACTGAATTACAAAAGCCTGAATTAGAGCTAAAAACCGAAACGGAGAAATCTCCTGAAGGAACCGGCGCGGAAAAGAAAAGCCAGTCTGATTTTGAAGGAGCTGGCGGGGAAGGTGAGGAGCAGCTTGACGCCCAAGAGTTAGCTAAGCAACTTAAGAAGGCAATAGATACTGGTGAGGTCACTGTGGAAACGCTTGGGGAAAACGTTGTAATCAATTTCCCGGAAGAAAAAACTTCAGATGAAGATGTGAGCACGATGATTGCAGAAACGTTGGAGGCGCTTAATGAGGCGAGAGAAAAGTCTGGCGCTTCGGAGAGCGAAGTTTTGTTTGGCGGTATAGAACAGGAGCTTGAAAAACTCGCAGCTGCTATTGATGAAAGTTTACCACAAGATGGTAATGGGCAGGGTGGTTCATCTTCACAAGAAAATGAACAGGAGAGAATAGCATCTAGGACAACGGAAGAACTTACCGTTGCATTAAAGGAGCAGATTGATCAGGGTCTTATCGAGGTCGAGCAAAGGGACGGCAAAGTATTTGTAACGGTTGGGTCTGGCGGAGCGTTTCCATCTGGAACAGCTGACCTTACTGACGAGGCACAGCGGATTATAGATCGTATAGCTTTATCTGCGATGAGCCCAGACAGTTCAATTAAAGTTACTGGTCATACAGATGATGTTCCAATTTCAAATGGTCAGTTCAGGGATAATTGGGATTTAGGCGCTGGGCGGGCTGCGAGCGTTGTTCAAGCCATTCAGAATACTGGATTAATTGCTGGAGATCGTCTTGAAGCAGTAAGCAAAGGGGAAATGGAGCCTTTAGCAGATAACTCAACAGCTGCGGGAAGAGAGAAAAATAGACGCATTGAGATTGAAATTTCTTACGAAGACTAAAGTCTGATGAGAATTGTCGTTCTATTTTTTGAAGGGTAAATTTTAATGGTAGAAGTTGCAAAGCCAGATTATTTGAGTTTGGTAAACAAAAGTGGTTCCGGCTTCAATGTGTCTGAACTTGTGACTTCAATCGTTGCGGCTGAAATTGAGCCTAAAAAATCTATCCACACCGCTAAACAAACAAAAAATGAAAATGCTATTTCTGGAATTGGGTTCCTTAATGCTAGTTCCTCCACTGGCAAGACAGCATTTACTTCTATCCAAAACGATAAGTACTTTTCGGTTTCTTCATCTAATGCTACATCTGTTGGTTTTACAGCTACAGATGAAACTAAACTAACGTCGGCTGTCAACTCAGTCTCTAATATAACAATCGCAAAAAAAATGGTTTTTGAACTGCCCGGTTTTACTGATTTAACTGGGCCGTATAATCAAGCAGTCTCCATTAAGTTAGGTTCATGGGCGCAAACGAGCGTTGCATCTTCCTCTGCTTCTAGCTCCGTTGAAAGTGGTAAAACTTATAAAGTAATCACTCGGTCAGGTAGTAGTGTAACAGACGGTAATGCATTTAAGGATTATACGAGGGATCCAAATGACCCATCAGATGCAGACGCCTTTCATGGTGCACCAATAGAAGTTGGCGATGTATTCAGAGCTTCACAAGCTTTTACCGACAGTGATTATACTTTTAGCCAAGTAGACGCATACGCTTTCACAGCTAATGATGGCACAACTGCAAGTATAACCTTATCAGGTAACTTACAGGCTGTTACATCACAACTTAATGCGGTCACTGGAATATCTGCCACATTGGTTAATACAGGAAACAATGATTCAGGTAATCCAGTTTACTCTATTGTGGTATCAAGTACTTCAACGGGCAAAAATAGTGGTTTTCAAATTACTGCAGGGGGCGCGGCTAGATGGGAAACTTCAGCATATCCAGCGGGAAACGCGAATAATAACAGTTTCAACCAGTTCAGCGCAGATAGTAGTTTAAAACTGGATGGCGTAACCGTATCAAGAACAACAAATACCATTACGGATTTGATAGATGGAGTTTCCATAGATTTAAAGGCTGATAACTCAGGAACAGTTCAATATACGGCCTCCAGATCAGAGACAAATGTTAAAAATACTGTAGAAAAGGTCATCAGCTCACTGAACGACTATAAAAAAGAGTTAGACAGGCTGACCTACATTGATGTTGAGGGCGACAATAATGGACCTCTCGCTATGGATCCTGCTGTTGGGATGCTGAAGTCAAAACTTAAAAAACTCACGATTTCTGCTCTTACTGGGCATGGAGAGAAAAATATATATTTGTCAAATTTAGGTATTAAAACAAATTCTGCTGGTGAATATTTTTTCGACAAAGTTACTTTTGATAATACATATTCAACAAATCCAGAACATTTTACAGCACTAAAGGATGACAATATTTCGTCGAGTTTGCTCTCATCTTCAGTGAAGAAATCACAATTCACGAACATCCCATCTGGAACTTATGAGGTGAAGTATGATGCTTCTTCTAGCACTTGGAAATTTGGTGAATCTAATTTAACACAGAGACAGGCTATACTGCATCTAATAAAGATATTGCAGAAAAACTGGATAAATTAGATGCAAAAGAAAAGTTATTGACCACACGATATACCTCACAGTTTGGTGAAATGGAGCAGGCTATGAGCCAATTCAATAGCACCAAAACATTATTAGAGAATTTCATTGAGTCTTGGAAAAAACAAAAGTAGTTTTATAGACCGTATTTTTTTATTTTTTCGATCAGAGTTGTTCGTATTAATTTAAGGTCCTTGGCCGCTTCGCTTGTGTTACCATTATTACGATCCATAGCTGCTTCTATGAATACTATTTCAATGTCACGCAGAAGTGATCTCAAATCTACAGAGTTATTCCTTTCGAACCAGTTTGCAAAATCTTTAGGCGAAGGCGGGGTGGTATCCTGTTTTTCGATATCAGATACTGGTGACTGAGCCCCTAATTTGTCAATTTCTGACCAAATAGCATCTTGCTCTTCAGCCCTTAGAACAACATCACTGTCAATTCTCAGCAAGTACTTTTTGACATCTTCTTCCGATATCTTTGTTTTTGGGAAAAAAACCACTGCTCTTTCCACAATATTTCTAACTTCACGAATATTGCCTGGCCAGTCATAATTTTGAAGTACGTGCAGAGCTTTTTCATCAAAAATTGGGCGGGAAACAGAACCAGTTTTTGAGCTTTTCTTTTCTATAAAATGATCAATTATTTCTGGTATATCTTCATGCCGTTCAGATAACTTGGGAACATCGATTGGAAACACATTTAATCTAAATAGCAAATCTTCGCGAAAACTATTGCTGGCAACCATTTCCGTCAAATTTTTATGTGTTGCGCACACAATCCTAACATCGAGTTTTATTTCCGAGTTACTTCCAACTTTGGAAATTACTGAATTCTCTAATACTCGCAGCAATTTAGTTTGGAGATCAGCAGGCATATCACCAATTTCGTCTAAGAAGAGTGTACCTTTTTGAGCTTGCTCAAATTTTCCTATTGATGATTTCACAGCGCCAGTAAACGCACCTTTTTCGAAACCAAATATTTCTGCTTCAATCAATTCCTTGGGTATTGCCGCACAATTGACTGTCACGAACCTTCCCTTTCTCCTGCTCTCTTCATGAAGTGCCTCCGCAACAAGCTCTTTTCCAGATCCAGTGGGGCCATATATTATCGCAGGAGCATCGGATGGAG
>LUQC01000086.1 GCA_001627925.1 Rhodobacteraceae bacterium REDSEA-S34_B6 | reverse complement strand
TCCCTATGGGGAGTTAACCTCCCTGCCCGCTCAGGAAGCCGAACAAGTTACATCGCTTGCGCTTCAAAAGCTTTTGGCAGATTTAAAAGCCGAGCAATCAGATTTATCAGCGGAAATGTTTTTGCAAATACGGCAGGAAGTTTTGCAGCTGTCTCTTCGAGAGCTTACGGAAACTGTAGTTTTGTATAAGGACCGGCTAGTGGTGACGCTGTCCCAATCCATCGCGGAGCGATTAGGGCTTACGAAGCCCGCCTGTTGTTCTTATCCGATCAAGCCGCGCAGCGTTGGAAAAAGAAACAAGGTTATTTTAAGTAATGTTCCTCAGAATACTCCAAACCAGGAATTAATCCTATGCGTTGCAAAAAGCTGGAAATGGTATCAAGCGCTTTCAAAAGGCAAAGTGAGATCAGTGCAGGAACTGGCAGCGCAAGAAAAGACAAGTGTTGAAACCGTTACACGCAATCTACCACTTGCCACCCTCAATACAGATCAAATTGAAAAGCTTCTTACAGGCCATCATGCACCTGATCTCAGCGTGGCAAAACTCCTAGCCGACCCAAACCTCATTTAAACATAAAATGTGCACTCCGTGCATTGCGTTTTGCCGGAGATCCTTGGCAGATTAAGCTTGGTTTTCTGTCTGTAAACAGACTTGCAGGGAGCTCATTAGAAACTACTGCCCGAAAAGGAATAAGCAATTCAGCAACATAGCTAAGATATGCAAGTGTTCGGCGCAATTAAGAGGGTTGGTGGCGCACCGGGGAGGATTCGAACCCCCGACCCCTTGATTCGTAGTCAAGTACTCTATCCAGCTGAGCTACCGGTGCATGCCAGATGTGGTTAAGGTGAAAGTCATGGCTTTGCAATACATAAATACATAAAAATCTATCCCCTCGCCCATTTGAGTCAAAGGAGGGGATTATACAGATACCTAATTTAGCTCGCTAGCATGAGCTGACTTACTTGAAAATCTTCTGAAACACTTTGACGTAAAATTTCAAAAAGCTATTCCCGAAAAGCTTGGGAGCGTAGTATTCACTGACAACCCTTTTGTTAACCTCTCCTAGTGTAGGATACGGAGGCACCATTGAATTGACATTCGAAATTTTAAGGTTCCTTGAAATGATAAACGCCCAAAACGATATTAACTCTCCGGCATTTTTAGAAACAATTGTGCAACCAATTACTTTTCTTCCAAGTAATACAACTTCCACAAAACCCTCAGTTTTATTATCCGTTATAGCCCTATCATTACTCTCCAAGTTCACACATGACCGTTCAACTTTATTTCCAAAACGCTTCACGGCGTCATTAAAATTCAATCCGACCGATGCAATTTCTGGGTCGGTGTATGTAACTTGAGGTATATGAATGGTTTGCATTGTGGACGAGAGACCAAACAAAATTTTTTTAAGAACAATACCAGCATGATAGCTGGCGGTATGAGTAAAGCCTGGACCGTCAACTAAATCCCCAATTGCATAAACCGACCGATTGGTGGTTTTCAGATTCCTATCTACAATAACACCACGGTCATTGTATTTAATGCCTGCTTCTGTCAAAGTCAGCTTCTCAATGTTGGGTGCGCGACCTGCGGCAATTAATAAGTCGCTCACAAAAAGTGAACCAGCAGAGCTTAGATGTAACTTGATACTGGATCTGTCATTTTCAACATGATCAACAACAGTATCCTCAAGAATATTAACACCATCATCAATTAAACTTTTATAAACGGGCTCAACAAATCTTCGCTCATAGCCCTGCATAATTCTGTTTATCTCTATTATTGTAGTTCTTACGCCTAGCCTAGCATGGGCCTGTGCTATCTCCACACCGATTGGACCTCCACCTATTATAGCAAGATGCCGAGGCGATTTTCTTAAATCGAACAAAGATTCATTAGTTAAATAATTTACTTTATCGAGACCGTTTATATTTGGAATTTTTGCCCTGGAGCCAGTAGCAAGCACGATGCGACGAGCAGTTATTTCGTTGTTACCGACGACGACTGTTTTAGGATCTTTAAATTTCGCATAGTCTCTTAGTACAGTTACCCCCATTTCTTCAAAACGCTCTTGGCTATCGTGAGGAGCAATCTCTGCTATTTTTTTCTCTACATAGGCCATGACCTCAGCGTAATCTAAATTGACTATTTCTGCCTTAATGCCAAACTTATCCGATTGATTGACTTGCTTCGCGGTATTTGCTGCGGCCAACAGAGCTTTTGAAGGTACGCAGCCGTAATTAAGACAATCCCCACCCATTCGATCGCCCTCAACCAAAACAACATTAGCCCCCAATTGTGCAGCACCTGAAGCCACAACCAACCCTCCAGAGCCTGCCCCAATGACGAGCAAATCTGCCTTAATTTTTTTCATTTCCCCACTCCGTTATTGTTCTTGGCATAATGCCAGAGCGCCTCAAAATAATTGGTAACAAAAGTAGGGCCACAAGACCCAGTATGGGGCCTAGGATCACTGGACTGAATAAAAGTTCAAAGCTGGGATACTCATTTTGGTCAAATACTTCACCAACGCCGACTCCTATCCATGTGAAAACTATACCTCCAGGAATAATGCCAATAATGGTGGTCCAGACAAAATTAAAAAGTCTGACACCAACAAGTGCAGGCAAGATATTTGCTAAAAAAAAGGGGACCACTGGAACCAGTCTGAGTATCAGCATTATTGAAACTTGATTGATCGTGAGAGCATTTTTAATTCGAAAGACAAAATTATTATTGAACTTATTTGATTTATTATAATTGAAGCTCTTCACACCGTATCGAACTAGTACGAACAATAAAGTGGCGCCAGTACTAGCGGCAGTTACATTAATTATTAAGCCTCCGCCAAGACCAAATAAAAATCCGCCTGAAACTGAGGCGACTGCGGCGCCCGGTAGCGAAAAAACAACCAATGTTACGTAAAATATCCAGAAACTAATGATTGATAGTGTGAAATTTTTATCACGAAATTCTGCGATTTCTGCTCTATTTTCTTTAAGAGCCTCAAAACTTATCCATTCACTAAAAAAGATAAGGCCAAAAACAGCAATAATTAGAAGTAAGATTATAATTATTTTTCTTAAATCTAATTTATTCATTGTGTTTTCATACTTTCAATACGGCTAAACTTAATGCCAAAAATAATAACGGTTGTCTGGTAGATATTAACTCAAAGTTTGTCTGTGGCAAAAAATAGCTCATGGGACTTAAAAGTATATTTGAACTAGTAGAACGGTTTGACTTCTCTGTGTTAGGCCCTTAAGAACACAATTTCAGAGATATGCGACTTAACGATTCTTAGTTAGGGACACAAAATATGGAGAATAAGCCATGAAACGTACATACCAGCCATCAAATTTGGTTAGAAAGCGCCGACATGGTTTCCGTTCTAGAATGGCAACCAAAGCCGGTAGAAAAATTCTCAATGCTCGAAGAGCAAGAGGACGGAAGTCCTTAAGCGCCTAGGATTACGCTCAGTCCTGAGACGCACTTTCGGTGCACACTCATGGAAAATTTTACAACAAACCGCCGGAATCCAAGAACCTTTTTGGAAACTCTTTCTAAGAGATCAGATTTTGTGGCTGCTTCCAAGGCAGAAAAGTATGTTGGAAAATCTATCATTGTGCAGGCCCGACCCAACTCCCTCCAAAATATAAGAGTGGGCTATACGGCTAGCAAGAGGGTCGGTAATGCCGTAAAGCGAAATAGAGCTAAGCGTCGGATGCGAGCAGCTATGGCAGAAACTTTGGCTTTTTATGGGACTTCTGGAACAGATTACGTTTTGATTGGACGTGCCCAAACCACCTGTAATACAAAATTTGAAGAGCTTAAGGACGAACTAATCTGCGCTTTTGAAAACCTGAATGCGAAACTAAAATGAACCCTATTTCATTTGTAATATCACTTCCAATCAGAGCCTACAGGGTTATCTTTTCACCCTGGGTGGGACATAACTGCCGTTATCAACCGACATGCAGCGCATACGCCTTAGAAGCTCTAGAGAAACATGGGGCATTGGTAGGGCTCTACTTAATTGTAAGGCGCTTACTAAAATGCCATCCGTGGGGGGGGCAAGGCTATGATCCCGTTCCTAAAAAAAGAAAATAGTCATCCGGATATATACATGACTTGTTATGGATATTAATCTAATTTAAAGCCATGATATGCTAGATGATCTAAACGATATCCATCCTTTGTTTTACAGTGCCCCATCGAGTACTGAATTCAAAAAACTGCGCCGTAGAATTATTAGAAATGTGAGCCAGGCTATTGCAGATTACGGCATGGTGGAGAGGAATGCGCGGTGGTTAGTCTGTTTGTCTGGTGGGAAAGACAGTTATACACTTTTAGCAGCTCTCCACGAATTAAAATGGAGAGGTTTATTACCTGTTGATATATTAGCATGTAATCTGGATCAGGGTCAGCCGAATTTTCCACAAACAGTTCTTCCAGAGTTTTTAGAAAAAATGAAAGTGCCTCACCGGATTGAATATCAAGACACTTATTCTGTCGTGGTTGATAAAATTCCTGAAGGTCGTACATTCTGCTCATTATGTTCACGATTAAGACGTGGCCACTTATACCGTATTGCACTGGAAGAAGGTTGCTCAGCAGTTGTTCTAGGCCACCACAGAGATGACATCCTTGAAACTTTTTTTATGAACCTTTTTCATGGCGGCCGGCTTGCTACAATGCCACCAAAACTTGTAAATGAAGAAAAAGATTTATTTGTTTACCGCCCCCTCGCTTACGTAGCCGAATCTGATTGTGAAAAATTTTCAAAACAAATGGATTATCCAATAATTCCGTGTGATTTATGTGGATCACAAGATGGACTGCAGAGACAGCAAGTAAAAAAGATTTTAGATGGATGGGAAAAAAATAGCCCTGGACGACGTCAAGTAATGTTTCGATCGTTGATGAATACTAAACCCTCTCATTTGCTGGATACGAATTTATTTGATTTCTTAGGCTTGCAGAGAGAACTAATAGACGAACACAAAATCCAATCTGACCCAAAAATTAGAGATATTGTTGAATAATCTCTATTTTTTTTATTAAAATTAACATGGTATCTATAAATTCACTTAAACAGGCTTGACCTTTTTGATCTTAGTCTGTTGAACGTGTGTAAAATAGAAAAATTTGGCGGCTTTTTTATGGACGATCAGAATAAAAATCTAATTCTAGCATCCGTGCTTAGTTTTGTTGTTATTATCGTTTGGTTTGTTTTATTTCCTCCACCCGAGCCAATTCAAACTGACGAGCAAAATATCGAGCAAACACAGGCCCAAAATTTGCCCGCTCAAGATATTCAGGAAAATGTGACCCTACCGTCTGATCTCAGTGACAATAAAGATGTCCCCAGCATCGATATTGAGACAGATCGAGTTGTCGGATCGATCTCTTTAGAGGGTGGAAGAATAGACAATCTTTCTTTGAAGGATTATCGCGTTGCTTTGGATGAAACCGCCGAGATAGTTACTCTTTTAAAGCCAAGTACTATCCCACACGCGTTTTATGCTGCATATGGATGGGCAGCATTAGCAGGACTAGATTCTAAGTCAGTCCCAAATCCAGATACTATTTGGTCAGTGTCAGGCAACCCAAAATTGACGCCACAAGATCCAGTAACGATATATTGGGATAACCAAAATGGCCTTTTGTTCAGCCGAACAATATCAATTGATGAAAATTATCTTTTCACAATCGACCAGACTGTTACGAATAAAAGTGGTTCTGAAGTGCAGTTAAGGCCCTATGGCCTTCTCAGACGTCATGGCGAACCACTTGGTCTCAAAAATTTCTTCATACTTCATGAAGGGTTAGTCAGAATGTCCGATGGAACTTTGGCTGAAGACAGTTACGATGATCTTAGAGACTATTCATACAGTGACAGAGAAGCAGCATACGCGGATAGAATTGAAGTGGAAAATTCGGGATGGATTGGTTTTACCGACCATTTCTGGATGGCAACGCTAATTCCAGAGCAAAACAACAGGTTTCGCTCCACCGCTAAGTATTATGATAAGTCTGATATTTTTCAGGCAGAGACCGTTTTTAGTCCTCAGAATGTGGGCATCGGACAGTCAGCAAGCGTAACTTCTTACCTTTTTGCTGGAGCAAAAGAATGGGAGGCAATACGAAATTACGAAAGAACCGGCGTAGATGGCTTCTTGGATAGTATCGATTGGGGCTGGTTCTTTTTCTTAACAAAGCCAATCTTCGCAGCTTTACATTATTTAAATAAGTTTATTGGTAATACAGGCTGGGCAATCATCGGCTTAACATTATTAATAAAAACTCTGTTGTTACCTTTGGCGTATAAGTCTTACGTTTCGATGGCAAAAATGAAAGAGCTCCAACCAGAGATGGAAAAAATAAAGGAGCGCGCCGCTGGCGATAGACAAAAATTACAAGCTGAAATGATGGAGCTATACAAAAAAGAAAAGGTAAACCCTGCAGCTGGTTGCTTGCCAATTTTACTCCAAATACCAATTTTCTTTGCACTGTATAAGGTGATATTTGTTACTCTGGAACTCAGACACGCTCCATGGATTGGGTGGATAAAGGATCTTAGTGCTCCAGACCCTTCTACTATCTTAAATCTTTTCGGTCTGCTTCCTTGGGCAAACCCATTTCCACCAGACAGCTTACTATTTATATTCTCACTGGGCGTTTTGCCAATTTTACTAGGAATATCTATGTGGCTTCAGCAGAAGCTAAACCCCGCGCCAACTGATGCAACCCAAGCTATGATTTTCGCATGGATGCCTTGGGTATTTATGTTCATGCTGGGTACTTTCGCTTCTGGGCTCATAATATACTGGATTGCTAACAATATGATAACGTTTGCTCAACAATATATGATTATGCGATCTCAAGGTTATAAGCCTGATGTATTTGGCAATATAAAGGCAAGCTTCAAGCGAAAAAAAACCTAAATGGCTTACCTATCAGAAATATGGCGCTATCCTATAAAATCACATGGGAGAGAGTGTATTTCAGCAGTCAAAGTAAAGGCTAGAGAGACACTACCACACGATAGAATTTGGGCTGTGGTTCACGAGCATAGTACTGCAGACGGTAGTCAGTGGGTAGCTTGCCATAATTTCTCACGAGGCGCTAAAGCACCTGGACTAATGGCTATTTCAGCGAATTTCGATGAGACGACAAATATTTTGAAAATGTCACATCCAAATAAAAATGATTTAATTTTTTGCCCAGATACCGAAGGTGACAAATTAATTGAGTGGACCAAAGATCTTATACCCAGTGATAGAAGTGGATCTGCTAAGCTTATTAGAGCAAAGGCATCTGCGATGACGGATACGGATTACCCTTCAATAACTATTTGCAGCTCAACGTCTCATGACGCTTTGGCCAAAGAAATGGGGTGTGATTTGTCAAAAAACAGGTGGAGAGGAAATCTTTGGATAGACGATCTTGAACCATGGGAAGAAATGGAATGGATAGGTAAAATAGTTCAGATCGGAAATATAAAATTTGACATAGTAGAGCCTGTACAAAGATGCATGGCAACAACTGCCAACCCTGAAACCGGAGTACGTGATGCCGACACTTTAGGCGCACTACAGTCACACGGTCATCAGAATTTTAGTGTTTACGCAGTTGCAAAAAATAATGGAACTTTGAGTTTGGATGACAAACTCACGTTAATTGATTGATGCTAGAGTTTAAGGAAAGTCCTGAACCAGATGAGTTTGCTAGAGAAAAGGGAAGAAAGCTTTTCGCTGGAAACGTAGACTTTTTGAAAGGTGTAGTGCACATGGATGGCCTCCCTCCCGCAGATAGGCTAGAAGTATGCTTCGCAGGAAGATCCAACGTAGGCAAATCTTCACTGATAAATGCAGTCACTGGAAGAAAGTCTATTGCACGAGCGTCTAACACTCCTGGACGAACGCAAGAAATTAATTTTTTCAAAACTGAGGATCATCACTACCTTGTAGACTTGCCTGGTTATGGTTTTGCAAACGCTCCAATTGACGTTGTAAAAAAATGGCAAAAACTGTTGACAAGTTATTTATCAGGGCGATCGTCGCTTCGTAGAGCATTTGTACTAATTGACATTCGCCATGGAATTAAAAAAGTCGACGAAGAAATTATGGACTTATTGGATACGTCTGCCGTCACATTTCAATGTGTTTTAACAAAATGTGACAAAGTAAGCATAGAACAGAGAAATCAAATACTAAATCAGGTGAGAAAGAAACTTCAAACCCACCCAGCTGCCTTTCCAGAACTATTAGTTACTTCGGCGGAAGATAAAGTAGGGCTAGAGACGCTGCGGAGTATAATTGCAACATTAGATTAGTATGTTGAAATATAATGTTTCACTATAAGGCTACATTGGGGTAGTAGAAAAATCTCTACACTTTTGGATTATCTATGAAGAAGCAGAATATGAATAGAGATTGGATAGCTACGGCAGAAACCTTGTCACAAGCGCTTCCGTACTTGCAACGTTACTCGGGAGCTATCATCGTGATTAAGCTTGGCGGTCACGCTATGGTAAGTGATGAAGCCCTCGAAACTTTCGCAAGAGATGTCGTACTTATGCGCCAAGTAGGCATAAATCCTGTAATCGTCCATGGTGGCGGACCGATGATTAATTCTATGTTAGATAAATTAAACATTGAGTCCGAGTTCATTGATGGAAAGCGCGTTACAGACTCAGAGACAATCAGTGTAGTTGAAATGGTTTTGTCTGGGAACGTAAACAAAAAAATTGTACAAGCTATTAATAAACAAGATGGGCGTGCTGTCGGTCTATCCGGCAAAGATGCAAAACTAATTAACTGCGTTCAAGATAAACCAGAATTGGGACTCGTGGGTACACCCAAAGATGTTAATCCCGAAGTAATCTTTAATTTATTTGAAAATGACATGATCCCCGTAGTTGCCCCACTGGGTTCCAGCATTGACGGTGAAACTTTGAATATAAATGGTGACACAGTATCAGGTGCTATCGCTGCAGCCTTAAAGGCTGACAGATTACTTTTACTGACGGACGTGAGTGGCGTTCAAGATAAAGATGGTTCCATCATAACTGAGCTGAATTCTAACCAAATTAAAAACTTGATAAATGACGGTATAATTTCAGGTGGTATGATCCCCAAAACAGAGACAGCTCTAATGGCACTAGAGGGCGGAGTGAGAGGTGTTGTAATTTTAGACGGGCGAGTGCCAAATGCATGTTTATTAGAGTTATTCACCGAACATGGGGCCGGCTCACTAATAAGAGCTTAAGAATTGTAAATTATATAAATTAAAACTCTAAACGGCTTGAAAATTCACTTTCAAACAGTACATCTCTGCTTATGGATAATGAAATCTTCATAAGACTTGGAATATTCTTTTTGGCTTTCGCAGCTTTAGCTTTGCTTGAACAAGTTATTCCGCGCAGGTCAGAAGAAGCGAATAAAGGGTCTAGATGGAGAACGAACTGGTCTTTCATCATTATAGATAGCTTTTTCTTAAAACTATTGGCTTTTGCAATTCCATTGCTCGCAATAGGCGCGGCGGTGGATGCAAAGGCAAATTCAATTGGAATTTTAAATTTATTTGATTGGCCGATTGTTATTGAATTTATCTTATCAATATTGATTTTGGATTTCGCTATTTGGGTTCAACACTTGGTAACGCACAAGATTCCATTTTTATGGAGAGTGCACCAAGTCCACCATTCTGATCCTGAATTTGATGTTTCCACAGCTATTAGATTTCACCCTATTGAAATTGTCCTTTCTATGCTTTTTAAAGTTGGCCTTGTATACCTGCTCGGACCATCTGCATTAGCCGTTTTGATATTTGAGATTTTACTTAATGCCAGTGCGATGTTTAATCACGCCAATATCAAAATCCCGCCAAAACTTGAAAAGTTTCTCAGATTATTCATCGTTACACCAGACATGCACCGAATACACCATTCCTCAGATAGAAGTGAACACGATACTAACTACGGGTTCGCACTCTCTATTTGGGATAAATTATTTGGCACCTACAAAGTAGAGCCCAATCTTAGTCATCAGGAAATGGAAGTGGGTTTAAGATGGCAAAACGATAAACCCACAAAATTTTGGTGGAGCATATGGCTACCTTTCAAAAACAAGTGACCTATGCTTCTATTAATGAGAAACTAAAAAGACGTGGCCTCATATTGAGAGGTGGATTTACTCAAGAAGATCAAACAACATTGCTAATTGGACCTAATGAACCCTCCTTTTGGGACTATTTCAGAAACTCCCCTGAATATAAAGATACTCTTCCAAATCCAATGGACAGATGGTCAAAACGCGTAATCGGAGCAATAGCGTCAGACCTTAATTCAAAAGCAGTGTATCCTTCTGATGGACCACCGTATGCACCTTTTTACACTTGGGCAGTTTTGAGTGAAAAGGCATTCGTATCACCATTGAAATTACTCGTCCATGAGGACGTCGGCTTAATGATATCATATAGGGGGGCTCTGGTATTAGACCAATCACTCAAGCTGCCAGTTAGTAGCGATAAATCACCATGCGAAGCCTGTAGTAAGCCATGCATAAGTGCCTGCCCAGCAGATGCATTTAGTATAGCCGCGTATGATACTGATGCTTGTAAGTCTTTTCTATGTTCTAATAGTGGACAAGATACGTGCCTTCAAAAAGGATGCAGTGTTAGACTAAGCTGCCCTTTATCGCATAAGAATAATAGACATGCCGATCAAACAAAATTTCACATGAAAGCATTTTTAAAACTATGAAACGTCTCATACTAATGCGTCATGCTGAAGCTGGATGGCATATAAATATGGATGATCACCAGCGTCCCCTGAGCGATAGTGGCATTCGTGATGCAAAAAAAATTGGTTCATGGTTAAAAGAGAAAGCATATATACCTGATGAAGTCATCTCATCTACTTCTGTAAGAACCAGGGAAACTTTGAGCTACTTATCTTTAGACTGCCCCCAAATGTTCGAAAGGTCATTATACTTAGCAGACGCAGACCAAATGAAATCAACTCTTCAAACGCTTTTATCAGAAATAGTTATTTTGTTGGCGCACAATCCAGGAATAAGTGAACTAGCACATGACTTAATGATCCATGAAGAAAAACATGAACATTTTATCGATTTCCCGGCTGCCTCTACTTTAATAATAGACTTCAAAGCAGATCGATGGAGCGAAATAAAATCAAACAGCGGACTTATCGTCGATTTTATAATGCCGCAGCAATTGTAGACCACCTTAATCACAAAACAATTAAAATAAATTTAAGGGCTCAATGTCCTAATATCTGGCTCAAAAATAATTTTGTACGATCTGACTGAGGATTATTGAAAAATTGCTCAGGCTCATTTTGTTCTACAATTTGTCCGTCATCCATAAAAATAACTCGGTTAGCAACTTGACGGGCAAATCCCATTTCATGTGTAACACAAATCATTGTCATACCATCTTCAGCTAATTCAATCATGGTATCAAGCACCTCTTTGATCATCTCAGGATCAAGTGCCGAAGTAGGCTCATCAAAAAGCATTATTCTAGGTCGCATGCAAAGTGATCGGGCAATTGCAACACGCTGCTGCTGCCCCCCAGATAACTGACCAGGATATTTGTCAGCCTGCTCAGGAATCTTCACTTTCTCTAAAAAATGCATCGCTGTTTCCTCAGCTTCTTTTTTTGGAATTTTTCTCACCCATATAGGTGCTAGGGTACAGTTCTCTAGAATACTTAAGTGAGGAAATAGATTAAAGTGTTGGAAGCACATTCCGACCTCAGATCTAATCCTATCAATATTTTTAATATCGGATGTAAGCTCTGTTCCATCGACGATAATCTGGCCACTCTGATGGTCCTCTAGTGCGTTTATACAACGAATAAGGGTTGATTTTCCAGAGCCTGAAGGACCGCAAACAACAATGCGCTCACCTCTATTCACAGTTAGATCAATATCTCGCAGGACATGAAAAGAGCCAAACCACTTATTCATGCCCTGAATCTTAATTGCAATTTCATCAGAAACTTCAAGTTTTAACTTTTCCGCCATATAGCTTTCCTTTTCCTACCGTTTATCAGTTTCCAGTTGCCGTTCCAACCATTGAGAATATTTTGATACACTAAAACATACGACAAAAAAGATAGCAGCAGCCGCTCCGAATAGTTCCCAATATACACCGTTCCAGTCCGTCGAAGACAAAATCGGTCCCCTAATCATTCCGACCAAGTCAAACATTGATATGATTGATACCAGAGTAGTATCTTTAAGCATTCCAACCGAAACATTTACAATACCGGGTATCGAAATCTTTAATGCTTGAGGAAGTATTATGAAGCGCATCGATTGGGTGTAATCAAGACCAATGCTATCTGCGGCCTCATATTGTCCCTTAGACAGTGCCGCCAGACCACCCCTTACAACCTCAGCAATATATGCCGCATTGAAAAAGGTCATCATGATTAATACCCGCAAAATAAGATCTAGGGAGGTATCGGGCGGAAAGAAAAATGCTAGAATGACATTCGCGACAAATAAAAGTGTTATAAGCGGTACACCTCTTATGAACTCAATGAAGACAACACAAATCCATTTAATTATAGGCATACCTGACTGCCGCCCAAGGGCCAATGCAATTCCAAGTGGAATGGAAAGACAAACTGCGATTGTGCCCAATAGGAGATTGAGCATAAAACCACCCATATCTCTTGAAGGAACAACTTCCAATGCAAGCAAGGATTTGTTTAAGTCAACAATATAACCTCCAATAATCCACCAGACATTAGCAGCGATTAGGCTAACCAAAACTGCTATTGCAAATGATCCACTAGAGAACCTTCGATAACAGATAATGGCAAGTGCACATCCTAAAAATGCAGACACTGATGTTAATATTGATCCTCCCCATATCAACCAAAATGCCAGAAATGGATATACTGCACTAAATATTAAAAGCTGGCGGGGAAGCCTCCTAAACAAAATAGGAGCCAAAGCAATAAGAAGTAATACGGTTGCTAAATTTGGTCTCCAGTATTCTGACGACGGGTATTTAAAACCATAAATAAGCTGTGGAAACCTTTCCTTCAAAACAGCAAAACATGCACCACTTTTCCCATCTAATAAGTCGTAGCATTCTCGGACAGTCTTAGCATCCCAAACTCCATTTAAAAACCAAGGAGTAACTGAAACAATAATCGAGTATATCACCCATAGTGAAATGAACGTCATAATTGTGTTAAATGCAGATGAAAATAAATTTTCACGAACCCATTTAACTAAACCCCTCTCAGCTGCAGGAGGAATACGTTCTGAAATCATTTCCTTGCGAACAAATGAATTATCTTCAGACATAACTAGCGCTCCTTCAACATAATGCTGCGATTATAAACGTTCATAATCGCAGATATGCTGAGACTTATGACTAAATAGAATAACATTAATAGAAGCACGGCCTCAATCGCACGGCCAGTCTGGTTTAAAGTTATACCACCTAATGTACCTGTGATATCCATATAGCCAACCGCTAATGCCAACGAACTATTTTTAGTAATATTCAGATAAAAAGAAATTAGCGGTGGAACGATAACCCGAAGTGCTTGAGGCAAAATAACTAAGTTCATTATAAAATTAGGACGCATGCCAAGTGCGCCTGCCGCTTCGCTTTGGCCTTTATCTACGGACTGGATACCTGCTCTAACAACCTCAGCTATAAATGCACCTGTGTAGATTGAGAGCGCAAACCAAAGTGAAATTAAAGATCCTCTTGCGTGTATTCCACCTTTAAAATTAAATCCCTTTAGTTCTGGGTATTCCAAACCAATAGGACTTCCTATCGCAAAATAGATTATGAGTGTCGGAATAAAAAATATTCCAACACTAGTCCAGCGGGTCTCTAATAACTTGCCCTCTGAATAAAGTTTTTGTCGGGCATAGTAGCGAAATGCAAAAATACCGATAATAGACAAAATAAACGTAACGATAACGATGAAGGAACCATCGTTAAATACAGGTTTAGGTATATAAAACCCCCTACCGGTGAAAGCAAAAGCATCCCATAGCATGGTTGCCTCTGGGTTCTCTCCACGGAAAGCCTTTGGCTGAGGTAAAAAAGCTAGGAAAACAGAATGAATAATTAATATCCAAATAAGAACTGGTACATTTCTGAAGATTTCAACGTAAATCATCATAAGTTTAGCAACAATCCAATTGTTCGATAACCTTAAAATACCAGCAGTAACACCGAAAAAAGTTGCTGCAATACAGCCCAAAAATGCCACTAACAAAGTGTTAAGAACTCCAACAATTGATGCTCTTAAATGGGTTGACTGACTATTGTATTCAATAAGTCGTTGGTTAATATCATAACCAGCAGGTTCACCTAGAAAACTATAAGAAATATTCAGACCAGCAGCAGCTAAGTTTTCTAGTAAATTCTTTCCCAGATATGCCATTGCACATATCAGGACAAATAAAGCAAAAAACTGGAACGTATATGATCGATAACGCTTATCGTTCAGCAGCATAGAAAACTGAAATTTGTCACGTCTCGCCAACTCAGATGTATTCATATAAAACTAAACCTGGATATGCCAAAGTTAATTGCGGCACGCTAAACGTTTTAAAGCATTTACGCAACAAAAAGGGCGCAAGAATGCGCCCTTTAGTGATTACTTTAACTATTAACGGAAAGGTGGTGAGTAAATTAAACCACCGTCTGTCCATTTCGCGTTAACGCCGCGAGCCAATCCAATGATTGTAGCAGCGCCAATGTTATTTTCGAAAATTTCGCCGTAGTTTCCTGAAACAGCGATAGCTCTTTTCGCCCACTCTGCATCAAGACCAAGCATTTCACCAAGATTGCCTTCTGAACCAAGTAAACGGTTCATTTCAGGATTGTTGGTGCCTTTTGACATTTCTTCAAGATTTGCCGAAGTAACACCTAGCTCTTCTGCAGTAATCAGCGCATTCAAGGTCCAGCGCACTACGTCACCCCAGTTGTTATCACCATGACGTACAAGAGGGCCGAGAGGCTCTTTTGATACGATTTCAGGCAGCACTACGTGATCTGTTGGAACTTCAAAGTTTGCACGTCTTGCAGCAAGTGCTGATCGGTCAGTTGTGAAAACATCACATGCACCAGCGAGGTAGTTTGTTACAGCCTCAGAACCAGTTTCAACTGGTACTGCTTCGTAGCTCATATTGTTTGAGCGAAAAAAGTCAGCCAGGTTTAGCTCAGTTGTAGTACCAGTTTGGATACACACTGTAGCACCATCTAACTCAGTAGCTGAGCTAACACCAAGATCAGCTTTAGCCATAAAGCCCTGACCATCGTAGTAGTTCACGCCTACAAATTCGAACTTGAGGTCAACATCACGGCTGAAAGTCCAAGTTGTATTTCGTGCCAACATGTCAATTTCACCTGAAGCCAACGCAGTAAAACGTGTCTTACCTGTTGTTGGGACAAATTCGATAGCATCAGAATCGTTAAGAACGGCGGCTGCAACAGCTCGACATACAGCTACGTCAAAACCCTGCCATACACCATTTGCGTCAGGTTCTGCAAAACCTGGAACGCCAGTTGAAACGCCGCAATTTAGTTTGCCTCGCGCTTTAACGTCATCGAGTGTGCCTGCGAAAGCAGCACCAGCAGTAAGACCTGCAACAGTCACTGCGCCAAGAATAAATGAAGTCTTCATTTTTACCTCTTCCTAAATTTCCCTTGATCAGGGCATTAAAAAAATTGAACGGGCCCGTTAGCGTCAGACGAACGTACCCGGCCAACCAAGTGCAGGGAGTGTGTCCTAAATGGACCTAAAAGGTCAAGGTCACAAATGTTAATATATTAATAATTTTTAGTTTTTTTTATAATTTTGAGAAAAAAAATGTGTTCAGAGCGACAGTTGAAAAAATTCACACCCAATTTTAAAGTCATTATATTTTTTTTCAGAAGCGGCCATCGCTTCTTCATCGCTGCCCCACTGTTCTATCTGCCATTCTTCGTCTACGCGAGATGCAGACCAAACTTGATCTACCATAAATGCATTATTAACAATGGCATAAGCAGCTATTAAACTTCCCGAAATAGTAACAATTTCATGGAAACCAGCTAGCTGAAACGGTGTCATAGCATAAATTGGAGCTTTTAATTTATCCATTTCACCATCATCTTGCTCTATGAACATTACGCCAGAAGAAACATTCACACTGACATTCATAGAATTTTTAACCCAATCTAAAAATGGATCCCAAGCAGTAGTTTGTTTTTTGATTAGTGTAGCTGGACTACTGGCTCGATAGTAAAATAGATCAGTTTCGCCGAATTCAGACAAAATATCTGCAACTTCCTTAAATTGTACCGAGACTTTGTCTAAAGCTGAATTGGATAATCTAGTAAAAGGCATTTTTGCCGGAATAACTTCATTATCTTGATCTTTCCACTCATTTGCTACCCTATTTGCTAACGCGTTGGACGGTAATAAAAGAGGATTTTTAGCAGGCGTGACGATTGGCCGATCATCCAACGCCACCAAGAAGCCAGCTTCAGTTCGCTTCACTTCAACGGTATCCCACGTGCGCTTAATCTTCCATTCACTCATTACATTTCCAATCTAAGAACAAAAGCATTTGTAAATAATCATGATTGCTCACATAGTTATTCCAAGAAATCCGAAAATGGATCATCAGAGAAGTCTTTACTGCTCCACTCAAATGTTTTCCATGTGTGTGCCATATGAGGAGGCAAATCAGCAACTAATTCCAAGGGTTTTTTTGTTATGGGGTGTTCCAGTTTTAAATAACGGGCATGAAGATGTAGATCGTCACTAAGATCACCCCCAAGTTTAGCGCCCCATCCATCACCTAAATTTTGCTGGCTCATATTACCATATTTTTTATCACCAATAATCGGATGACCTAATTCAGCAATATGAGCTCTAAGTTGATGTGTTCGACCTGTGACTGGAACCATTGCCAGCCAAGAACCGCGTTTAGCAAGTTGTGTCAAAACCATATAGTCAGTTTCTGCCTGCTTGGCTCCATCTATCTTTTTTACATCACCCGGATGCACACATCGCATTTTTTCAAAATCTTTATTAGTAGACTTTACTAGTCCATACTTAATTGTTCCTACATTTGGGGTCGGCACACCCGCTACAGCAGCCCAGTAAATTTTACGTGTCTTCTTCCGTTGAAAAGCATTTGCCAAATGTGTAGCAACATTTCTAGAACGAGCCAACAGCAATACGCCTGAAGTTTCTTTATCCAAACGATGCACCAATCTTGGCTTCTCATCCATTCCAAATTTTAATGCCTCAGTTAGCCCATCTATATGCGTTTCTTGCTTACTACCTCCCTGGGTGGCAATTCCTGGGGGTTTATTTAATGCTATAATATAATCATCACGGTAAATAACCGCATTCATTATTGTCCTTGCATCATCTGCACGCAGTGGTTTACTAAGTTTTGGAAACCTTGTTTCAAAGTTACCTAACGGCGGAATTCTTACTGCTTGCCCAACCTTTAAACGGCTTGAGGCTTTACAACGACTGCCATCTATTCTCAGCTCACCCTTTCGACACATTTTCTCAATTCGACCCTGAGTAAGCTGCGGGAAACTACGCCTCAACCATCGATCTAACCGCTGGTCGTCATCGGATGCCGAAATTTCTAATATTTTAGCACTCATAAAAATTATCCTACCGAGTTTAATGACGCTCAGATTATTAGGGCAAGATCGCGCATGACTTTGTGTGTTTCAGAGGGAATAATGTCAATATCACATATTTTTATCACGTTTCGATCTGAGTTTTTCGAAATAGGCGAGTCTTTTTTTAAGTTCACGCTCAAATCCTCTCTCAACTGGACTATAGAAGACCTTTCGTGATAGCTCGTCAGGAAAAAAGTTTTGCCCGGAAAATGCATTTTCACTATCATGGTCATAAATATACGCATCCCCATAGCCATTGTTTTTCATAAGTTGCGTAGGTGCATTGAGAATGTGTTTTGGTGGCGGAATTGACCCAGTTTCTTTGGCTAATTGCCGCGCATCACTGAATGCAGTATAAACGGCGTTTGATTTTGGAGCGAGTGCGAGATAGCAAACTGCTCGAGCCAATGACAAATCACCTTCTGGGCTCCCAAGCCTCTCATATGACTCCCAAGCCTCTATGCATATTGATGATGCATTGAGGTCAGCAAGGCCAATATCCTCCGAAGCTATTCTCACCAACCGTCTACAGATGTAAGATGGGTCTTCCCCACCTTCTAACATTCTCGCCAACCAATAAATTGCCGCGTCTGGATCAGACCCTCTAATAGATTTGTGCAAAGCAGAAATTAGATTATAATGCTCATCGCCTTTTTTATCATAATTCGCGGCTCTTTGCGAAAGTTTGGTTTTTAGATCATGCGTATCCACAGTGCCATTATTTTTCCAGGACCCGACTTGCTCCAAAAGATTTATCAACGCCCGTCCGTCGCCATTGGACATTTGAATTATAAGCGAAATTGCATCATCCGAAAAAATAGGTGCATTACCCATAAAACCTATAGCACGATTAAAAATCTTCCTTAGGTCTTCCGCGTTAAGTCTTTCGAGAAGGATCACATTAGACCGAGATAGCAACGCTGAATTCAATTCGAAAGATGGGTTTTCAGTTGTTGCACCGATCAGGGTAATAGTTCCATTTTCCATATAAGGCAGAAAACTATCTTGCTGGGATTTATTAAATCGATGAATTTCATCTACGAATAAGATTGTTTTTAAACCATTTGAATGCCTAACACTTGCCGCAGTCAGTAATTTCTTTAAATCTGAAACCCCTGAAAAAATAGCACTTATCTCCTCATAATGAGCACTAACTTCATTTGCGATAACGCGAGCAAGAGTGGTTTTCCCAATTCCAGGTGGTCCCCAAAAGATTATCGAAGATAATTGGCCACTTTTCACCATTGACTTCAGTTGGCCATCAGACGCTAGTGTCTTGTCTTGTCCGATTACTTCATCCAAAATCTTTGGTCGAAGTTTTTCTGCCAGAGGGATATTTTTGTGAGAAATATTATCAACCGACTCTTTAGCTTCTTTGTCAAACAAATCCGTCATGTTCGGTATCTTATTGTAAGTCTCTGGCCATCACGAGAAATAATAAATTGACCAGAGCGATTACTAGTTCCTATTAATTCATCGATTTGTTCAGCAGAAATTAAACGGGTTCCATTTATTTCCTCGATTATATCACCCGATCTAAAGCCCAACCTAGAACCAATTGGTCCGGGCTCAACGACTACTATTCCCCTTGTACTCAGCCCTAATCCCATTTCTTGTTGTACCGCAGGATTTATAATTCTCACGATTAAATCTCGAAGTGGTGATGTTTTCGGCAACCTTTTCAAATTGCTTGGTGGATCATCGACCCAAAGATCACGCCTTTGCCCACCAGACACGATCGATAATTTAGATTTAGAACCGATCCCTGCTACAGTTAAACGAAATAGCATTTCTGCCGGACCATTTACTGCAAAATTATCTACTGAAACTACTACGTCACCCTTAGACAGTCCTGCTAACATAAGCGGGCTTTTCTCATGCAAGGCTGAAATCACCATTCCATCAAAACCGTCTAATTGGAGAGCTTCTGCTAATTCAGGAGTAATTGCTTGACCAAAAACACCTAGCCAAGGCTGTTCAAATTTTTTTACGCCACTTTTTGCCTGACGCAAGAATTCGCGCACAAAAGCAGCAGGTATAGCAAAGCCAATACCATTTGAGCCACCGGATCTTGTTAAAATCGAGGTATTTATTCCGACTAGCGATCCATTTATATCCACCAATGCACCACCTGAATTGCCAGGGTTTATTGCTGCATCGGTCTGTAAGTAATATCCACGACCAGAACCATCTGCCGTACCAGATCGAGCCAAACCTGAGATAATACCGCTGGTAACGGTTTGGCCAACGCCAAATGGATTACCTATAGCCAAGACCAACTCACCAACTTCTACTGCTTCATCTTCTCTAAGCGCAAGAAACGGCATACTTTCGGCATTTTCTAAAATTAAGATTGCTAAATCATTTTTTTCATCAGCCAAAGCTACCGATGCTGTAAACTGGCGTCGATCATTTAGAACCACTCTGATATCAGAAGCATTTCCTACCACATGATAATTGGATACCACATAGCCATCCTCGCTTAAAATGACACCAGAGCCTAACGAGTTTTGCACCCTTTGCTGAGGGTTTATTCTATTTTGAAAGAATCTCCTAAAAAAGGGATCATTTTGAAAAGGAGACCTATTTTGATTGACAAGTCTTTTAGCATAAATATTTACGACTGCTGGTGCTGCTCGCTTGACGACAGGAGCAAAACTAAGAGTTATTTCATTGAAATTTAATGGTATCCGCGTTTCAGCAAACAATACGAAGGGAAACGATAAACTAACAAAAACCCAAACTAGAATGGCATACATCTTATAAAGCTCTAAAGTTTTGGCTATTAGTATATTTAAAAATGACACAAAAAAAACCCCAGCCGGTCAGCTGGGGTCCGATTTAACAAATAAACTTGTTTTATGCTTCTTCAGCACTTTCTTCTGCTGCAACCCTCGCTTTGTCCGCGGCTCCCTTTGCCGCAACATCGCGGTCGACAAATTCAATTATCGCCATTGGGGCCATATCACCATAACGAAACCCAGCCCGCAATACTCTAGTACAACCACCCTTGCGCTCAGTGTAGCGTGGTCCAAGAATATCAAATAGTTTTGTTACATATTGATCTTCCTTTAGCCGCGAAGCTGCTAAGCGTCTTGCGTGCAAATCACCTCGTTTGGCTAAAGTTATTAATTTCTCCACAATTGGACGCAATTCTTTTGCTTTCGGAAGTGTTGTTTTAATCTGCTCATGCTCTATCAACGAGCCAGCCATATTAGCAAATAAAGCTTTCCGATGCTCATGAGTCCGGTTTAAGCGGCGATAGCCTTTAGAATGACGCATTTATATCTCCTATAATTTTTTCTTTGTCCGGCGGCTGGTGCGTGCCAGCCACTCTCCTTGGGGCTTATGCCCTAATTTCCCCAGAAATCTGGGCATTTAATAATTAGAAGTTATCCTCAAATTTCTTAGCAAGCTCTTCAATGTTGTCTGGGGGCCAATCTTCCACATCCATTCCAAGATGCAGTCCCATTCCGGACAATACTTCTTTAATTTCGTTCAGCGACTTTCGACCAAAGTTAGGTGTTCTGAGCATTTCAGCCTCAGTCTTTTGAATAAGGTCGCCTATGTAAACTATATTGTCATTCTTCAGGCAATTTGCAGATCTAACCGAGAGTTCTAGCTCATCAACTTTCTTGAGAAGAAGTGGATTGAATTCCAACCCATCATCGTCATCACCACTATCTGCAGACTCAGGTTCCTCAAAATTCACAAAAATAGAAAGTTGATCCTGCAAAATACGTGCTGCAAAGGCAAGCGCATCATCTGCCGAAATAGAGCCGTCCGTTTCAACTTTCATCGTAAGTTTATCGTAGTCTAACACCTGACCTTCCCTGGTAGGCTGAACATCGTAAGAAACTTTTTTTACGGGAGAGTAGATCGCATCAATCGGCATAAGACCAATAGGGGCGTCCTCCGGTTTGTTTTTTTCAGCGGGAACGTATCCTTTGCCTGTATTCACCGTTAATTCCATGTAAAGATCGGCTCCGTCATCCAAGTGACAGATCACATGCTCTTTATTTAGCACTTCGATCCCCGCACTATCGGATATATCGGCTGCTGTTACTACAGCTGGGCCCTTAACATTAACAGACAAACGCTTAGGCCCTTCAACTTCCATTCTTAAGTCTACGCCCTTCAAGTTCAGAACTATGTCTGTAACATCCTCTCTTACGCCCGTGATAGAAGAGAATTCATGAAGAACGTTATCTATTTGAACGCTTGTAATGGCTGCACCCTGAAGACTACTCATCAATACACGGCGAAGAGCATTTCCAAGGGTTAAACCAAAACCTCTTTCAAGCGGTTCGGCAATCATAGTAGCTTGTCTAAGCTGATCGTTTCCAGGTTTTACTTCTAATTGTGCTGGTTTTATGAGCTCTGCCCAATTTTTGTGGATCATGAGTCCCTCCATTCTTGCGTTGATTCCATGACCGTAAAATCAAACGCGCCCGAGGTTAAAATGCTGAAAATGAATCTATAAAATAAATTCAAGTTAAATTAAACGCGGCGCCTTTTTGGCGGCCGACAACCGTTGTGCGCAATTGGTGTAACATCCCTGATTGAGGTGATATTAAAACCAATCGCTGCTAATGCCCGAAGCGCACTTTCTCTTCCAGATCCAGGCCCCTGCACCTCGACCTCTAGAGTTTTAACACCGTGCTCTTGAGCTTTTTGACCTGCGTCCTCTGCTGCCATTTGAGCTGCATAAGGTGTCGATTTACGAGAACCTTTAAAACCCATAGTGCCAGCTGAAGACCAAGCTATAGCGTTTCCCTGAACATCAGAAATCAGTATTTTTGTGTTGTTAAAAGAAGAATTAACGTGAGCAACCCCAGCTGCAATATTTTTAATGACCTTCCTCTTCGTTCCACGACGTGTTTCGCGTGCCATTGATCCCTCTCCCTACTTCTTCTTGCCAGCAATAGCTTTTGCAGGACCCTTACGAGTTCTTGCGTTAGTATGAGTGCGCTGACCACGAACAGGCAGATTTCGGCGATGCCGAAGACCACGATAGCAGCCTAAATCCATAAGTCTTTTAATATTCATTTGCACTTCGCGACGCAAATCACCCTCAACGGTAAAGTTTGCATCTATATGCTCGCGCATTGCGAGTATTTCCGCATCTGATAGTTCGTTGATGCGTCTTGATTTGTCAATCTTGACAGCGTCACATATTTCATTCGCTATTGATGATCCAATTCCGTGAATATAAGTAAGAGCTATAGGTACCCGCTTACTTGTCGGGATATTTACACCGGCGATCCGTGCCATTTCTTTCCTTTCGTTGCGGTTCCGTAAAACCAGAACCTTTTTTCACAACGCGAAAACTTTAAAATTTGTTGTTCCCGCTACCACCTTACAAAGTGGATTTGTTATGTATAACAGGTGATTCCTAGTAGGAATATGGGTGCCTATGAGCATTTTAGATCTACGTCAAGGCTTAAGTGGAAAAATATTGAATTTAACCCAATCTGTTATTCTTTGTTGATAACTTTTTTAAGGCTATCACGAACCTCATTCATGGATAACAGCCCATCGATAGAAACAAGGTTTCCTTTAGCAAAGTAATAACCCAAGAGCGGAGAAGTCTTCTTATAATACTCCATTAATCGCTGTTTTAAGCTTTCCTCATTATCGTCAGTTCGTCGCTTTACATCATTGCTACCGCAAGTGCTGCATTTTCCGTCAGTAGGCCAAGGTTTCGTTTCATCATGATAGACTTGACCGCAACCACCACACGTTGATCTTCCAGTTATTCTTTTTATCAATGCTTTATCATCAACTTGAATCTCAATAACACTATCCAAGTCGATATTACAGTCGTCTAGCAAAGCACCTAAAGCATCGGCCTGTGCCAGAGTCCGCGGGAAACCGTCAAATATGAAACCAGCACCTTTGTCACCATCCAGCTTTTCTTTAATTAGACCTATTACAATGTCGTCAGTGACCAAGTCGCCTCGCGACATTACTTCAGCAACAACCTTACCCATTTCAGTCCCACTATCCTTTGCCTCACGAAGCATATCACCGGTAGATAACTGAACCATACCCAGAGACTCAACTAAAAATTGAGCTTGTGTTCCCTTACCTGCACCAGGAGGTCCTAGCAGTATGATATTCATTTACGGGCTGCCCCCCGGCGCCTTTTACTGCGTGATTTACCCCTTAATTGAGATTTCTGAATCAGGCTTTCATATTGATGAGCCAACAAATGGCTTTGAACTTGTTGAATGGTATCCATAGTCACTGATACTACAATCAAGACTGATGTTCCGCCAAAGTAAAAAGGTATCGCAAATTGGCCTCTGAGGATCTCAGGAAGCAAACAAACTCCACCAAGATATGCAGCTCCAAGCACCAGAACTCTATTTAAAACATATTCCAAATGTTCTGAAGTTTTTTTACCTGGCCTAATTCCAGGGATAAAACCATTTTGATTTTTTAAATTTTCAGCAACATCATCAGGTTTGAAGGAGACGTTGAATGTGTAGAAATAAGCAAAGAATACAATCATTAAGGTAAAAAATGCCAAGTACAAAGGCTGACCGGGTCCAAAATATGCAAGTATGGTGGACATTATTGGTCCGGTCTGAGATCCGGAAAACGTACTAACGGTAGTTGGAAGTAGCAGCAAAGAACTAGCAAAAATTGCCGGTATTACGCCAGCCGGATTCACCTTGATCGGTAAATGAGAATTCTGGCCCTCCATTACTTTCATACCAACTTGCCGTCTTGGGTATTGAATCAAAACCTTTCGCAGGGCTCTCTCCATAAAAACCACTAAAGCGATGGTTGCGATTACCATCACAATCACGCCAATTATAACCGCAGGACTTAATGCTCCAGATCGGCCAGATGCAAAAAATTGAGCCAACGCTGCTGGAATTTCAGCAATAATTCCAACGAAGATTATCAATGATATACCGTTACCTACTCCTCGAGCTGTGATCTGTTCCCCAAGCCACATCAAAAACATGGTGCCACCCACCAAAGTAATCAAACATGACAGTCTGAAAAAGAGACCGGGGTCAGTAACCAAGTCGCCACTTTCGAGGCTCACAGCAAGACCATAGGCCTGCAAAGTTGCTAATGCTACAGTACCATAACGTGTATATTGATTTATTTTCTTTCTGCCCTGCTCTCCCTCTTTTTTTAACTGTTCCAAAGAGGGGACCATAGAGGTTAATAATTGAACTATAATTGACGCAGAAATATAGGGCATAATTCCCAAAGCGAAGATACCCATCCGACCAAGGGCACCTCCAGTAAACATAGTCAGCATACCACCGATGCCTGACTGCGCTTGCTCCATGAAGTCTCTTAGAGCAACACCATCTATTCCTGGGACTGGGATAAACGTACCCAACCGATACACAATCAATAAACCAAGCGTGAATAATATGCGACTACGAAGCTCAGTGGCCCTACCCAAAGCCGACCAACTTGTATTTGCTGCCATTTGCTCTACTGCAGATACCATTTATCTCTCACTGTAAAAAAATAATCCTAATTAATTATAGCAGTACTGTAAAAATTGACCGATTTGCTAACCGGCACGCTCAACTTCGATTAGTTTGAAGTTTCCGACGTCAATGTCAAGCTGCCCCCTGCCTTCTTTACAGCCTCTATCGCAGATTTAGACGCCCCGGTAACAACTATATTAATCTTGGATTTTATATCCCCCTTAGAAAGAACTCGCACACCATCCAACTTTCGCCGTACCAATCCGGACTCTAAAAGAACATCTTCAGTAATATCAGTTTTGGCGTTAAGCTTACCGGCCTCGATAAACTTTTCTATTATTCCAAGGTTAACAATAGCGTATTTTTTTCTATTCGGCTTGTTGAATCCACGCTTAGGTAGTCTTTGATAAAGGGGCATTTGCCCACCTTCATAGCCATTTATGGAAACGCCAGAACGTGATTTCTGTCCTTTAATTCCCCTACCAGCAGTTTTTCCTTTGCCAGAACCTACACCTCTCTTAATTCATTGAGTTTCATGTCGCTTCTCCTTTTGCCGGAATTACCTCCCGGTTGCGACGAAAGAGGTAAACACAGCCTTAATTTAGTATTGAGTAAATTATCTTTCTACCGGTAACCCAGAATATCGATTTAGCTGATCTACACCTACAGGTAACCTTAACTTCTTTCCTCTACAATCTCCACTAGGTGCGGTATCTTATTAACCATGCCTCGCACCGAAGGAGTGTCCTCAAGCTCACGAGTTTTATACATTTTGTTAAGACCCAACCCTATTAATGTTTGACGTTGTTTAGCTGGGCGCCGGATTGGAGATCCGATTTGTCTTACAACTATTGTTTTAGCCATCGCACTCTACCTCTATGCTTCAACAGCTTCTGGAGAAGAAGCTTCGTCACGACGAAGAATGTCTGCAACTTTCTTACCACGCCGCTGAGCCACCATTCTTGGCGAAGCCTCTTTCTTTAATCCGTCTAGTGTAGCTCGTATCATGTTATAAGGATTCTGCGAACCGATTGATTTAGCAACAACATCCTGAATACCCAACATTTCAAATACAGCACGCATGGGACCACCGGCGATAATTCCTGTACCTGTTGGAGCAGTCCTCATAACTACTTTACCAGCACCATGCCTACCCTCCATGTCATGGTGCAATGTTCTACCCTCTCGCAGTGGAACACGAATCATATTTCTTTTGGCCTGCTCAGTTGCTTTTCTTATGGCTTCCGGCACTTCCTTCGCCTTGCCCTTTCCAAAGCCAACTCGACCTTTTTGGTCACCAACAACTACCAAGGCTGCAAAACCAAAACGCTTACCACCCTTTACCGTTTTTGATACACGATTTATAGCTACAAGACGATCTGCAAACTCAGGAGCAGCTTCATCACGACGACCTTTATTATTGGGTTCCTTTGCCATATTTAGGAGTCTCCTTAAAATTTTAGGCCGCCCTCACGGGCAGCATCTGCTAAAGCTTTAATTCCACCATGGAACAAAAAACCACCACGGTCGAAGTAACATTCCACAACACCTGCTTTCTTGGCACGGTCTGCTAATAATTTTCCTACTTTTGAAGATGCATCTACGTTGTTTTTACCAACCACACCTAAGCTCTTCTCCAAAGATGACGCAGCGGCTAAAGTAACACCATTTACATCATCAATTAATTGAGCACTGATATTTTTATTACTCCTATGAACAGAAAGACGCACACGCCCTGCGTTAACCTTTCGTAACTTATTCCTTACGCGCAAGCGTCGTTTTAGAAAAAGTTGCCTTTTGGAATTTGCCATTTGTTTGCCCTACTTCTTCTTACCTTCCTTGCGGAAGATATATTCACCTTTGTAACGAATACCTTTGCCTTTATATGGCTCCGGTTTTCTCCATTCTCTAATATTAGCTGCCACTTGGCCCACGCGTTGAGCATCTATACCCTCAACCACGATTTCTGTTTGCTTCGGCGCCGTCACCGTCACATCTGACGGAGCTGCATAGTCCACATCGTGGGACAAGCCAAGATTGAGCTTGAGTACATTGCCTTGCATTTGGGCACGGTAACCAACTCCCTGAATTTCAAGCTCTTTCTTGAAACCTTCGCTAACTCCAGTAACACAATTTGCTACCATCGTACGGCTCATACCCCATTGTTGCCGCGCCCGCTTCGACTTACCGCGGGGGCTCACTACAACTTTTCCTTCTTCAACCGCTAGTGTTACATCATCCGAAGCGGTAAAACTTCTCACACCTTTAGGGCCTTTTACCTCTATCGTCTGCCCTGAAACCGCAGCACTTACCCCTGAAGGAAGTTCTACTGGCTTTTTTCCTATGCGCGACATCTCAAAATCTCCTTAAAATACCGTACAAAGAACTTCGCCACCAACATTATTGGCACGAGCGTTCGCGTCTGACATTATTCCTTTAGGCGTAGATACAATCGACACACCCAAACCTTGCCTAACTTGGGGAATATTCTTGACGCCAAGATAAACCCTCCTACCAGGCTTTGAGACGCGTTTAATGTCCCTAATCACAGGCAAACCATCATAATATTTCAAACTTATTTCCAACATAGGATGTCCCGAAGTGTCAGTTGTCTTCTCATAACCACGGATGTAACCTTCATCTACCAGAACATCCAACACCCAAGCCCTTACTTTGGAGGCTGGTGTAAGAACAGTAGACTGTCCTCTCATTTGAGAGTTTCTCATTCTAGTAAGCATATCACCAATAGGATCATTCATATCTATTCTCTCCTACCAACTTGACTTTACCATTCCAGGCATTTGCCCAGACGAACCTAATTCCCGCAGAGCGATACGAGAAACCTTTAATTTTCTGTAATAAGCATGCGGTCTTCCGGTCAATTGACAACGGTTGTGCATACGATTAGCTGCTGAATTTCTCGGTAACTTAGCCAGTTTCAACCGCGCCTTGAACCGCTCCTCCATTGGAAGGCTTTCATCTTTAGCAATTTCTTTTAATTCGGCACGCTTCGCTGCATATCTATTTACCAACCGTGCTCTTTTCTTTTCGCGTTCAATCATTGCTTTTTTTGCCATTTAGAAAATCCTCCAGCGCTCAATTGCTAAATGGCATATTAAAATGCCCTAGCAAAGATTTGGCCTCTGCATCTGTCTCAGCAGTAGTGGTTATAACGACATCGAGGCCCCAGTCCTCATCAATTTTATCGAAATCAATTTCCGGAAATACAATATGCTCTTTTATCCCAAAAGCATAGTTTCCCCTACCATCAAAAGATTTGCTTGAAACACCACGGAAATCTCTTATTCTAGGCATCGCGACAGTAGTCAATCGATCCATGAATTCATACATCCTTGCACCGCGCAGGGTCACTTTTGCACCCATCGGCATATCTTCGCGAACTCGAAAACCAGCAATAGATTTTTTAGCTCGGGTGATTATAGCCTGCTGCCCCGCGATCAAAGTCAAATCGTTCTGCGCCGACTTAGCCTTTTTACTATCTTTAACAGCAGCGCGCCCGCATCCGATGTTTAATACAATTTTTTCCAGTTTCGGTATCATCATATCGTTCTTATAACCAAATTCTTCCTTCATAGCCGCCCGAATTTTGGTCTTATATTCGTCCTGCAATCGCGGTGTATAATTTGCTTTATCAAGCATCGATAACATCCCCCGTTGTCTTAGCCACGCGTACTTTTTTGCCACCCTCAACTTTGAAACCCACGCGGGTGGCTTTACCGTTTTTATCCATTAAAGATAAATTTGAAATATCAATAGGCATTGCTTTGGGCAAACGCCCACCTTGAGTGGTCTGTGTTTGTCGTTCGTGGCGAATTGCCATGTTAACGCCATCAACAATCGCCTTGCCAGTTTTAGGCACAACAAACGTTACTGTCCCTTTTTTGCCTTTATCTTTTCCAGCAAGAACAATGACCTCATCACCTTTTCTAAGTTTAGCAGCCATTATAACACCTCCGGTGCAAGTGATATTATTTTCATAAAATTTTTGGCACGCAATTCTCTTACTACGGGACCAAAAATTCGGGTACCGATTGGTTCACCGGTATTGTTCAAAATAACTGCAGCGTTGCTATCAAATCGGATAGCTGTGCCGTCCTCCCGACGCACTTCTTTGGATGTTCTCACGACAACTGCTTTTCGAACATCACCCTTCTTTACTCGACCTCGTGGAATAGCTTCCTTAACGGATACCACAATCACGTCACCAACCGAGGCGTATTTTCGCTTAGAGCCACCTAGAACTTTGATGCACTGAACACGGCGAGCGCCGGAGTTATCAGCGACATCCAGATTAGTTTGCATCTGGATCATAAATTTTCTCCCGACCTATGAGGGGCTAATGCTTTTGCCTTTTCCCCAGGGTTTCGTTAAATCGTGAAAGCTCAAAGACTAAGTTTCAAGCACTTCCCAACGTTTTGTTTTAGATTTCGGAGCACACTCCATTATGCGCACCGCATCACCCACTTTGAACGTATTATTTTCATCATGGGCTCTATACTTCTTGGACTTCCGGATCGTTTTTTGCATAACCGGATGCTTAAAACGACGCTCAACAGATACTGTAACGGTTTGAGCATTAGAGTCGGAAGTCACAACACCTTGTAGTACTCTTTTTGGCATCTCTAACTCCCTATTCCTCAGAAACTGCTTGTTGAGTTAAAATGGTTAAAACACGCGCCGTATCGCGTTTGACGGTTCTCATACGAGCAGTATTTTCAAGTTGACCAGTTGCCTGCTGAAAACGCAGATTAAACGACTCTTTTTTCAATGCAGCTAACTGCTCACGCAACTGATCTGGTGTTTTTTCACGTAACTCTTGGGCTTTCATAGCCTATCCTCTTTCATACACCAGTGAGCCCCTGGCGGGTCACTCTTAATCTGGTGGACATTACCTAATTACTACGGTTGCGATTCCGACAAATCACATCCGGATGAGGCGACATACAGTCTTATTTATTAAATGGCAACACCCATTGAAAAATTTATTATCGCTATTAAAAAAAAACAGCTTCGTTTATACACATCCTATGAAGTCGATAACGCCATTATTCGTAACGCAGTTGTACCTCTCCAACCTATCCAGAGGAGGTGAATTAGATATTTCAGAGCTGGAAGTATCTTGCCGCTCAATAGCGGAAGATGATCTAGCTGGCCAGCAATGGTGCGAAAATAATGGATATTCCGGGTATACCAGCTATGCCTCACTTTCAGACCTAACATGGCGTTTCCCAATTTTTAACGAATTAAAAGATATTTTGGACAGTCACGTGGCAAACTTTGTAGAAAAGTTAGACTTTGACCTTGATGACCGAGATATTGTTTTGGAGGACATGTGGATCAACATCCTTGATGAGGGCGGTTCACACGGCTCGCATATTCACCCACATTCAGTAATTTCAGGCACGACATATGTATCAATTCCAAATGAGGCTGGCGAAATACGGTTTGAGGATCCCAGACTACAATTTATGATGTCAGCACCACCACGAAAGAAAGACGCACGAAATGACTTAAAAACTTTTCATAGCCACCATCCAGTGGCAGGAGAAGTGCTTCTATGGGAGAGCTGGTTGAGACACGAAGTACGTCAGAATGGCTCAAAAGGCGAAAGAATATCGATTAGTTTCAATTATAAGTGGTCGGACTAATCAAAGATCTCTTTTTAATTGCTTGCGTGATTTTACTACACTCGCATTGGTAAAAAACCAACGTAATAAATTACCAATCTTCCCGAACAACAACTCTAGATTTAATGGGCAGTTTCATTGCAGCCAAACGCAAAGCTTCCCTTGCTGTATCATCATTCACACCATCAATCTCAAACATAACTCGGCCAGGTTTTACTTTAGCAGCCCAAAAATCTACCGAACCTTTACCTTTACCCATCCGAACTTCAGTTGGTTTTGAGGTAACTGGTGTATCTGGAAATATTCTAATCCATACTCGACCTTGTCTCTTCATATGACGAGTCATAGCCCTACGGGCGGCTTCTATTTGTCGAGCAGTCACTCGTTCTGGTTGGAGTGCCTTAAGCCCATAAGTCCCGAAATTAAGGTCAGATCCACCTTTGGCCTCACCTTTTATGCGGCCCTTATGCATTTTACGAAACTTTGTACGCTTTGGTTGCAACATTTTCTATCTCCTTACCGGCGGGTCGACGCGCCACGCGGTGCCGGTCCATCTTGCAGCTCTTGTGCACGTCTGTCTCGAGCCTGTGGATCATGTTCCATAATCTCACCTTTAAATATCCAAACCTTTATACCAATTATGCCGTACGGAGTAGATGCTTCAACATTGGCGTAATCAACGTCGGCTCTGAGCGTATGTAACGGAACCCGACCCTCTCGGTACCATTCCGTTCTAGCTATCTCAGCTCCTCCAAGACGCCCAGCAACGTTAACCCGAATTCCTAAAGCACCCATTCTCATTGCGTTCTGAACTGCCCGTTTCATTGCCCTTCGAAAAGAAACACGGCGCTCCAATTGCTGAGCGATACTTTCACCAACAAGTTGAGCGTCTAACTCTGGCTTGCGCACTTCTACGATGTTTAGATGTAGATCGGACTCTGTCATGTTTGCTAATTTTTGACGTAAAGTCTCAATATCAGCACCCTTTTTACCAATAATGACCCCAGGTCGAGCCGTATGAATTGTAACACGACATTTCTTATGGGGACGTTCAATTATTACTCTAGCCACACCTGCCTGAGAACACTCTTCCCTTATAAAATCACGCATACGGAGGTCTTCCAAAAGTAAATCTCCATAATCCTTCGTATCTGCGTACCAACGACTATCCCAAGTGCGATTTACTTGTAGCCGCATTCCTATTGGATTAACTTTCTGACCCATTAAGTCTGCTCCTCTAATTGACGCACTTTAATTGTTATTTCTGAGAAAGGTTTAATGATACGCCCAAAACGACCGCGAGCTCTCGGTCGACCACGTTTCATTGTCAAATTCTTCCCAACATATGCCTCAGAAACAATTAGTTCATCAACATCTAAATTATGGTTATTTTCAGCGTTAGCGATTGCTGACTGAAGACACTTTTTAACATCGACGGCAATTCTTTTTTTGCTAAAAGTCAAATCGTTTAGTGCCCTATCAACTTTCTTTCCACGGATCAGGCCAGCAAGTAAATTAAGCTTTTGGGGGCTCGTCTTTAACATGCGCAATTTTGCCATTGCTTCATTATCTGCCACACGGCGAGGATTTTTTTCTTTTCCCATGGTCTTTACTTTCGTTTCGCTTTTTTGTCAGCTCCGTGACCGTAATAAGTACGAGTTGGAGAGTATTCACCAAACTTTTGACCGATCATATCCTCAGAAACCGACACCGGTACATGCTTTCTACCGTTATAAACACCAAATGTTAAACCGACGAATTGCGGAAGAATAGTAGATCTTCGAGACCAAATTTTAATAACATCATTTCGACCACTTTCGCGCGCTGCTTCGGCCTTTTTAAGCACATGAGCGTCGACAAAGGGTCCCTTCCATAATGAACGTGACATTTATCAGCGCCCTTTCTTCTTTGCGTGCCGCGAGCGAATGATTAATTTCTGCGACGCTTTGTTTGTATTTCTCGTACGCTTACCTTTAGTAGGTTTTCCCCATGGAGTCACGGGATGCCGACCCCCAGACGTACGACCTTCACCACCACCATGGGGGTGATCAATCGGATTCATAACAACTCCCCGGACAGAAGGACGAATGCCTTTATGCCGCATTCTACCTGCTTTACCGTAGTTCTGGTTCGAATTATCTGGATTAGAAACCGCACCAATTGTTGCCATACACTCTTGCCGTACCATGCGCAGCTCACCAGACGAAAGCCGAATTTGTGCATAGCCACCGTCCCGACCAACAAATTGAGCATAAGTACCAGCCGCTCTCGCAATTTGGCCGCCCTTTCCAGGCTTCAGTTCGATATTATGAATGATGGTGCCAATTGGCATACCTGAAAAAGGCATAGCATTACCAGGTTTTATATCTGCTTTTGAAGATGCAACTACTGTGTCGCCAACAGCGAGCCTTTGAGGGGCTAAAATATAAGCCTGCTCACCATCTTTGTATTTAACCAAAGCTATGAAAGCCGTTCTGTTGGGGTCAAACTCGATCCGTTCAACCCTCGCCGGCACATCAAATTTAGTTCTTTTGAAATCAACTATTCGATAGAGCCTCTTAGCTCCACCACCACGTCGGCGAGATGTTATTCGTCCGGTATTGTTCCGACCGCCAGATCTTGTCAGTCCCTCTGTAAGAGACTTAACTGGACGTCCTTTCCAAAGCTCCGAACGGTCAATCAGTACCAGCCCTCGCTGGCCCGGCGTCGTTGGTTTGTACGACTTTAGTGCCATGCTTTCTGTCTTCCGTTTGCTTGTACGACAAAGTATTACTCTGCCTATGGTGAAGCCCCCCGAAGGTGGCCAATTTGAAGCAACTCAAAACGAATCTTGATTGCTGTAGCGAAGGACATATAGCCACCTTTATAAAAAAGGTCTAGGGCTTTGAAACTTTTGTTTCATGTTTGTATTTACACACCCTGGAAATACGTCCAAAAATCATTACTTAACTAGGTCAAAGACCGGTAGTTACGTCAATAGTGTTTCCGTCCTCCAATGTTACAAAGGCCTTCTTTACATCCTTACGACGTCCAATGACGCCCCTAAAACGCTTTTTCTTTCCTTTTGTAATAGAGGTGTTCACAGCCTTAACTTTAACACCAAATAATGCTTCGACAGCTTCTTTAATTTGGGGCTTGTTACTATCAATAGAGACCTCAAACACGACCGCACCGTTTTCTGATGCCATAGTAGATTTTTCTGTAACTAACGGCTTTCGGATAATATCATAATGTTCTGCTTTTACACTCATTTTAAACGAGCCTCCAATGCCTCTACACCAGCTTTGGTAATTACAAGTGTATCACGCTTCAAAATGTCATAAACGTTAGCCCCGATGGACGGCAACACATCCAATCCCTCTATATTCTGAACTGCCCTGGCAAATGTATCATTAACAGACGATCCGTCGATAACCAATGCGCGTTTCCACCCGAGGTTTTTAACTTGTTTGGCAAGATCGGCGGTCTTACCCGAACTTTGGGCTTGGTCAATTACTACGATTGAACCGGACTTAGCCTTAGCCGACAATGCTAATTTAAGACCCAACCTTCTAACTTTCTTTGGCAGATCAAAAGCATGGCTCCGCGGGGTTGGACCCTTATAAATGCCACCTTTACGAAAAATAGGAGCACGTCGAGAACCATGTCGGGCGCCACCTGTACCCTTTTGACGGTAGATTTTCTTTGTTGAGTAACTGACTTCTCGCCGGGTTTTTACCTTGTGAGTACCAGCCTGGGCACCATTGCGTTGCCATCTAACGACTCTATGTAAGATATCTGCTCTCGGCTCTAAACCAAAAACGTCATCTACTAATTCAACTGAACCAGCTTTTTTTCCATCCAATTTTATTACATCAATTTTCATGCCTCACCTCCCTCTGGCTGTGGTGCTTCATCGACTTTTGATCCGTCAGAGCGAAGAGCGGCAGGAAAAGGCACATTATCTAAAAGAGGTTTTTTGACAGAGTCTTTAATAGTGACCCAACCACCTTTAGAACCAGGCACAGCACCTTTAATCATTATGAGACCACGCTCAACATCTGTCTTCATTACTTGAAGATTCTGAGTGGTAACTCTAACGGCTCCCATATGCCCTGCCATCTTCTTACCTTTAAAGACTTTTCCTGGCCCTTGACACTGACCAGTTGATCCATGAGATCTATGACTAATAGAGACGCCGTGAGAAGCTCTTAAGCCACCAAAATTGTGACGTTTCATGGCTCCAGCGAAACCTTTACCTATCGATGTCCCCGAGACATCTACAAATTGGCCCTCGACATAGTGGTCTGCAGTTATTTCTGCTCCCACCTCAATTAAGTTTTCTGGAGCCACCCGAAACTCGGCGAGCTTCCGCTTTGGCTCAACTTTTGCGACAACAAATTGACCGCGCACAGGCTTCAAAACGTTTTTTGCTTTGATGGAACCTGCACCAAGTTGAACCGCACTATATCCGTGCTTTTCATTAGTACGCTGGGCCACTACTTGCAGCTTATCCATCTGAAGAACGGTAACAGGTATCTGCTTACCATCTCCCATAAATAGCCGCGTCATTCCAACTTTCTTAGCTATAATACCAGAGCGCATTTTGCTCTCCTAAACAGAAATTTGAACATCAACACCAGCTGCGAGATCTAACTTCATAAGAGCATCTACAGTCTGTGGTGTTGGGTCAACTATGTCTAATAGCCGCTTGTGAGTGCGTATTTCAAATTGATCGCGCGACTTTTTGTTAACATGCGGACCACGAAGAACAGTGAATTTTTCAATCTTGTTCGGAAGTGGAATAGGACCTCGAACAGACGCACCCGTTCGCTTCGCAGTATTTACTATCTCTTGTGTACTTGCATCTAGAACACGATAGTCGAAGGCTTTTAACCTAATACGGATGTTTTGGCTTTGCATTGTACCTTGCCTTTTTAACCGACGTTAAAGTTGAGAGGAGGGAATGAGGGCATCTCATTACTTCTTCGAACCTTACTGGGTTTCCCCAATGTTTAGTAAAGCTCACTGGAGTGAGCTTTACACATTATTTTGACGACTATTCGATAATTTTGGCGACGACGCCTGACCCGACAGTA
>LUQC01000085.1:4797-5748 GCA_001627925.1 Rhodobacteraceae bacterium REDSEA-S34_B6 | reverse complement strand
CTTTATAATTTCAGGCCAGAGAGCCAGCGCTTGATCAAGATCGGGATCCTGCCCTTGCACGTATCCTCCCATAAGAACTAAATCTCTGTTCTCATTATATTTCGATAAATACTTCCGTAGGGTCTGCGCATTTTTTTGTTGTGGCTGACTTACAATATCATTCATGAGCCGGCTAATGGATTGATTAACCTCAATTGCAGGATAAATACCTTGCTGCGCTAAATCTCTACTCAAAACAATATGGCCGTCAAGAATAGCCCGAGCTGTATCGACAACAGGATCAGTGGTGGTATCATCTCCATCCGCTAAAATGGTATAGATGGAAGTTATTGATCCAGAACTATCTGTGCTTGTGCCTGTTCGTTCTATTAGATTAGGTATCAAAGATATAACAGAGGGTGGGTAACCTCTAGAAGTAGGCTGTTCACCAAGCGCCAATCCCAATTCTCTTTGGGCATGTGCGACCCGGGTTAAGGAGTCTGTAATTAATAATACATTTTTTCCCTTCTCGCGATAATATTCTGCAATCGTCGTTGCTCTTTTGGCACCCTGAATACGAAGTAAGGGCGATCTATCCGCTGGTACTGCAACTATGACCACCTTGTCGCGAGAATGAGAACTAAGTATTTCCTTTGTGAAGGATGCCAACTCGCGCCCTCTTTCACCTATAAGTGCGACGACAACTACATCAGCATCGGTACTTTTAGTAATCATTGAAAGAAGAACTGACTTACCAACTCCAGAACCAGCAACTATCCCAACCCTTTGTCCTCGACCTAGGGTTAACAAAGCGTTAATGTTTCGTATACCAACATCTAAGACTTCTGTTATGGCTTGCCTTTCAAACGGGTTAACTCTTTTACCATTTAGGCTCTTGCTATCGAGAAGTGTTAATTTACCGAGGCTATCTAATGGGTTTCCCAACCCATCAATAACCCTACCTAGTAATGC
>LUQC01000085.1:964-4770 GCA_001627925.1 Rhodobacteraceae bacterium REDSEA-S34_B6 | reverse complement strand
CTACCTAGTAGTGCATCTCCAACGCCTACTGTCTGCTGGGTTTCAGTCAAAAAAACTTTGTCCCCAACACGAATATCTAAATTAGACTCATAAGGAAGGATATCGACCTTATTTTCTCCAACCCCCACAAGCTCCCCTTGAAATTCTTCATTACTTCTAGCAAAAATTGCACAAAGGGATCCTATTATACCGGGCAAAGGCGTTGCTTCGATAACCTGACCGTTATAGGAAAGAACTTTTCCAAAATAATTTGATTGCAGCAACTTGGTTACAGAAACGTTCTCAAGCGATCCAGTAAAGTAATTTGGTGGCTCGGAAGATTTCATTCTACCCCCTGACATTTCAAACACCCAAATGTATTTAGTGGCTCAACTCTCGTTGGAAGCCTGTTGAATTGGAAATTAGCCTAAATTCACCCCGACGAAGGTCTGATCTCTCCATAACCTCAAAGCCTAAACTTTCAACCACATCGCTCCCTTTTAAGAGCTCTAAATCACCATGGTTAAGTTCAAGCTTTACATCTTTTATTTCGCTCAATATATCATTAGCAACCTGCTTAATTTTATTCAAAAAGGGAGTTGAAAAATCTTGGATTTCAGACCCCAATAAGTCGTTATGTAGCTCACAAATCTTTGTTTTAATTAAAGCCTCCAGCCTTTCTTGAAAATCATCACCTATAGAAAACATGGTCTCAGTTAAGTCTTTTAGAGAGCTTTTCTCTAATGACATTGCCTTCTCAAATTCTTCGAGGGCTTCCTTATATCCTTTGTCATAAATGAGCTGTTCTTCCTCGGCAAGTTGCGTTTCCACCCCTGATGCGTTCGAAAAATCTTTATCTGCTACGCTTCCAATCTTTGGGTCAGAAATCTCTAATCTATCGTCTTCATCTGCTTCACTTCCAATCTGTAAGCCGGAAATCTCTGATTCACGTTCTTCATCTGCATCGCTTCCAATCTTTAAGCCAGAAATCTCTGATTCACTTTCTTCATCTGCTTCGCTTCCAATCTGTAAGCCAGAAATCTCTAATTCACCTTCTTCATCTGCTTCGCGTCCAATCTGTAAGCCGGAAATCTCTGATTCACGTTCTTCAGCAAAAACTTCGTCTTCATTATCTAAATTTTGTATCTCATTAGAGGCTACTATTTCGAAAAAGCTATTTAGCTTCTCAAATTCCTGCTTTTCCTGGGTAAACCCATCAGAAACACTAAATTCTGCGGAATTAGCAACTTCCAATAAACTTTCTAAATCAGTGTAATCAGAATTTTGATCTTCGAGTACGTTATCCTGTAATTCACTCATTATACCATTTCCTCTCCGCCTCTGCCGGCAAGAACAATAGTTCCATCATCTGAAAGTTTACGCGCAACGTTGATAATCTGCTTTTGTGCCTCTTGAACCTCCGTAAGCCTAACCGGACCAAGAGCCTCCATTTCATCTCGAATATTTGCTGCAGCTCTTGTAGACATGCATGCTAACAACTTATCTTGCAGTGCAGTTTCCGCACCTTTCATAGCAATAACAAGCACATCTTGATCCACTGACCTCAGCAGCGTTTGAAGTGATCTCTCGTCTGAACCGCCAAGATTTTCAAACACGAACATGTTGTCTTGAATTTCGGCCATCAAATCACGATCTTCTTTCTTAATTGCTCCTAAAATTCTGGTTTCCATCTCTGTTTTAGTGAAGTTCATTATTTTTGCAGCAGCTTTAACACCACCAATTTGTGACGCACGCAACGATGTATTAGCTGCAAATTTGGCCTTCATAACTCTTTCTAGCTCCTTAATGGCACCAGGCTCCACGGTTTCAAGAGTTGCAATCCTGCGCACAATATCTGCTTGAATATCATCCGGCAGTAGAGTTAGCACACCGGCACCGAGCCCAAAATCTAGATACGAAATGATTAGAGCTTTAATTTGTGGATGTTCATCAAGGATAAGCTCTGAAATGGCCCGAGCATCCATCCAATCAAGGATATCAATTTGCGACTCTGAACTGGCAGGAGTAATCCTACCCAGTACCGATTGAGCTTTATCATCACCCAAAGCCTTTGTGAGAACATTCTCAATGTATTGACCAGCACCCAAACCAATACCAGTCTGTTTCTTGATCGTTTCCAAGAATTCATCAAGTACTGCGTTAACTGTAGTTTGATCCACTCCAGTAACCGAGTACATAGCCGTACCCAAATGCTGAACCTCCCGAGGTGTAAGTTTTTGAAGCACTTGTGCGGCCTCATCTTCCCCAAGCAGCATCATTAAAATGGCTGATTTTTCGGTACCCGTTAGGTTTTCTAAACTTTCTTCATTAATTTCTTCTGCCATTTTTTTATCCTACTTTAATACTTCGAGATCTTCACGCATCATCTGCTTGAACACATTAGCAACTCGTCCCGCTTCATCGGTCACAATAATTCTTACAAGCGCAACTTTATCATCATAGGTATTCGCAGTATCCAACATATCTGCCGAAATACCACCTTTTTTCTTTGGCTTGAGCTTAGCTTTAATCTCGTCAAGGCTCTCACCCTCATCAACCTCAACGGCTTCCGTCTCAGTAGCACGCTTGGCAGCTACTTCAGCCATGGTCTCAGCTTCTGCATAAAGTTCCATTACTGAATTAGTACTTGCTGTTGGAACTAATATTTTGTTCAGCATGGGTCGGACAACTCCAAGAGCAACGATACCAATTAGAAGAACTAAAAGAGTTTTCTCAACCATTGATCTGAACCAGGCTCCCTCATACCATTTGGTAACAAAGCCCTTAAATTCCTCGACAAATGGCTGCGAAGTCACCGTTAAAGTATCACCGCGCTCAGGCTTTATGCCAAGTGCACTTTTTACAAGATTTTCCACCTGTGTTATTACCTCCGCAGGTACAGGTTCAAAGGTTTCCTCGCCTGTATCAGGGTTAATAACTTTACGGTCTCTGATTAGAAGAGCAGCATCAATACTCGTAATTAAATTTGAGGGATTTTTTACTGTCTCGTACGTTTTACTCACTTCATAATTTTTCAAATCCGTTGATGACTTCGTCTCAAACTTTTCTTGTTCTTCTTGGTTTTCATTATTAGACAAAGCCAACCCCGCCTGGTTCTGTTCTTGGTTAACAACTGCCTCTTGGGGTGGTTCGTTCGAAATAGCACCAGGAATACCAACTGCATCCTTTTTGGCTGTTACGTTTAGTGAATTTTGTTCGCTTCGTACTGCTATTGTATCAGGATCAACTATTTCCTGGGAAACCTCTTTTCTAGTAAAATCTATTTCTAAATTCACCTGAGCATTTATATTTCCCGAGCCAACAATAGGCGTCACTAAACTCTGTATTCTATTCCGATAAATATTCTCTAGACGCATCCTGTACTCTAACTGACTATCAGCAAGCGCTTGATCTGGATCATCGGGCGAATTGGATAATAGATTACCAAATTGGTCTATTATTGAAACATTTGACGGGCTCAAAGCAGGAACGGAAGATGAAACCAAATTAGTAATTGCCACCACTTGAGTTTGATTAAGCTTGCGTCCATTTTTCAGATTCACAAAGACAGAAGCTGTTGGCGGTGTTTGGTCTCTGACAAATACAGATTTTTCTGGGATAGCCAAATGAACTCTTGCAGACTGGATGCTGCTAATTTCCGCAACTGATCTACCTAACTCAGCTTCTTGTGCTTGCCTGAGCTTCATACCTTCCACAGATCTCGATATCCCTAAAGGCATATTTTCTAAGGAGTCAAAGCCCCCTCCAGAAAACTCTGGCAAACCTTGAGCTGCTAAAGAAATTCGTGCTTGATGATAGACACTAGC
>LUQC01000085.1:0-931 GCA_001627925.1 Rhodobacteraceae bacterium REDSEA-S34_B6 | reverse complement strand
CTCAGACACTGACGAATACAACGTCGTCATTTCTGGTTTTTGCATTGAAATGTATAAAATGACTGCAGCCACTGCAGTCAAGCTAGCTAGGAGCGTTGGAAATGCTCTTCTAAAACCTGGTTGGTCTATTGTTTCTCTAACTTTCGAAATAGCCTGAGACGGCCCAGCTAGCAAACCAGATCTCTCAGTGGTTAATTCTGTTTCTGCTTCGAATTGATCTACATTAGCCATAATTTACCCTATCATACCGGCATATTCATTATGTCTTTATAAGCGCTTAGTGCTTTATTTCGGACATTAAGAGTTAATTGAAAAGCAAGCGAACTTACCTGTTGGCTCACCATAACTTTAGCTATATCATTTTCCGTGCCTAGCTCGAAATTTTTAGCAAGTTCAGCTGCATCCTGCTGAACATTTGCGACATTTCGCAACCCATCTCCCAGTCGTTCCTGAAACGATGGATTATCTGACACTTTCATTTTTTCCTGAAATGTCTGATTTGTGCTTTTAGCAAGATTTTGCGTGACTTGCTGCGTATTTGAAGCCGTAATTTTCATGATAACACCTCACTGGCGGCATTCGCCTTAAATTTGGCAGCTAGAATCTCTGCTGTATTCGGTTGAGCCTCATCGCCATCGTTATCAAAGATTAAATCTGCTACCGTAATAACATTCTTTGAACACAAAATTTTTGCACGCTGAATTATGTTGTCTAATTCTCTGACATTACCGGGCCAGTTATGCTGCATTAATGAGGTTAATACTTCTTCATCAACTAAATAGACTTCGCCATTTTCAATAATTTCCCGACAGAGCATGTGAGCTACGATAGGAATTACATCTTCAATTCTTTCACTAAGGTTTAAGTTATTTATTTGAAAAACATTGAGCCTGTAAAATAAGTCTTCGCGGAAATTCCCAGACTTGTCTTC
>LUQC01000084.1 GCA_001627925.1 Rhodobacteraceae bacterium REDSEA-S34_B6 | reverse complement strand
TTGTCTGTGTCTTTTGTAGTTTGATCCAATCAAAGTGGCCTTACGTAAACATTACAAATCATTCTTGATGAACTCGACTTTAAACTAGCTTTCTAATTTAGGATTAGTAATGTTACCTGATCACGGCTTTAAAAATTTTTTTCCAAAACACCAGCAGCAGTGCAAGTGTGAATATTGTAAATCACTTAACGTGGATTGGACGAAGTTGAGCAAAACTGAAAAAATGGTAAAAGCTTTAATCCTAAAAGCTAATATTATGGCTGAGTTAAATTCATCAAAGACTGATATTGATTAATCAAGCAATTTAATGTCTGTATTTTTTCGACCTATTGGTAGTAATAATATCTTCTACTTTTTTGAGGATAAAGAAATTTCAGGGTGTATAAAAACTATTTCGTATAATCTTGACAAAGACGGAAAAATCAAAGGAATGTGGGAGAAACCTGGTACGGTTGCTCAGTTAATGGGCGCAATTAAATCGGTTGAGAAAGGTAAGCTGGAGATAGTTTCTGAAGCTGAGTGGAAAAATTTGTCCGGTGCAGAGTAACTGCCAGACCTTGATTATTTGTTGTCTAAATTGAAAAAAACTGAATAGAAATTTTTATTTGATCCAATAATGCAGTTGCCGCGTATTAATTTTGTGTCACGACAAATATAGTGCGCGGTAAGCATGGTTACTTGCCACTCTCCCAATAGTTAACATTATGGGGCGGAGCACTCCACTGCTCCGCCCCCAACTGTAGGGTGCACCAATTAAAATTTTCAGACTGCAGTTATTATCAAATCTATATTTTGACTAATTTCCAAGCCAGTAATCACCTATTGGAGTGATTACAGTAGTAGATGATACATCTGCACCTGCGTCTTCCCGTGCTTTCACAACATCGGGTCTTAAGCCGAATGTCTGCATGAAATCAGGATTTGGTACGTCCATCATAACATAAACAGAAGACTCATCCGGGTTAGTTGCCGCCCAAATTATCTTGGCGCCTTCTGCACCAGCCTTCTCCTCCATAGACTTTGCCATTTCTGTCCAAGTTTTAAAACCTTTAGATATTTTTACAGTGACTAACATGCTGGGCATCATTTTTCCTTTTCGTATGACTGCGAATTTAAATTTAGATTGTAATGTAATATTATGATATTAAAGTTTGTAGTGCTTCCCGTATTTGGTTATTCAACTAGATCACCTGACAGAGGAATAGTGTGACGGTTAACGGGGTCATATTCTTGTAGCATTGGTCTTCTTTCATCCAGCCAATTTACGACACCATCCTGGGCATTTTGTTCAAAGTTATCGGCATCTCGTACTACAACAGCAATCACTTCATCACCTGCCTTTACGCAAAAGTGTGGAAATTCTGGATCACGATCCTTTCCGTTTTCGATAACATCATTCAAAAATGCTTCATAATGTTCGGGTTTGGGCTTGAAACGGATAATACTTAATTTTTTTGCCATTTTCATCTCCTAGAATTAATTTTAGTAATGTGAATTAAGCTAAACTTTTTGAAAGTACAGATACTGTAGTAATAAGAATTAAAATTTGCACTGATTAAGATTAAGAAACGTTTTAAACTCTGGACCAAGACGATTTATTTTTGCCTACCGTCAAAGAGCTGAGTTTACTCTAAACAAGTTTATCATGCATTTGGTTTAACTTTGAATAGTAGAGCTGAGATGCTTTTTTATATCCACCATTAAAGGCTCGGTTTTTTTTCTTACCTGAGCCTGTTCAACAATTCGATACCTGGCCACACTACAAAGATCTTCAATTGACGAATGCCCGTTATGCTTTAGCTAAACTTCCGATTCATTTTTTAATTGGTGAACTTCTAGTGCATAAAAGGTTATGCACTTAACCACTTTGGGTAATCGCTAACTAGTAAATGAATTGGGGCGGTATCCTCATCAATGTAGGAAAACCGCGAGACTTCGTCACGGAAAATGTTATCTTTTACGTCGTCGTTTACAGTAGAAACTTCACCAACAAGGACATCACCGTCGTGACCCCAAAAAGCATGCCAGTCTCCAGGTAATAAAGTTATACTTTGACCAGGTTTTAAAATAATAATTTCCCCTGGGGAGAAAGATCGTTCTATGCCATCGCAAAAAACTGTGCCTCCCGCCCCCTCATCACAATTTCCATGCGGATCTGATCTAAAAATTTCTACCGCTAGATTTGCACCCCCACGATTTATTATATCTTCCACTTTTTTAATATGAGTATGCATCGGTGCTACCTGGTTATGCCGTGAGATAAGTAGCTTTTCAGCATAACACATACCTTTACCGGATGCTAAGTCTGCTAGCTTTCCATTTCGCAGTGTGAATAGGAAAAGCCCAGTGGTTTGAAAGTTACCCCTACCGTAATCAGTAATATCCCAGCCACAACCGGCTCGAATGATTTCTTTTGCCTCTTCCTGTTTTTCTATAAATTTTTCAACAGACCAATACGCGAAGTCCGGTAGATGATACCCAAATGATTTAATCATCTCATTAGCTTCTAATATTATATTATTGATTTCGGATCTTTTCATTGATATGGATGGCTTCTAAAATTTATATTTTTGCACCGCTGCTGTCGAAAAAATGAGTGTTTTCTCTCATAAACTCCAGGTAAATCCTTTCACCTAAATTGAACTCTTGGGATCCATCAACTCGTACTGTAATTATCCCTAAATCTGCGCAATCTACGAACAGAAAACTATCTGCACCCAAGTACTCAATCACATCAATATTTCCATTGATAGCGCTCTGCCTTTTAGAGTTTATTTTTATATGCTCCGGGCGAATTCCAAGTTTTTGAGGAACAGCTCCCAGTTGCTTATCTAAACTAATTTCATCGATGGCAGAAGCGGTTAAGTCGCTACTATTTACAATATTCATTTTTGGTGAACCAATAAATTGAGCAACGAATAGATTTGCAGGGTTTTGATATAGTTCACGAGGAGTGCCCACCTGTATTATTTTGCCATCATCCAATACAACAATGCGATCTGCAAGCGTCATTGCCTCTGTTTGGTCATGCGTCACGTAGATCATAGTAGATTTAAGTGATTTATGAAGCTTAGAAATCTCGAGCCTCATTTCCACTCTAAGTGCAGCATCTAAATTGGATAGGGGCTCATCAAATAAAAAAGCAGAGGGCGCTCTTACGATTGATCTTCCAATAGCAACACGCTGTCGTTGTCCTCCAGATAAATCTTTAGGATGACGATCAAGTAGCTTTTCCAGTCTTAAAACTTTGGCTGTTTCTATGACCTTCTCTCTAATTTCATCTTTGCTTTTTCCTGCTGTCTTTAGGCTGAAACCCATATTTTCTTTTACTGACATATGGGGATATAGAGCATAAGACTGGAATACCATTGAAAGGCCACGTTTTGCAGGTGGTTCGTCTGTCACATCCCTGCCGTTTAGGGTTATTTTACCTCTGGAGGTTTCTTCTAAACCGCCGATCATCCTCAGTAATGTTGATTTGCCACAACCGGAGGGGCCAACAAAAATGATGAACTCACCAGCTTTAATGTTAAGATCGATACCTTTTATGACTTGTGCTTCACCAAACCACTTTTCTATATTAGACAACTCAATAGAACCCATTAGTACTCTCCGTTCGATGGCGAAGCCCACGCCAGCCAAACTGCTGCAGTCCAAGTAAAGCTATCACCGCCACCTGGTGTGCCATCGATAGGATGAAAGTATTCTGCAAAACCCTTTTCTAAAATTAAGGATTGTGTTCTTTTTCTTAACAGTGTTGCCTCCGCTATATATCCCATTTCGGACAAACCAACGCCTACTAAGGAGTTTAAAACCACCCAGGTCGGTCCACGCCAGTATCTCATTCCATCGAACTTTTCTGAGTTAATTGAGAGACTGGGAATAGGATACCTCGCTTCCTCAAGAGTTTTTGTCAAAATCTTAAGCGTTTCGTCATCATCAATTCCTGCATACCAATTCAAGAATGATGCAGATGTTATATTTCCGGAGTGTTCACCGGTTTGACAGTTAATAGCATTAAAGAACCCTCCGTCTGGGTTTCTTAGCGTTTCTATCCCTTCCCTGAGCTTAGAGCACCATTCTGAAATTTCGTCGTTATCAACACCAAGGGCTGTCGCCATGTGCAATAAATCTCGAGATGCTCGGAGTAGTATGAATGTCATTGTAGGGTCCGCAACCTCAAAAGGCCTATTCACCGACATGAGTTCTTCGTCCCACTTCAGTTTGCGACCTCGCTGGACTAACCAAAGATAACGATCATAATCTTCTTGAGTTGGACGCATTGATCCATCGACATGGCTAGTATCACGCCGCGTATACTCTCCTACACCGACAGGATTAATTGCTCGCATTGCATTGTCCCAATCGGGACTGTTGTCTCGCCCTGCCTCCCAGGGATGCGAAATAAAAATACAATTTCTGTCGGTAAGTCGCCAAGTCATGAACCACTTATGCCAGGCTTTAAGCTTAGGGAATATTTTTTTTAATCTGTTGTTGCCAATGGTTTTATCTTTTTCCCAGATGGCACGCACAAAAGTTGCAGCAACTGGTGGCTGACTAATGCCACTTGATGAAATAGGCCCGCATTCTTCAGTACCCCATACGTCAGGCCCAGGAAAATAATCAGGATCATTGCTTCTAAATAGAATATGAGGAACCATTCCGTTATTCCATTGGCCTGCAAACAAAGACTCTAGTTCTTGCCATGCGCGCTCAATGTCAAATGTCGAGAAACCCCAGCCTGCAAAAGCGCTATCCCAGTTCCATTGATTGGGGTAAAGGCCCGCTGTCGGAACCGTAAAACCACCTCGATCATTTTTTATTAAAATATTCTGTGCTTTCTCATCTAGCTGCAGCCACTTACTTTCTGTCATCCTTTTACGCTCCCTGCAGTAAGCCCTTTGGTCATAAAGCGTTCCAGGAATAGGAATATCAGCAGAATTGGTACCGTAGATATGACTGCTCCCGCCATAAGATGTTGCCGTGGGACTTCTGATCCGTTAAGCGAAGCAACGCCCCTTGTAAGTGTAAATGTTAGGGGATCATCCAGTAACATAAACGCGAGTAAAAATTCATTCCAAGCAATCATAAAGACATAGAGGCTTACTGATGCAAGAGCTGGTAGCGCGAGTGGTAGTGTTATTTTCCAGATAACTGCGAGACGAGAAAGCCCGTCCATTAAACCGGCCTCTTCGATTTCATATGGTAAGCCTCTGAAATATCCTTGCAGCATATAAAGAGCCACTGGAATTGTTGTAACCGGGTAAATTAGTACAAGCCCAAGAATTGTGTTTCGCAGGCCAGTAAGGGAAAACAAAATGTATATTGGCAGAGCAAATACGATCATTGGAACCATGTAGATCAGTAAAATTGATCTGCTGAATGCTGAGCGCCCTCTGAACCTAAGTCTTGCTACCGCATAAGCGCCAGGTATTGAGAATGCTAAAGTAACTAGCACCGTTACAATAGAAACATAAAAACTTGTCCATAAGTAACGTGCAAAACCAAAATCTTGGAATAATTCGGAGTAACTTCTAAAGAGCAATAGTCCTTTTGAAAGGTCTATACTGAAGTCCAAGGGGTTAAATAAGAGTTCCTGTTGCGTTTTAAGGCTGGTCATCACCATTACATAGAAGGGGATTAGAACAATCATTGTAAAAAAGATTAGACCAAACCCAGAAGAAAACTTTATAAAAGCTGCTTCTATTTCATGTCGGCCAGGATCATGAATTGAGAGCCCAGAAAGTATTTTTGCTAGTGGCAAGACTGTGCTTATTGCAAAGAGTACCTGAGAAAAATAGTTCAGTAGGTAGGAAATATCTTGGCCAGTTGTAATGGGTCCATAAGTTAAAGCGTTTAATAAAATGGACGAAGTTATCATAAGCAATAGTATTGTAATAGATTTCACTGAACTCAGTATGACAATGCCGGCAATTCCTCCAAGGCTAATAACGATCAGTATATTTGGCTTTAATGGGAACCCTGAGATGAATGAAAGTAC
>LUQC01000083.1 GCA_001627925.1 Rhodobacteraceae bacterium REDSEA-S34_B6 | reverse complement strand
GTGAGACAAGTAAGGTTCGCCTTGGAACAGCCGTTGTGAACGCTGCTTATTGGCACCCTATAAAGCTTGCTGGAGAGGCAGCATTCCTTGATTTGATTAGTGGTGGCCGCTTGGAGTTTGGTCTTGGCTCTGGAGCTTATCAACGTGAGTTTGACCGAATGCGACCAGGTTTGCTACAGAGTGATGGATACAAGTACATGCAAGAAATGTTACCAGCAGTACTTTCGTTGTGGAAGGGTGATTATGCCCATGACGGGGAATATTGGAAATTTCCAACTTCCACCTCTGTGCCAAAGCCACTTCAGGCTAATCCACGTATTTGGGTAGCAGCTAGATCTCCTGTCACGTATGATTACGCTGTTGCCAATAACGCAAACATAATGTGCTGGCCGTTCACTCGGCCGCATGCTGAAGCTGAACTGTATAAGCGGCAGCTAGATGAAGCTATTGCAAAACATGGCGGTAGCGCAGATCCAATTTTCGCGTTAATGCGTCACACTGCTGTTTACGAAAATCAAAAAGATCGTGATGAAGCCATCAATGCGTGAGCAGTATGAACCAACGATGTTAGAACAGAATTTAATGTTTGGGTCTCCAGAAACTGTAATTGACAAGATTAAAATTTATGAACAACTCGGGGTCGATGAATTTATTTACTATGCTTCGATGGGACTAAGTCATGCCGGTCAGAAGCGTTCACTTAAGCTATTTTGCGATGAAGTCATTCCCGAATTTCAGCAAGGAGGCCTCTAATGTCAGATGGAGTAACAACGCGTCGCGATGGGCATATATTAGAGGTTACGCTAGAGCGAGGCAAAGTTAATGCGATAGATGTACCAACATCACAGGCCTTGGCTGAGGCTTTTAAGGAGCTTCATGAGGATAAGAATTTACGTTGTGCAATACTTACTGGCGGAGGAGAAAAGATTTTTTCTGCTGGCTGGGATCTCAAGGCTTTAAATGACGGTGAAATGCAGCTCGATAATTGGTGGGAAGTTGATGAGTATGGGTTTGGTGGTTTCACCGGGTTAACCGAAAATTGGGTATTGAATAAGCCTGTTATTGCTGCTGTTAATGGCCTTGCAATAGGCGGCGGCTTTGAGATGGCCATGGGATGTGATTTGTTAATTGCTGCTGATCACGTGGAATTCGGGCTTCCGGAGATGCCTTTAGGAATTGTGCCTGATGCAGGAGCGCTTCAGCGACTACCGCGTCGCATTCCCCATAATATAGCAATGGAAATGTTTTTATTGGGGCGCCGCATGACGGCTACAGAGGCTGCGCACTATGGTTTGGTTAACAAAGTTGTCCCAAAGGAGCAGCTAATGGATGCTGCGCGGGAATGGGCTGCTTCAATTGCCTGGTCAGCGCCCTTAGCAATGCAGTCTGTTAAAGAAGTGCAACGAGAAATAGAATGTGTGCCTTTGGAAAAGGCATTTCATAAAATGCGTACTGATCCAATGCCAACATATCGCAAGATGCTAAAGTCGGAAGATGCTAAAGAGGGCGTTGCTGCATTTGTGGAAAAACGTAACCCAGAATTTAAAGGTGAATAATGTATTCTGATCCCAATTCAGTAAAGCGTATTGCAAGTATTGGGGCAGGTCCAATTGGTGGAGGTTGGACAGCGCATTTTCTAGCGCGCGGGTATGATGTGACCGCGTATTTGCATGATAAAAGCGAAGAAAAGTCGTTCATCTCTATTTTAAAAACAGCTTGGGTTAGCCTCACTGAGTTGGGACTTGCGCAAGGTGCATCGATGGATAGGTTGCGCATTGTGACTGATTTAAAGGAGGCGCTTGAGGGTGCTGACTTTGTGCAGGAAAGTGGGCCGGAGCGGCTAGAAATCAAGCAGCAATTATACTCCGAAATGGGAAAAATCTTACCCCGATCCATCATTATTGGATCTTCAACTTCCGGGCTAATGATGAGTGATATTCAGTCTGATTGCTCGACGCCAGAACGAACAGTTATTGGTCACCCCTTCAACCCGCCTTACCTTTTGCCCCTCGTTGAGATTGTAGGCGGAAAGAAGACTGCGTCAGAAGCGGTGGCTTGGGCTGGAGAATTTTATAAAGCTGCGGGCAAGGCCCCATTGATGATGAAAAAAGAAATCCCGGGATTTGTAGCTACCCGCTTGCAAGAAGCGCTATGGCGTGAGGCATTACACATGGTTGCAAATGATGAAGCGACGCCTGAAGATATTGATAATGCCCTGATGAATGGACCAGGACCGCGCATGGCGGCGCAAGGACAGTGTATGGCCTTTCATGTAGCATGTGGAACAGGAGGTATGGCAACAAATTTGGATCAGTTTGGACCCGCACTTAAATTACCTTGGACACGACTAGAAGCGCCAGAACTTACAAAGAATTTGAGGGACCGCATGGTTGATGGTTGCAATGCAGTAGCCAAGGGTAAAAAATTTGAGGATATGGTCGCTCAGCGAGACCGCGAAATTGTTGGCGTTTTAAATGCCTTGCGTCAAGCTCGCCTAATATGATCTTTCGGGGGGTTGCCATTCAAGGTATCAAGAAAATCTGTAAGAGAACCCGGCCAACTGGGTGCAGGTTCCTCTTTAGGCCAAGCCTCCCTGTAATCTGAAGGTCGTCTTCCAAAAAACTTTCCAAAGGAGAAAGCGAAGTGTGACATGGTATTAAACCCAGAAGCTGTAGCTATTTGCCGGATGCTCATATCCGTAGAAATTAATAGCAAGCGCGCATTTTGTAGACGCTTTAACAAACTAAATTGTACTACTGTGCATCCAACATTTTTCTTGAATTGTCTCTCCAGCTGTCGTTGTGAAATACCTAAAATTTTTGCAATCTGTGGTACGGTCAGCGGTTCTTCTATATTGTTTTCGATTAATGTCATTGCCTCCCGCAGTAGTGGGAGCATCGTTTCAGTACTCCGTCCCATCGTACTGCGTTGAGGAGAAGTTGCAGATCGAATTGGGTGATGTAGCATCTGATCTGCGATTTCACCAGAGAAGCTACTACCGTTGATCTCTTCAATTAGGCGTAACATTAAATCCACGCCTGCTAAGCCTCCAGAACACGTCATTACTTTATTGTCCAAGGTGAATAGGCTCTCTTCCACTTCAACGCGATCAAAGTTTTCCTTAAAACCATTGAGCCAAGACCAGTGTATTGTAGCCGACTTTCTGTCTAACAACCCAGCGCGGGCTACTATGTAAGAGCCTAGCTCTACACCGCAAATCCGCTCACCGGCGCGAGCACGTTTTCGGAGCCAGGCAGTTAATTTGGGGTTTCGGTAGTGCTCAGTTCCCCAACTTCCTAGAATAAATACAAATTCTGCTGATCGTAAGTTATCAGTTGCAGTCTTAATTGTTGCTGTCATTCCATTGCTGGCTGTAATTTTTGAACCGTCGAAGGAAGCAACTTCCCAAGAATATGCAGAAGCAGGGGCCAAATAGTTGGCGATTCTTATTGTTTCAATCATTGTGATTAGTGTCGTAATGTTGAACCTTGGAACTACTATAAACACCATATGTATTTGGGCACGTTCCGTTTTAGGTAGAATATCTATTTCCATGATTAAAGCTAATTTCTAATATCAGATTTTTCGTCACTTTAACCTAATCTGTGGCGTTTAATCGACAAAAATCTGCAATGCTTTCCAGCCTAGTTAAAATCAACAAGGAGTTTGAGATGCAAAATGATATAGTTCTGACTTGTGCTGTAACTGGAGCTGGGGACACTACTGGAAAGAGTGCCCACGTGCCAGTAACCCCGAAAGATATTGCAAAAGCTGCGATTGACGCTGCTAAAGCTGGTGCTTCAATTGCACATATTCACGCAAGAGATCCTGAAACTGGTGTGGGTTCACGTGATCCAAAATTGTTTAAAGAGATTGTGGATCGGGTGCGCGACAGTAATACCGATATTGTTATTAACATAACAGCTGGTATGGGCGGTGATTGGATTTCGGATGTTTCGGACCCAGCTCTTCCCGGGCCTGGCACCGATATGATCGGCCCTGAAGAGAGGCTCGCTCATATCAAAGAGTGCTTGCCTGAAATCTGCTCACTTGATTGTGGAACATTAAATTTTTCTGACGCAGATATGATATATATCTCTACCCCACCTACATTACGCAAAATGGCTGAAATGGCTCGCGATTGGGGTGTAAAACCTGAGCTGGAAGTATTTGAACTCGGACATATTCGCTTTGCAAAAGCGATGATTTCTGAAGGATTAATTAATGATCCGCCTATGTTCCAATTATGTTTGGGTATTCCTTGGGGTGCCGAACAAACTGTAGAAACAATGGTTGCGATGAAATCACAATTGCCCGCCGGTGCGAGTTGGGCCAGTTTTGGTATTGGCCGAGGCCAGATGCCGATGATGGCGGCAGCAGTCGCTTTGGGAGGAAATGTGCGTGTCGGCTTAGAGGATAATATTTATCTTGAGCGCGGTGTGTTGGCGACAAACGCTCAATTAGTCACTCGTGCACGAGAGATAATTGAACGGATGGGGTCGCGGTTAGCAACGCCGCAAGAGGCGCGTAATAAACTTAAGTTGAGGGGTGCTGATGCTTAAAGCATTGGATTTTAATTGAGGAAACTTGAATAATGGAAGCTAGCCAAGAAACTAATCTAATGATGGACACAGTTCGTCGATTTGTGGAGACGGAAATGTTTCCACATGAAGATGAAATAGACCGTCTTGGTCATGTGCCAGAGGAAATAGGGCGCACAATTGAGGCTAAGTCGAAGGAATTAGGCCTATATGCATGTAATTTGCCCGAAGAGGTAGGTGGTGGTGGTTTGGGTTATGGACCCATGTCTCTTATTGAGAGGGAATATGGGAAAACCAGCCACGCACTTCAAAGTTGGGCAGCTCGTCCAACAGAATTACTGATGGCATGCGAGGGCGATCAACGTGAGCAATATCTACTACCAGCCGTGCGTGGTGAAAAGAGGGAGTTATTTGCTTTAACTGAGCCGGATGCCGGTTCAGACGTTATGGGTATGAAATCCAATGCGCGTCGTGATGGAAATGCATGGATATTAAATGGTTCAAAGCATTTTGTTTCCGGACCATGTATGCCTGACTTCGCTATTGTCTTCGCGGCTACTGGTGAGGATGAAACTCCTAGAGGGCCCCGTAAACGAATTACGGCATTTTTAGTCGATGTTGGCGCTGCTGGCTTTGTCTGCCGTCAAGGGACCCGATGCGTTAGCTATCGGGGCTATAACACCTATGAATTGCATTTTGATAATGTGCGCCTTTGCTCAGAGAAAGTTTTAGGCGAAGAAGGTCACGGTCTTGAGCTTGCAGGAAAATGGTTAGGCATGGGGCGTATTTGGGTTGGCGCTACGTGCTGTGGGAAAGCTGAGCGTATTTTAAGGATGGCGACAAACTGGTCTGCAAACCGAAAACAATTTGGTAAGCCTATCGGGGCATTTCAGGCCACAGGATTTCGTTTGGCCGATGGCGCTATAAATCTCAGAGCAGCGGATTTAATGGTCAAAGATGCTGTATCGCGCGCAGAGAATGGCTCTATGAGTGATGCCGATGCGGCTATGGTTAAGGTATTTTGTTCTGAGATGTTAAATAATATTGCTGATGATGCAGTCCAAATTTTTGGTGGCATGGGGCTGATGGAGGAAATGCCGATACAACGGTTTTGGCGTGATAGTAGGTTGGAGCGGATCTGGGATGGCACCTCTGAAATTCAACGTCACATTATTACCCGTTCAATTCTGCGACCGCTGGGTGCATGACACCTCAGCGTCGAGAAAATTTCAAAAGGCTTTTAAAGCCACGCCATATTGCTTTTATTGGCGGCCGTTA
>LUQC01000082.1 GCA_001627925.1 Rhodobacteraceae bacterium REDSEA-S34_B6 | reverse complement strand
AATTTATAGCAACCCCTGAGATAATTTGATCACCGCGAAGCGTTATTGAGGCTAAGCCATGAAGAAGCGACAATAGGATTGATGCGAATATGCCGGCCAATAGACCCATCCAAACTGATCCGGTAATTGCAGCAAAGGCAGCGGATACGAATGCGGCAGCGAGAAGCTTGCCTTCCAGACCAATATCAAAAATTCCAGCTCGCTCTGAAAATAGTCCAGCGAGGCAAACTAATAATAGCGGCGTTGCCAAGCGTAGTGAGCTATCCAATACTTGGAGCAGAGTTAAAAAATCAATCATACTCTAGCCCTTTGTATCGACATAAACAATCTTTCCAAAGGAGCCCTTACCATTAAACTTAGCGCCCCGGTAAATAATATCACTAATGCTTGAATGACTACTATCAACTCACGTGGAATTTTAGTCCACAGAGCCAGTTCTGCACCGCCCTGGTAGAGAAAACCAAACAACAAAGCGGCTAATAAAACTCCTACTGGGTGACTACGCCCCATTAGCGCAACTGCAATGCCAATGAAGCCTGCTCCTTCGGTGAAGTTCAAGATTAGCCGTTCACTTTCTCCTTGCGTGGTGTTTATCGCCATCATTCCACAGAGTGCCCCTGAGATCATCATAGCTATCATTATTATTTTTACTGGCCTGACGCCTGCGTAGCGAGCAGCAGGGCCAGACTTTCCCAAAGCTCTTATTTCGTAGCCTAACGGGGTGCGCCAAATCAGATACCAAGTTGCAAGACAGGCAAGAAGTGCAATGAAAAAACTAACGTTAGCCGGTGCCGATCTGAACGCCTTTTCAAAGCCAATTATACCTGCAATATCTTGAAAGGTAGGTAGGTGAGTACTGGCTGGAAAATTTGCTGATGCTGGATCCATACTGCCTGCAGGTTTCAAAACATCTACTAGGAAAAAATTAAGCACCCCAGCAGCGATAAAATTAAACATAATCGTGGTAATAACGATATGACTTCCCCTTTTGGCTTGAAGGTAGGCAGGTAGGCCAGCCCAAATCATTCCAAAAAGAGCGGCACCAATTGAAGCTCCGACGATTGCTAATGTCCAAATAGACAAACTAGGGCTACTCCTAAGCCTCCTATCATGGCTTGTCCTTCGCCCCCGATATTAAAAAGAGCAGCATGAAATGCTACTGATACTGCCAGACCGGTAAATATAAAATTTGTCGTGTAATATAACATGTAGCCCCAACCGGCTGACCGAAATAGTGTACCCTCTATCATTAGGTTTAGTGCTGCTATTGGGCTTTCACCAATAGCTAGTATGAGCAATGCTGATAAAGCAGCTGCTAAAAATAAAGAGAATAATGGGACAACAATAATATCAACCCATTTTGGCATCACATCCATTCACTTGCTCCACAATTAATTAGGCTGTTTTTTCTGGTCATTATGCCACTTGTTCCGCGACACCGGCCATGAGCAATCCAAGTTCCTTCTCGTTTGTTTCAGATGGGAGTCTTTCTCCCATAATTTTACCATCAAACATGACGGCAATTTTATCAGATAAAGATAGAATTTCATCCAATTCAACCGATATTAATAAAATAGCTTTTCCTCGGTCTCGAAGGGCAACAATTTGTTGGTGTATAAACTCAATAGCCCCAATATCAACTCCTCTTGTTGGTTGTCCTACTAGGAGTAAGTCAGGATCTCGTTCTATCTCTCGAGCCAATACTATTTTCTGTTGATTTCCTCCTGAAAAATTTTTGGCTGTTAATTTTGGGTTAGGGGGTCGGACGTCAAACCGATGCATTTTACCCTCTGTTTCCCTTCGAATGGCATTATTGTCCATAAAAAATCGATTTGCTTGATTGGATTTCTCGCGATGATAACCAAAAACCGAATTTTCCCATGCCATGAAATCCATTATCAGACCTTCGCGTTGTCTGTCCTCGGGAACATGCGCAATTCCTTGGGCTCGTCTTGCTTGACCATCTCCATTTACACTCGTCGTCAAGTCAATTTCTGATCCTTTAACTTTTACAATCCCATCCGCCTTCTGATAACCGCCTAGCACCTCTAGAAGTTCCGATTGACCATTGCCTGCAACACCAGCAATTCCCAGAATCTCACCGGCTCTCACAGAGAGATTGACGTTCTTTAACCTCTGAACACCAAAATCATCAAACATATTTAGATCTTCAATTTCCAGCACGGGGTTTTTGGGCTTGGCTGGGGTTTTATCAACACGAAGTAAAACTTTTCGGCCTACCATTAGCTCCGCTAAATTTTCTGGACTAGTCTCATTAGTTTCCAATGTCGCGGTCATTTCACCTTGGCGCATTACACTCACGGTATCAGTGATATCCATAATCTCACGAAGTTTATGAGTAATTAAAATTATGGTTTTTCCTTCCTCACGAAGTCTTTTTAGTATCCTGAAGAGTTGATCCGCCTCGGCTGGAGTCAAAACCCCGGTGGGTTCATCTAAAATTAAAATATTTGCTTTGCGATACAGCGCTTTAAGTATTTCAATCCTTTGTTGCATTCCCACGCCGATATCTTCAATAATTGCATCAGGATCTACATTTAATTCATACTCTGATGCTAAGGCAGCAAGTTCTGCTCTCGCTTTATTTAAGGATGGTGACAGTAGGGCTCCACTTTCTGCACCTAGGACAATATTTTCTAGAACGGTAAAATTCTCAACAAGTTTGAAATGTTGAAAAACCATTCCAATCCCTACACCGATAGCGGCTTGACTATCTGGTATGGAAATTTTTTTACCATCTACAAAAATTTCTCCAGCATCAGCCCTGTAGAAGCCATACAAGATAGACATCAAAGTTGACTTGCCAGCGCCGTTTTCTCCAATAATGCCGTGAATGGTTCCAGGCATCACACGGATTGTTATATCTTTATTGGCTTGAACCGGCCCAAAGGATTTAGAAATCCCTCTAAGTTCGATTGCTGGTTTAGTCGTCATTTATTTCTCAATATAATATAAAAACCGCACTGAATAAGTGCGGTTTTTTTTCTTCGACTCAAGACTAATTAAAATGAAACTGCTGGGCAGGTTTCGTCATCAGTATAGTTATGTACTGACATTGATCCATTAGCGATTGAAGACGCAGCAGCGTCAACAGCAGCTTTCATATCAGAAGATACCAGAGAAGCATTATGTTCATCCAGTGCATAACCAACTCCGCCATTTGCTATACCCATCTGAAAATTACCAGTCTCCAAATTTTCCCCGGCTGAGAACGCCTCATAAACAGCATTGTCTACGCGCTTGAGCATTGACGTTAGGACCTGGCCTGGATGAAGATAGTTTTGGTTCGCATCTACACCGATAGATAAAATCCCCTCATCCGCTGCTGTTTGAAGAACACCTACACCAGTTCCACCTGCAGCTGCATATACCACATCGGCCCCTTGGCTAATTTGAGCTTTGGTAAGCTCAGAGCCCTTAACGGGGTCATTCCATGCCGCAGGAGTTGTGCCGGTCATGTTCGCTATAATTGTTGCGTTTGGATTGACTGCTTTAACGCCTTGAGCATAGCCACATCCAAAACGCCTTATAAGAGGTATATCCATGCCCCCAACAAAACCAACCGTTCCTGTTTTTGACGCTTGAGCTGCCAGCATACCGACTAGGTACGATCCTTCATGCTCATTGAAGCCGATGCCTCTTACGTTTGGTAGACTTAGCCAATTTACGTCAATCACAGCGAACTTTGTTTCAGGATAATCTGGTGCAACCTTTCCTAAGGAGTCAGCAAATGCAAACCCAGCCATTACAATAGGGTTAGCGCCAGCTTCTGCAAATCTGCGAAGAGCTTGTTCTCGTTGAGCTTCATTTTGAAGTTCAATTTCTCTGAAGCTTCCACCCGTCTCAGCTTCCCAACGCTTTGCACCTGCGTGGGCTGATTCATTGAATGATTTATCAAATTTACCCCCGAGGTCATAAATTATAGCAGGCTCCGCTAATGCCAGACCTGCACTCATGGTCAAACCAACTGCGGTTGACACGATTTTTGTAACGATATTCATATATATCTCCCGATTAATTGTTAGGTGGTCCATTAAATATGGCCAACATCATATCGTAATAAGGGCAAGATTCTCGCTGATGGTCAACCAAATAATCTCATTTGTTAGACCTAAAATTGTAAATATTAGATTAATTTGGACGTAGATCTTTTTGCATAACTAATGCAGTTTCAAATTTTCCATTCTTATCACGCGAATACGATTTTCGTATCGCGATCTTTTTATAATTTAATTTTGTGTAAATTGTAATCGCAGCTGAGTTTGATTCGCTTACTTCCAAAGTCAATTTTTGTGCCCCTTTTTGACTTAACTTTTTTTCAATGTTCAGTAAGCAGTTTGTTGCTAATCCGGTGTTTTGTTTAATGGTTTCTGTAACTATCATTAAAAGTTCGGCCTCGGTATCTACAACCCGAGCAATAGCAAAGCCATGTGCATGGAACTCTGTAATAACTCCTGGCAAAGATAATAACTCTGAAAACTCGTGAGCATGCCAGATTCGGTGGTTAGCCTCCGATGTGGAGTGCAGTTTCGACATTTTTTCAGGTGTCATTTGATAATTGAAATTTTTTGAGTACGAGTATGAGCATCTGGTGGTTTTATGTAAAGTGGAGCTGGCTGAGATAGGCTGGAGTTTATATCTGCACCAAACTTGGCCATATTTTCTATAAATTCTTTGCCTCTAGGTCGGTTTGCAAATTCATTCGGAGTATGATTGCCTTCTACGCGTTTGGTTTCAAAATCCCCATTAATAGTCCCAAGGTAATAGGAATTTTGCGGAGCATTTATTTTGGCTATCTTGTGTGTGGTTTGTCCGTAGAGAGATGCCTGAAAGCTATTTACGCCCGCGATTTTTATTTTCAAGGATAATGCAAGACCTTTTGCAGCCGCCAGTCCTATTCGAATTCCAGTGAAGTTTCCTGGACCAATCCCAACAAGAATTAAATCGATTTGTGATTTTTCTATATTTGCTGCCTTAAAGGTCTCTTCCACAACCTCAAATAGATTTTCAGCTTGTCCTTTTTTCATTTCTCGCACGGATGAAAAAATTTCGCCATTGAGAAAAAGTGCGGCCGCGCAATGGGCGGCCGACGTATCGATTGCAAGTAAACAATTGGATCTATAACCCAACCGGTCTAACCTCAGTAACCTCTGGGATATAGTGCCTTAAAAGGTTCTCGATCCCCATCTTAAGGGTCATTGTTTAAGAAGGACAGCCTGCGCAGGCCCCTTGCATTTGCAGATATACGACTCCACGCTCGAATCCGTGAAAAGTAATATCCCCGCCATCTTGGGCAACTGCAGGACGCACCCGGCTATCCAATAGTTCCTTTATTTGGCTAACTATTTCGGTGTCTTCTCCTGAGTGTTCAGCGTGTACATTTCCAGATTGTTCCCCTTCAATAATTGGTGCCCCAGATTGGAAATGGTCCATTATTGCACCAAGAATACTTGGTTTAACATGTTCCCAGTCAGTGCTTTCTCGCTTAGTTACTGTCACAAAGTCATTTCCTAAAAACACGCCCGTCACTCCATCTAGAGTAAATAGACGTTTCGCTAGTGGAGATGATTTGGCACTGTCCACATTTGGAAAGTCAGCCGTACCTTGTTCCATAACCGTTTGGCCGGGGAGGAACTTCAATGTAGCTGGGTTCGGTGTTGATTCCGTCTGGATAAACATTGCAATATTCCTTTATACTCATTTTTATATGCCAATTAGTCAACGAAATGTCAAGTATTTAGAACGATTCTAAATTAAGTAATCGCCTCGAGTCTTTCTTTAGACAGGTCCCCCGGGACAACGGTAATAGGGATTGGTAAAGACCCTGCGTTTTTGCTTAATTGAGTGACTATCGGTCCGGGCCCTTTTTTATCAGTACTGGCGCCGAGTACTAGAATACCTATTTCAGGGTCTTCGGATATTTGTGCTAGAATTTCCGGGACAACCTCGCCCTCTCTTATCACTAAACTCGGGTTGACTCCCTGTCTATCTCGCATCCATTTGGCAAATACTTCAAAATGAACTTCTATTCTTTCTTTGGCTTCTGCGCGCATTAAATCACCGACCCCAATCCAGTGATTAAATTCTTCTGGCGGAATTATAGAAAGTACTTCCACGCCGCCCCCAGTTTTCGCAGCGCGCATTGCTGCAAATTGCATTGCGTTGAGGCATTCTTTGCTGTCATCTAGAACTACTAAAAATTTGCGCATCTAGTCCTCCATTGCTTTAGCATGCACTATGAAACTTGCGTTTGCAATCATTCGCGAAGTGAACCATCCGCGTAATTTAAAAAACTTCTTTTAGAAGACTTACTTCGGTTTGAGCATACCGACTATATCATAAGTTTTTTCCAAAATCGGACTTGCGATTTCACGAGCTCTTTTAGCACCTGACGCGAGTATAGAGTCTATTTCATCAGCATTTTGCATTAGTCTAGTCATTTCTCGTGAAATTGGAGACAAAATTTCTACTGCGCACTCTGCTAAAATTGGTTTGAACTCAGAAAATTGTTTGCCACCAACTTCCTGCAGTGTTTTATCCATCGATTGTTCGCTAAGTGCTGAGTAGATTGTTACGAGGTTCTCTGCTTCAGGTCTATCTTTCAAACCATCTATTTCTGAGGGTAATGCCTCTGCATCTGTTCTAGCTTTTTTGAATTTAAGAAATATTGTATCCGCATCATCACTCATATTAATCCTACTTAAATCGGATGGATCTGATTTTGACATTTTTTTTGTTCCATCTCGCAAGCTCATTACTCTTGAGGCTGTTCCTCCAATGACAGGTTCAGTCACAGGGAAAAAATCGATATCATAATCATGGTTAAATTTAATCGCTATATCTCTAGTCAACTCAAGATGTTGTTTTTGATCGTCTCCCACAGGAACATGCGTCGCATGGTATAGCAAAATGTCTGCAGCCATCAGCGCAGGATATGCAAATAAACCAAGGGCAGCATTTTGAGCATTTTTTCCGGCCTTATCTTTAAATTGCGTCATTCGTTGCATCCAACCCATCCTGGCCACGCAATTAAAAACCCAAGCTAATTGGGCATGCTCGGCTACGGCTGATTGATTGAAAAGGATAGACGAATTAGGATCTATGCCTGCGGCTATAAAAAAAGCTGCAATTTGTCTGGTATTTTGTTTTAATTCTGTTGGGTTTTGCCATGCTGTAATCGCATGTTGATCGACAACACAGTATATAGTTTTGTACTCTTTACTCTGCATTTCTACAAAGCGTTTAACTGCACCAAGATAGTTCCCCAATGTGAGACCTCCCGTAGGCTGAACACCTGAAAACACTCGTTTTTCAAAAGTTTTTAATGACGACTTTTTATCTTGGTCTATCATAAGCAATGCCTCTGACAAATTATCATAAAGATGCAGTAATCCTGTAGTTGCTACACGTCAAGAAGCCTTCTAAATGGTCATAACACTTCACTTGTCTAATTTAAGGCTTTTTCTGAATTTTTTGGAAAAGCTTTCAGCATGTAAACGATGATTAGGTAAATTGCCGAACCTGCAAAAACTAGTGCAATTGCAAAAAATACCCTTTCAGCTGATGTCTGCATCACAGTGTATAAGTTTTGACTGATAGCCAATAGAATTATACCCATCACCAAGCTTGCAAAAAAAGTACGCTTAATACGGTTGGTGGAAGTTTTTAACACACTTGCTGCCCGTCCAAATTTTTTAGCGCTGATCCATAATAGAATAGATGTAACCCAAGCTGATGCGCTCGCAGCTACTGCAACTGCTATCCAACCCATAACGTTAAGAAGCGCAATTGCAAGAATTGCATTTAATAACATTGAAATGACGGCAAATCTCAGCGGAGTTTTTGTGTCTTCTCGTGCGAAGTATAATGGTTGCAAAAGTTTCTGTATCATAAAGGCCGGAAGTCCAAGGCCATAAATGGCAGTGGCGTATGATATAGCCAGTGCATCCTGCCTGGATGTTTCTCCATGTTCAAAAAGAGCTGATACAAGAGGTAAAGGAATTAAACACAAAGCGAAGCTGGAGGGTAGGGCCACGAACCATATCATTTCAGCACTTTGGGAATATGTGTTTTGTGCTTGATTACTATTGCCTGTTTTTAAATGACGAGAGAGCTTCGGTAATAGTACAGTTCCAACTGCTATTCCGGCTATTCCAAGAGGCAGTTGATACAACCTATCCGCAAAGTATAAAAAACTTATTGCACCGGTTACTTGACTAGCAACGAGCTGCCCAACCAACAAATTGATCTGGAGTACTCCACCAGCTAACGCAGCAGGGATCGCCAGTCTTATTAGGTTGCCTATGTCTTTGTTCCATTTAGGAAGTGACAAAGTAATTTTAATTCCTGTTTTGTATGTGGCTAGCCAGAGCAAACTTAATTGAACTATGCCAGCAATGGGTATGGACCACACCAACCATTCCATAATGTTATGTTGGGTTGCCCATGCCATAAGAAGGGCAACTACTATGATTATATTTAAAATGACTGGTGCAGCAGCTGCCATAGCAAAGCGTCCAGTTGTATTCAAAATTCCAGAAAATAAAGCTGCGAGGGAGATGAACAGTATATAGGGAAACATAATTCTTCCAAAATCGACTGTTGAATCGAACCTTTCATCAGAGGCAAACCCTGCTGCTGTTAAAAATACCAGCATTGGCATAAAAACCATCGCAATTGATGTAAGTATTAAAAGTAAAGTTAGTAAGTTTGCAAAAACATTGTTGGCAAATTCCTTTGGTTCCATGTTACTTTCGTAACGCTTCGCAAATAATGGTACAAACGCTGCATTAAAAGCACCTTCTGCAAAAAAACGTCTAAAAATATTGGGTAATCTGAAAGCAGCTACGAATGCGTCTAAAAGAGGCCCTGCTCCAATGAAAGTTGAGAGTAAAATTTCTCTAACCATCCCCAGAATACGACTAAGTAAGGTCCAAGAACCAACTGTGATAACACTTTTGGTTAGTTTGACTTGCATTATAGTTCTGCCCTCTTAACACCTAGCTCTATCGCTAAACGGAGCTTATCTTCCAGTGCACGCTGTTTTGAAGGGCTATGAAACTTTAAGCCAAAGGTATCTTTAACATAAAAAGTATCTACAACTTGTTCACCATACGTGGCTATCACAGCGGAGGCGATATAGACATTCATATTAGCTAATGCTCTCGTTAAATCAAACAAAAGGCCTGGACGATCTCTTGTGTCTACCTCGATTAGTGTATAAATTTCCGATCCATCATTATCAAAAGTTATTGAAGTTGGAACTTTAAATGCTCTCTCGCGTTTTTTGAGCCTGTCACGATCTTTTATTGCTTCTTGTGTTATTACCTCACCCCTCAGTGTTTTCTCAATCATGGTATGCAATCTTTTAAGATGATTAACCTTATATGGATTTCCATACTTATCCTGAACCCAAAATGCAGCCGTTGCATATCCATCCTTTGATGTATATGTTCTCGCGTCCACTACGTTTGCTCCAACAAGTGCTAATGCTCCAGCTAGCCTAGAAAATATGCCGGGATGGTCATTCAGCGCAAAGCATATTCTAGTCGCGTCTCGGTCTTGGTCAGGATGTAAGTTTATTTTAATTTCGTCATCGGTAATTTCTCTTAGTAAATTGGCAAATGTCTCATGCGCTGTTACATGTAATCCCTGCCAGTATGGATCGTAATGGCGTGATAATTCACTTCGAACCTGCCTAGCGTCCCAAGCAACTAATTTAGCTTTAAGGTTTTTCTTTGCCTCAGCACCTCTATTTTCTCGTGTAATCGCTTCATATCCGTTCTCTAAAACTTTTTTTGTTTGTCGATACAAAGCTCGGATTAATACTGCTTTCCAATTATTCCAGGTATTCGGACCCACTCCACGGATATCACATACCGTAAGCACTGTAAGCAGATCTAATCGATTCACAGTTTGAACTGCTTTCGCAAAATCTCTAACTGTTCTGGGATCGGCAATGTCTCTCTTTTGAGCCATATCTGACATCAAAAGGTGGTACCGTATCAGCCATTCGACGGTTTCTACTTCCTTCTTGTTCAAACCCAACCGTGGTGCAACTTTTCTTGAGATCCGTGCGCCTAACACTGAGTGATCTTCATTCTGCCCTTTGCCTATGTCATGGAGCAGGAGACTGATGTATAGAATACGCCTGTTGGCGCCTTTTTTAAGAATGGAGCTTGCGATAGGAAGCTCTTCCATTAACTCTTCTCTTTCAATCTGAGCCAGATGTGAAATGCACTGTATCGTATGCTCATCTACCGTGTAACTATGGTACATATTGAACTGCATCATTGCTACAATTGGTTGGAATTCAGGTATGAACGCAGCTAATGCTCCCAACTCGTTCATTCTGCGTAGCGCCCTTTCTGGGTTCCCATGCTTTATCAATAAGTCCATGAAAATACGTTGGGCTTCCTGGTCTTGGCGCATTTGCTCATCAAAAAGATGAATATTAGCTGATACTGCTCGCATAGCATCAGGATGAATTAGCAATCCTGTCCTAAGTGCCTCTTCAAATAGTCGCAACAGGTTTAGTTTATCTCTTAAAAACTCATCAAATGACTTAACAGACAATCTATTCTGTGAAACTATGTATGGATCCTTGATTTGCGGCAATCGCCTGAAAATTCTCTGGAGTAAAGGCATTTCTTTAATATGTTTTGCTTCCAAAGCCGTTAAAAATATTCTTGTTATGTCCCCCACTCTTGTTGCATGGGTAAAATAATCCTGCATGAATAATTCTACCGCTCGACGAGCTTTTGTGTCTGTGTAGCCCATACGTTCAGATGATTCGACTTGCAGGTCGAAAGATAACTGATCGGTTGGTCGCTGTGTGAAAATGTGGAGATGGCAGCGGACTGCCCACAAGAAATTTTCCGCTTGCTGAAACTTTTTAAACTCATCTTTTCGTAACATACCAAGCTTTACCAGATCTGACTGCTCCTTTACTTGGTACAAATATTTCGCAATCCAAAATAATGATTGTAGGTCTCTTAGGCCACCTTTGCCCTCTTTAACGTTGGGTTCCACCATGTAACGTTGACCGCCTTGTTTTTCATGGCGCAGTTCTCTTTCTTGCAACTTAGCTGATATAAAATCTTTTGCTGTTGAGTTGAATAACTCGGACCACAATCGCTTTTCTAATTCTTTTGCAGTAGCATGATCGCCATCCACAAGACGCTGTTCTAATAAAGCAGTACGAATAGTGTAATCTTCCTTACCCAATCTCAAACAATCATTAATTGTACGTGAAGAATGTCCAATTTTTAATTTTAAGTCCCACAGAATATATAGAATAGTTTCAATGACACTTTCAGCCCAAGGTGTAATTTTATACGGCGTTAAAAAAAGCAGATCTACATCAGAATATGGCGCCATTTCTTTGCGGCCATAACCTCCAACTGCGATTATACATAATTTTTCAGCCTGCGTGGGGTTTGGGACTGGGTGCAGCCATAATTTGCTTATATTCCAAACCGATTTGAGAATACAGTCAGTAAGCCAGGTATACGAGCGGATGACTTTTTCAGCAGCAAGTGGATCTTTTAAAAAACTACTTGCTATTTCATCCATACCAGTTTTTCGGATGCGCTGCAGTTCCGTAACTGCATTATCTCGAAAAATTTTTAAATCAGGTGCTTCAAAATAACAATTATTTAGAAAACTCGTGAATTTAACAGCGTCAAAAATTTTTTCTGGCGCAGAAACAAGCCCTACTTCATCCAAGTCGGGTTTTAGTGACTTAGGGTCACATACCGGAACGGTTAAACGATTGGGGCGCGTCATCAATTATATTCACCTGTGTATCCGAAATTTGTGCAATGGCTAAACCGCGCTGATTAGTGCCAGCGGCCGTGAAACGGAAAATCCCATCGACACCAGAAAAGCCTGATTTTCGAGTGAGAGCTTTAGTTGTGACTGCATTTGCGTACCCCAATTGTGCAAGAGCTCCGACTGCTGAGATAGCATCGAATGCAAGCCCTGCTAGCGGGTGTGGTTTTTCTCGATATTCTGCGAAATAGTGATCTGAAAAAACTTCGTATCTTGCTGTTTCAGGTACCGCAAACCAGCCTCCTTGGAGGCCAGGTAAATTTATGTTTTGCGCTGGGATATCCCATCTTGCAAGTCCAGCGTATTGGATCTTTTTTGGATTAAGTCCCGCCTCTGGCAATAATTGAGCTAGCAAGGGTAAGGCGCCTGCGCTATTTGACGTAAGTAATAGTAAATCAGCGTCATAAATCTTTGCTGCCGCCCTAATTAATGGAACTGAGTTCACTACGCTTTCTTGAGTAAATGAAAAACTTTGCGTTGCAACTATTCTAATATTTGATTTTTTTGCTGCTGCATCAAGAGCATCTCGACCAAGCCCACCCTCCAAGGTATCTGGATAAATAATTACAGCTCGTCTTTTCCCTTTCGACGCCGCAAATTTGATTAACCGTTCCGCCGTATTTTCGAAGGTTTTTCCCAGTATAAAGAGATTTCCACCTGCCACAGTGGGATTATTTGAGAAACTTAGCACGTTTACGTTTTTACCTGAGACTGCGATTCCGACTTCGTTGGCGGCGTCTCCAAAAAGTGGCCCAATAATAATTTTTGCACCTTCTTTTACGGCCAGTTTAGCTTGATTAGCTGCAATTTTTGATGATCCGTATGTATCGTATACCTTTAAATCTATTTGGGCGGTATCCAGTTGAGATATTGCAAGCCGAGTAGCATTTTCAAGGCTAATGGCTACGCTGGAAGCATTTCGAGAAGTCTTGGGTACCAATAAGGCTACCGGAATTGGCTCTTCCAGATTAATCAATTGACCAGTTCCTACCGAAGAGGTTTGCATTTCGCACGCACTTATGAAAAGCAGTAATGAGCCTATCAATGGAACTGATAGTATTTTTTTTGAAAACCGTGATAGTCGAAAGGTCATAAACCAAGCTCGCGTAGAATTTCAATTTGTATACAGAGCTGTATAATAGACGTGTTTGAGATGGGGTCTAGTGGTGAATTACCATAGCGAGAAATTGAAATCTGGCTTGTATCTCGTGGCAACGCCATTGGGCTCGGCTCGTGATATTACGCTGAGAGCACTTGATGTTTTGTCTTCTTGTGATGCTATAGCGGCTGAGGACACGCGCTCAATGCGTAAACTATTGAATATACACAATATTCCTATAAATGATCGCCCATTACTTTCGTATAATGATTTTAATGGTGACCAAGTGAGACCAAAAATTTTTGAATGGCTGGACAGCAATATGGCTGTTGCCTATGCCTCAGATGCAGGGATGCCCTTAATTGCTGATCCAGGATATCAACTCTCAAAGCAGGCGGCCGATAGGGGCTTTTATGTTACGTCTGTTCCTGGCGCGTCGGCTTGTATCACTGCATTAACTCTGTCTGGGCTCCCTACAGATCGGTTCTTTTTTGAGGGTTTCTTGCCAGTGACTAAGGAGAAGAGACGTCATAAGCTGAAAGAACTTTCGAATATCCATAGTACTTTAATTTTCTATGAATCCCCGAAAAGATTGATTAAAATGTTTGATGATTTGGTTGCCATCATGGGAGAAAATCGACGTGCAGTTATTGCACGGGAATTAACAAAAAAATTTGAACAAATTATATCGGGGACATTAGCTGAATTGTACGTGATCATACAAAAAGAGCAGTTAAAGGGAGAGTTGGTTGTATTACTTGATCGTCCTATATCCACAGGCTTGACGGATACCGATGTAAAGGCTGAATTGAGTGTAGCGCTTTCAAAAATGACTCTAAAGGATGCATCAAATTTTGTTGCGGCTGCTCATGGATTAAGTAAGCGATATGTCTATAATCTGGCATTATCGATGCGTGAGAATTAATAATTGACTAAGTTACAAGATGAAAATCCTAACTTGCAAAATACATTGAAATTTTGAGTTTTTTGGTTCAGAAGACGGGCAGCTAGGGTTCAAATGGAGTGCAAATTATGAAAGTAGCTTTTCAGATGGATCCGATAAAAAAGGTTGATCCTAAAGCTGATAGCACTTTCAGGATAGCAGAAGAAGCTCAGCTTCGTGGACACTCATTATTTTACTACGAACCAAACAAGTTAACGTCAGAAAATGGTAAAGCTATTGCATCAGGCCATTTTTTTAAAATTATTGGTAAAGAAAATGAGTCTGTGCAGCTGGGTCCCGAAGAAGTTGTTGAACTTAGCGAGTTTGATGTTGTTTGGCTGAGACAGGATCCTCCTTTTGATATGCATTACATTACCACAACATTCATTTTAGATGCGTTAAAGCCGCAAACTCTGGTTGTAAACGATCCTTTTTGGGTAAGGAACTTGCCTGAGAAATTACTTGTTTTAAATTTTCCAGAGTTGATTCCACCAACCTCAATTACCCGTAATATTGATGTCTTAAAGGCCTTTAAGGAAAAATATGGCGATATTATAGTAAAACCACTGTACGGAAATGGTGGTACTGGAGTTTTACGTTTGAACCTTGATGATCAGAATTTAGAGTCTATTGTAATTAATCGGGTTCCAATTTCAGGGGAAATAAGATCAAATATGCATGTTGGTGGGACCGCAACTAAAATTGGTTTAAGCGAGAGAGATTTGGAAATTTGCAACAAAATTGGGCCCACTCTTAAAGAAAAGGGACAGATTTTTGTAGGTATTGATGTTATTGGTGAATTCCTAACTGAAATTAATGTCACTTCGCCAACTGGCCTACATGAATTGGAGCGTTTTGACGGAATAAATGCTGCGAGCATCATATGGAATGTAATTGATGAAAAGCTAAAGGCTTGATCCAGACATAAATTGTAAAACTATTTATTAGTTAATTGCGATCAAAAACTTTGATTACTACTAAATCATGGCCCTCATTGCATTTTTGGGGATCAATTTGGCCTTGCTTTTGCAAATTGCTGATAAAAATTTTGCATGTTTGTGATCCAGATGAGCCGCTGCCACGTATTCAAATCGAAAGTTCAAAAGTAAGATTTTATTAGTTGGAGAGGTTTATGGCTTTAGATATCGGCGGGGACAGAGCGTTATCAAGAAAAGCAATGAAGGCTGAGTTGCTTGATGCTGAGACAGAATTGCAGCTAGCATACGCATGGAAAAACAATCGGGATGAAAAAGCGTTACATCGGCTAATCAGCGCGTATATGCGATTGGCAATTTCGATGGCTTCCAAATTTAAACGCTACGGCGCACCGATGTCGGATCTGATTCAAGAAGCGGGTCTAGGATTAATGAAGGCAGCTGATAAATTTGACCCGGACCGTGGTGTACGCTTTTCAACATACGCAGTGTGGTGGATTAAAGCGGGTATTCAAGATTATGTTATGCGTAATTGGTCTTTGGTAAGAACTGGATCCACAAGTAGTCAAAAATCATTATTCTTCAACATGAGAAGGGTTCAAGCTCAGATAGAGCGTGAGGCCATGCAAGATGGTGGACCGTTGGACCGAAGCCAACTTCATGAAATGATAGCTACTGAAATCGGCGTGCCTGTGGGTGACGTAGAGATGATGGACGGTCGTTTATCCGGAACTGATTATTCACTAAATGCTACTCAAGCGTCTGATGAAGATGGAAGGGAGTGGATTGATATCATTGAGGACGAGGATTCCATCGACTCTAGCACCGTTGAAGCAGCGCATGACCAAGATAACTTGCGAAACTGGTTGCTTGGTGCGATGGACGGTCTATCTGAAAGAGAAAAATTCATTGTTAAGGAAAGACAGATAATTGATGAACCTCGAACACTTGAAAGTTTGGGCCAGGAGCTGGGTCTGTCAAAGGAGCGTGTTCGTCAAATAGAAGCTGCGGCGTTTACAAAAATGCGTCGTTTCTTAGAAAAAAACGCGCGGGAAGTGCAAAACTTCTTATAAACTAGTCTCCGCAGCCCATTTACAATACTTCTATGTTGAAGGAGGAAAGTTGTATGGAAACGCAGCTTTTCTTGATCAGTGCGTTTCAGTAATGGTGTAAGTCTGTAATGAAATATGACTGCTCTGTGTAACATGCACAACGAGCATTTTGAAACTGACGCCTTGCTACTTTGACGGCTTATTACTATGTTTTCTATAAATTCGTCTGAGGGTAATATGTTAGAAGGTAAAAAGATTCTACTGGTTATTACTGGAGGAATTGCGGCGTATAAGTCACTTGAGTTGATACGTTTGTTGCAAGTAAATAAAGCCACAGTCGTCCCTGTGATGACGAAATCTTCTCAACAGTTCGTAACACCATTATCAGTTTCGGCAATCGCGGGATCAAAGGTCTACACTGATTTATTTGATTTAACAGCAGAAGCAGAGATGGGACATATAGAGCTATCAAGATCTGCCGATATAATTCTAGTAGCCCCTGCGTCAGCTGATTTCTTATCAAAAATGGCACAAGGGACTTGTGATGATCTCGCCTCAACGCTTTTGCTAGCTACTGATAAGCCGGTATTAGTAGCTCCTTCTATGAATGTGCGAATGTGGCATCATCCAGCAACCCAAAGAAACCTTAATGTCATTCGCGATGATGGTATTATTACCATAGGACCTAATG
>LUQC01000081.1 GCA_001627925.1 Rhodobacteraceae bacterium REDSEA-S34_B6 | reverse complement strand
GTGCATGGTTGGACACTTGGTTTTATAGAAGGAGAGAATGAATCTAAATATAGAGAAATGGCTAACAGAATAAGTGATGCGCTAGATTTTATGAAGGCAGCAGGGTTGAATAGTCATGTATCAAATGAACTACGCACAGTGGATTTTTATACTAGCCATGAGGGGTTGCTTTTAGAGTATGAGGAGGCTCTTACTCGACTGGACTCGACGTCTGGTAATTGGTTAGCTGGCTCTGGCCACATGATTTGGATAGGCGATCGAACGAGACAGCCCGATGGCGCTCACGTGAATTTTTGTAGCGGTGTCTTAAATCCTATTGGGCTAAAATGTGGCCCTACAATGACTGAGGATGATTTAAAAAAGTTACTAGAAAAATTGAATGTGATCCAATGCACGGAAATACAATTAAGTCGTCAAGCGGATATAAAACACGTCCGTTTGAAAGCGTTCTTAAAGAAGTCCGTGAGTTCTTTCAGGTACATGCTGCCGAGGGTACTATCCCCGGGGGAGTGCATTTCGAGATGACTGGTCAGGATGTAACAGAGTGTACCGGCGGAGTTCGGGCTGTAACAGAAGAAGGGCTGTCAGACAGGTATCATACCGCATGCGATCCTAGACTTAACGCAAGTCAATCATTAGAATTAGCATTTTTAGTGGCTGAAGAATTAGTTGCCCGTAGGGGCGGTAGTACTGTAGCTAAGGCGGCAGTTTAATAACTTTAAAAGTGCGGGTTTATTTGGTCTGGAGTATAAAATAGGTTAATCATTGCATAGAATGCTATTAAGTTAGGTAGTTTCGATAACCCAGATGCGCAGAGGTCTCATTATTATTCTTTCGTCTCCTTCAGGAGCTGGAAAATCCACGCTATCTGATAGGTTGAGGGTTTGGGATAAAGATATCGTATTCTCCATCTCTGCTACCACTCGAGAGCCTCGGGATGGCGAAAAAGATGGACGCGAATATTTTTTTAAGTCTAGAGAAGATTTTTTAAAAATGGTTGATAATCAAGAAATGCTCGAACATGCGGAGGTATTCGGCAATCTATATGGCAGTCCTCAAAAACCTGTATCGAATGCAATTGAGAATGGTCAAGATGTACTATTTGATATTGATTGGCAGGGCGGTCAACAAATTCGAAATTCCGTGCTTGGAAAACACGCGCTTTCGTTATTTATCCTTCCACCTTCAATAGCCGAATTGGAGCGTAGATTGAATTCACGAGCAAAAGATAATCACGACGTCATCAAAAATAGAATGGCATTAGCTCGTGATGAAATTAGTCATTGGCCAGAATATGATTATGTTCTGATAAATAACGATTTAGATAAGACAGAAAATGATTTAAAAACAATAATTAAGGCCGAAAGATTAAAGTTAAGTCAACAACCTAGAATTGTAGATGATGTGCGGAATTTGAATAACGAATTTGAGAATAGATAATGACTGTATACGCTTTTGAAGGAAATTTTCCAATAATCCATGAGAGTGTTTTCGTAGCGCCGGATGCAAATATAATTGGAAAAATTAGTCTAAACGAGAAATCTTCTGTCTGGTTCTGTTCCACACTTAGAGGAGACAATGAACTAATATCTGTAGGTTTTGGATCCAATATCCAGGAAAATTGTGTATTACATACTGATATTGGGTACCCGCTAACAATTGGCAAAAACTGTACAATTGGTCACAAGGCAATGCTTCATGGGTGCACGATTGGTGACAACACATTAATTGGAATGGGCGCAACAATTCTAAACGGTGCAAAAATAGGTAAAAATTGTTTAATTGGGGCAGGGGCCTTAATCACCGAAGGAAAAAGCATACCCGATGGTTCGATGGTTTTGGGAATGCCAGGTAAAGTTGTGAAGCAACTCGATAAAGTAACGATAGATGGACTGCTAAAAAGCGCAGAGAATTACCAGGCTAATGCAATTAGATTTATGAAAAGCCTAGATATTGTTGAAGGCTAAAAATAATGTCAAAAAAAAATGAAACCATTCAGCGTCCTATTCCTCTGCAGCCTGGGGAAAGCGCTAGTGTTGTATCGCCTATCTACCCGTCAGTTGTTTACGCGTCTGAAACCCCAGATATGTTGGATGATCAATACGAAGGTCGTATTCAAGGTTACACATATGCTAGGGAAGGCCATCCAAATGCAACAGCCCTTGCGAAACAGATAGATCTTCTTGAGCAAGCCGATGGTGGAATTATAACTGGCTCCGGTATGGCTGCAATTACAGCCGCTATAATGGGGTCATTATCGTCTGGGGATCATCTTGTGGGCGGTGATCAGTTGTATGGGCGGTCTTTAAGGTTAATGAAATCTGATTTGCCACGATTTGGCATTGAGGTTTCGCTCACCGACATGACTAATATTGCAAAGGTTAGAGATGCCATTAAGCCGAACACAAAACTTATTTTAATAGAATTAGTTTCCAATCCTACTTTGAGAGTTGCAGATATTTCTGGTATTGCAACTTTATGCCAAGAAAAAGATATTAAACTCTTGGTAGATAACACCTTCACAACTCCAATGGCTTTCAAACCCATGAGCGCCGGAGCGGATATAGTTGTAAACTCCGTGACAAAGTTATTAGCCGGTCATTCAGATGTAACTCTTGGGTATGTGGTGGCAAAACATGAAACTATAAATAAATCTATTTATGACTTTGCAGTAACAACAGGTCTCACTCCGAGCCCTTACGAATGTTGGCTTGCGGAAAGAGGTTTGATGACATTCGCTTTAAGGTTCGAGAGTAGTCAAGCTACAGCGAAGATCCTTGCTCAGTACTTAACCATGAACAAAAACGTGGATAGGGTACTTTATCCAACACTGCCCGATCATCCCGATGCAGCTTTTGTTAAACAGAGTCTCAGCGTAAACGGCTGTAATTTAGTAAGTTTTGAGCTTAAAAACAAAACACGAGAAGCCGCAAATAGATTTGTTAAGCAGTTAGAAGGTATAGCCTTTGCTCCAACCTTAGGAGATGTTGGAACGACCTTGTCTCATCCTGCTTCATCTTCTCACCGAGGTCTTTCAGAAAATGAAAGACTAGCTTTAGGAATTACTGAAGGATTTTTCCGTGTTTCCGTTGGTTTAGAAGATCCCGATACTTTAAAAAGAAAATTTGAAGCGGCCCTCAAAAGTATCACATGATGAACATGGATTACATCAATGTTATAGATAATTTTGTAGAGACTGTTAGCACGCCAATACTAGTAATAGACGATCGCTCTTATGTAATATCATCTAATAAAGCAGCCGTTGATTTATTAGGTAGTGATTTTAAAGGCAGACATTTTTATGTAGCAATAAGACAGCCACTAATTATTAATCTGGTTGAAAATGCTTTTAATGGAAACGAGAGCAAAAAAGGAAATTTTTATAAAACCGTTTCAGGCGTTGAGAGAACATATGAGGTAACTACGAAGAATTCGAGAGAGTTAAAAATAGTTAGCCTATCTTTTTATGATACTACTGATGTAATTCAAGCAAACCAAATGAGGCGAGATTTCGTAGCTAACGTAAGTCATGAATTAAAATCTCCTCTTACTTCTATACTTGGGTTTATAGAAACTCTTTCTGGGGTTATTAAAAGCAACCCATTGAAAGCAAAAGAATTTTTGAGAGTAATGGAGCGAGAGTCCTTACGAATGAGTAGCTTGATAGATGATTTGCTAGGTTTATCACGAGTTGAAGCTGCAGAAAAACAATTACCGACAGAAGAAGTAAACCTTGGCGATATTATGCGTGAGGTGCTGGAAATACTAACTCCCACTGCGGCAAAAAGAAATATTAGTATCAACTATGTGCAGGACGCATCAGATCCCTTGATTATGGGCGATTACTCTCAGGTTGTCCAAGTGTTCACAAATCTTCTTCAGAATGCAATAAAATATGGTGGAGATGGCAAGAAGATCAAAGTTATTATGAATAGTACTGAGTATCATAAAGCTTTGCTGACAACTGGCTATAAAGTAAGCTTTGAAGATACTGGAATAGGTATTGAGGAACATCACTTGGCGCGACTAACCGAACGTTTTTACAGAGTAGATAACCACAGATCGAGAAATGAAGGCGGGACGGGACTAGGTTTGTCTATCGTAAAACACATTATGGCACGTCATAACGGAAGATTGTTAATAGAGAGTGATCCAGGCAATGGTAGTGTATTTTCTGTAATTTTTCCCAATAGAATAAATTAGAGATATTTGTCACAAAACCGTAACAAAAGGTTCACATAAAAGATTCCTTAAAAACATATTACGGAGAAATTCCGGTCGGGAATCATATTTAATAGGAGTTTTTTTATGTATATTCGAAACTTAGCTTTGGCTACTGCTTCTTCTCTAGTGATAGCATCTGGTAGTGCTGTTGCACGTGATTATGTGCATGTAGCCGGTTCTTCAACTGTTTTACCATATGCGTCAATTGTTGCTGAAGCATTTGGCGAGAATTTTGATTTTCCAACACCAGTAGTCGAATCCGGTGGATCTGGTGCTGGCAGAAAGAGGATGTGTGAGGGAGTTGGTACAAACACTACCGATATCGCAAATTCGTCATCTCTTATGAAAGAAGAAGAAGGTATCAAGTGTAAAGCCAATATTGGAGAATATACTAAGGTACAAATCGGTTATGACGGTATTGTCTTTGCATCTCGTTTAGAAACCAAAGGCTTTGAGGATTTAGCGCCTGCGCACATCTATTTAGCTATTTCAAACAAGTCCGAAGTAACAAATTGGAAGGATGTCGATCCTAATTTTCCAGATAGAAGTATAAAAATGTTCATTCCAGGAACCAAGCACGGAACAAGAGAAGTCTTTGATAAAAAAGTTATGGTCGAAGGATGCAAAAAAGCAGGAACTCATAAATACCTTATGGATTCAGGTCTGACAAAAAAAGAAGCTGATAAAGATTGCATGAAGGTACGAACTGATGGTGTGTCGGTCGATATAGATGGCGATTATACAGAAACCCTTGCATCTATTGCATCTAACAAAGAGGGTATTGGGGTATTTGGCTTGTCATTTCTACTGAACAACACTGATACAATCTATGCATCAAAAGTAAACGGTGTTACACCGTCGACTGAAACCATAGCTAGCGGTGAGTATCCTATTTCTCGTCCACTTCAGTTTTACGTAAAAAATGCTCATATTGGTCAAATTCCTGGATTAAAAGAATACATCCAGTTCTTCGTATCGGACGAAATAGCTGGACCTGATGGGCCACTGGCTGAGTATGGTCTGGTTAGCGACCCAGAATTAGCCAAAACCCAGGCTATGGTCGATGGGTTGTAGGCTTTAATCGAGATTAAATATAAACTTAGGGTCGGCTCTTTATTGGCCGACCTTTTTATATATTGTACCTTGTTACACAGTTTTTAAAAAACTAGAGAATATTTTGTTGGATTAAAATATGGTAAAGATTGCACTTAATGGGTTTGGGCGAATAGGAAAGTTAGCTTTGCGCCGGCTTATTGACAACGATATTTCGGTAGCGTTCATAAACGATAAAAATGGTGATCCAGACCTTTTTGCACATCTTTTAGAATTTGACACAGTTCACGGTAGGTGGAGCAGAAGCATTTCAAATGATAGCGTTTCGTTGACTGTTGATAATCAAAAAATTCCAGTTCTACATGAAGAGAATATAGTTAATTTACCTCTTGATGAGATTGATATCGTCATTGACTGTACTGGTTTTTTTAAGTCTGAGCAATTATTAGCTCCATATTTTAACAAAGGCGTACAAAAAGTAATTGTTTCTGCACCCGTAAAAACTGGATCGGTTGCAAACTTAGTATATGGAGTCAACCATAATATTTATGACCCAAACATGCATAATATCGTGACCGCTGCCTCGTGCACGACAAATTGTTTGGCCCCTATCGTCAATGTCGTACATGAGTCACTAGGTATTAGACATGGGTCTATAACAACTATACATAATGTTACAAATACGCAGACAATAGTTGATAGACCGTCAAAGGACTTTAGAAGGTCAAGGTCTGCACTTAAT
>LUQC01000080.1:17449-20196 GCA_001627925.1 Rhodobacteraceae bacterium REDSEA-S34_B6 | reverse complement strand
CTGTTTCTCAGTCGTTAAAGTTTTATTTCTGAGTTCATTATAACCCCCTACATGCTCATTGTCAAGAAATATTTGCGGCACACTTCGAACACTAGGCACTTTTTCCTTGAGTTCGTCTAATATTGCCACATTGCTATCTATTCGTTTTTCTTCGAACTCGATACCTTTTTGTTCCAATAGGTTGCGGGTGCCATAGCTCATCTCGCCAACTGAATTTGGAGATATAGGAGTGGGTGCATCAAAATTGGGTAGGGGTCTGTCCTTGGTTTCCGGATGACCATTAACGCTCACATCCGCAATGTATGTTAAGACTTTAGTCCCTCTGTCTCGTCTTTTATCAAAATCAAAAAGATCTGGCGTTGTATCAATAAATTTTGTTGTATACTCATTTGATAGAAATATTGGATGTTTCAATAAATTTTCGACAAACGCTATATTTGTAGAAACACCACGAATTCTGAACTCCCTTAAGGCACGATCCATTCGGGCGATAGCCTTACTGGGTGTTGGTGCCCATGCTGTCACTTTTACAAGCAAGGAGTCGTAGTAGCGTGTAATTACGCCGCCTGCATAAGCAGTACCGCCATCAAGCCTTATTCCCATACCCGTTGCTGATCTAAAGGCAGTTATTCGACCATAGTCTGGAATAAAATTATTTTGTGGATCTTCCGTGGTAATTCTTGTTTGTAAGGCGTGTCCGTTAAGTGTCACTTCACTCTGGTTTGCTTTGCCGGTGGCCTCGGCTATTGTTTTGCCTTCGGCGATCAGAATTTGTGCTTGAACAATATCGATGCCTGTCACTTCTTCAGTAACTGTGTGTTCAACTTGCACTCGTGGATTTACCTCAATGAAATAGAATTCTTCAGTATCCATATCCATTAAGAATTCAACTGTGCCTGCACATTCATAGTTTACGTGAGCACATATTCTCCTACCTAAATCACAAAGAGTTTCCCGCTGTTTCTGTGTCAAATAGGGTGCTGGTGCTCTCTCAACCACTTTTTGGTTTCTCCGCTGTACGGAGCAATCTCTTTCCCAAAGATGAAAAATTTCACCATGCTTATCACCTAAGATTTGTACTTCGACGTGGCGCGCTCGAGTAATCATTTTTTCGAGATAACCTTCACCATTGCCGAAAGCTGACTCAGCCTCGCGGCGCCCCTCTAGGACTTTATCCTCCAATTCATTTGGATGTTCGATTGGACGCATTCCTCGTCCACCACCACCCCACGAAGCTTTAAGCATTAATGGATATCCAATTTCAGCCGCTTGGGTCTTGATGGTATCCATGTCATCTCCCAAGACCTCTGTAGCTGGTATCACTGGGACATTGGCTTCAATCGCAACTCTGCGCGCGCTAGCTTTGTCACCCAGCGCTCTCATTATTGATGCTTGTGGTCCGATAAATACTATGCCGTTTCTTTCGCAGGCATCAACTAAGTCAGGATTTTCAGAAAGCAGTCCGTAGCCTGGGTGGATTGCATCTGCTCCACAATCCCTTGCTACACGTATTATTTCGTCAATTGCTAGATATGCAGCAACGGGCCCCATTCCGTGGCCTATTCTATATGCTTCATCCGCCTTAAATCTGTGAAGACCGAGCTTATCTTCTTCAGCAAACACTGCTACAGTCTTTTTGCCCATTTCATTTGCAGCTCGCATAATACGAATTGCAATCTCACCACGGTTTGCTATCAGGATCTTATTGAAGTCAGGCATTTAATAATCCTTAAGTACTATATTGGCGACCTACGCGTTATTTTGCTGCGTCGCAGAATGAAAAAAAAGTGTCAATACATTTCCGGTGCCTTTTTAATAAAAAAAATTAATTTATCCACAACTATATTAATTTTTTTAGACTCCCGGTGCATATAATGAAAACTATTTCGAGGGAACGGTATCTTAGAGGTTGATTAAATTACAGACTATGAAAGAACAAATTATGAACATACCTTTGCAAATTTAATATATTTGTCTAAAACATTCTTATGAGCAAAAACTCTCAAAACATCATAAAGTCATCTTCTAGGCTCTCTGCGCTAGCAATAAAGGCGAGATCTGAGCCATATTTGCAAGAGCTAAATGAAGCTCAAAGAGTTGCTGTGGAAACATTAGAGGGACCCGTTCTGATGTTGGCAGGAGCGGGGACTGGCAAAACGAAAGCGCTTACTGCGAGAATTGTTCATTTGTTGAATACAAGTAGTGCTAAGCCAAATGAAATTTTGGCTGTGACTTTCACCAATAAAGCTGCTTTAGAAATGAAAAATCGAGTAGCACATACATTGGGGCGAGTTGTTGAGGGGATGCCGTGGCTCGGAACTTTTCATTCAATTTGTGTTAAGCTTTTAAGACGTCACGCGGAATTAGTAAATTTAAAGAATAATTTCACAATACTTGATACTGATGACCAGTTAAGACTTTTGAAGCAGTTAATAAAAGCAGCTGATGTGGATGAAAAAAGATGGCCCCCAAGACATTTAGCGAGCTTAATTGACAGATGGAAAAATAGAGGGTGGTTACCAGAGGCAGTTCCTGCATCAGAAGCAAACGCATTCGACAATATTGGAACGGAATTGTATGTTCAATACCAACAGCGGCTGCGCGAGTTAAATGCCGTAGATTTTGGTGACTTAATTTTACTCGTTGTACAGCTATTTCAAGAAAATGCAGAGATACTTTCGAAATATCAGAAGTGGTTTAAGTACATACTGGTTGACGAGTATCAAGATACTAATGTGGCGCAGTAC
>LUQC01000080.1:0-17442 GCA_001627925.1 Rhodobacteraceae bacterium REDSEA-S34_B6 | reverse complement strand
CTGGTTGACGAGTATCAAGATACTAATGTGGCGCAGTACTTATGGCTTAGATTACTAGCTCAAAATCATAAGAATATCTGCTGTGTTGGGGACGATGATCAATCTATTTATGGATGGCGAGGTGCAGAGGTAGGTAATATTCTTAGATTTGATAAAGATTTTGTCGGTGCAAAGATTGTACGTTTGGAGCAAAATTATCGATCCACCCCACACATTTTGGCCGCAGCTAGTGCAGTAATATCAGGAAATAAAGATCGTCTTGGAAAAAACCTTTGGACTGAAAATCAAGAGGGACAAAAAGTTTGCTTAATTGGTCATTGGGATGGAGAAGAAGAGGCTCGATGGATTGGTGAGGAAATCGAGTCAATTCAATTGTCAAATAGGAATTATTTAATAAACGGTTTGGATGAAATTGCCATTTTAGTGCGAGCAAGCCATCAAATGCGTACATTTGAGGACAGATTCTTAACTGTCGGTTTGCCATATCGAGTTATTGGTGGTCCAAGATTTTATGAGCGCATGGAAATACGTGATGCCATGGCTTATTTCCGTTTGAGTTTGAGCTTAAGTGACGATTTGGCTTTTGAACGAATTGTTAATACTCAAATAATGGAATTTCATTAGCTGAAGGGGCTCGTTTGTTATTAGACGAAGGAGGCTTTTCTGGAAAAGCTGCCATACAACTTGATTTATTTCTGAAGAATTTAGATCGTTGGGGTTCGATCATCTCGAAAGGAGATAGCAATCATGTCGAATTGGCTGGAATGATACTTGATGAAAGTGGCTACACTGAGATGTGGCAGAATGATAAAACACCGGAAGCCGGTGGGCGACTAGAAAACTTAAAAGAGCTTGTTAAAGCACTTGAGGAATTTGAAAATTTACAGGGCTTCTTAGAACATGTGAGCCTGATAATGGAAAACGACAGTGAAGAGTTTGAGCAAAAGGTTTCTATAATGACACTTCATGCGGCCAAAGGTCTGGAATTCCCAATTGTTTTCTTGCCAGGCTGGGAAGATGGACTTTTCCCATCACAACGAAGCATGGATGAGAGTGGGGTGAACGGCCTAGAAGAGGAAAGACGATTGGCTTATGTTGGTATAACGAGATCAGAGCAAGCTTGTTATATATCTTTTGCTGGTAATCGCCGTGTTTTTGGCCAGTGGCAATCTTCAATGCCATCAAGATTTATTGATGAATTACCAGAGCAGCACGTTGATATACTTACACCTTCGGGTTTGTATAGTGGACCATCTGATTTTGGTGTGAATAATTCAACGTTGGATAATGAGGCGTCTCAGGCAGATGGATATGATAGCCCCGGTTGGAGGCGACTGCAAAAAAATAAAAATCAGCATTCTCTTTCTCAGCCGAGTGAAAGTAAGGGGATCATAATTGATAGTACATCCAACCCAATCTATGAAGTTAACGAGCGTGTATTTCATCAGAAATTTGGATATGGGGTCGTCTTAGATATTGAAGGGGATAAATTGCAGATTGAATTTGAAAAGGCAGGTTCAAAACGAGTGGTTTCAAAATTTGTTTGCAGACCAGAGGATATTCTTTAATAGCTGAAATTTATTTTCCAATTATAGTAAATCTTGAGGCAAATGTTTTTTTTAAATTGTCAAATCATAGAATTAACTTAATTTTGAAAGTTTTCTTCTCTTTGTTGAAAGACGCAGGAGCTCTTGGAAAGTTTGCCCGTTGAGTGGCTCTTTGTGCTGCTGAATCAAATCTTGAATTACCTGAGCTATGAATAATTTCAACATTTAATAGATCACCATTTTTTGAAATAGTTAGCTCCATTGAAATACTGGCTTCACCTCTAACTCCAATTGGGTTCTCCACGGCGCGTTTTAGTGCTTTTATAATTTTGAAACCCCATTCTCGAGCAATATCATCGTCAATTTTGCTTTTATTATTTTGTATTTGGGTACTTTGGTTTGCACCCTCTAGGATTGGTTTTTGATCTGCTATTTGCAATGAAGAAAATTGTGTCTGATCTAAGTTATTAATTTTTTGATCAGGCCTATGATCAATTTGCGATGATTTTTTTGGGAGTAGATCTTTAGGATTATTTGGTTCATAATTGGACAGGTCTTTATAAATATCTAGTTGAGGAAGGTCGTTAGTTGTTGGTTCAAAACTCGGCCTATAAATGTCTTTCTTGGTATTACTTTTTAAAGTCTTTGGTATATCTATCCCAGTGACTGAAGATATCGCTGTATATGCTTTATCATAATTTGCCATGGCGGTTGGCCTGATTGGCTTTCTAACAGTAAGGTTTAAATCTGATACTGGCATGTTATTTTTACTAATTTTGGGAATGCTATTATTTTTACCGATCGGTAGTTTTAACTCGTTGGGTTTTTTTTGATAAATCAATTTTGAATTAGCGTTTGGCTGTTGGGCTGGCGGATAATCATTGTTTGCCTGAGGAGAAAGCGGTTGACTATCCGAGTTTAAACTTGGTTGAGTGCTCCATTTTTCCAGCAAGGATAATTCTGTGTCACTTATAATTTCTAGGTTCGAAGTGGAGCCTTCTATGTTAGGCGTAATTTGGTCTTGGAATGATACGTAAAGCGACACACCAAACATGTGCAGAATGATTGAGGCGCTTATGAAGAACAACCAGGCTTGCAATTTCATTCTTCAATCCTCTGGTTGGTCAATAGGTTTAGTTCAATAATACCTAACTCTTTTAATTTTTCTGAAATATTTAACAAATCTTTAGCTGGGAAATTACTATCTGCTATCAAAAGTAATTCTTCTGGTGTGCTTTGTTTTAAGTACCTCCAAGCATTTTCATTAACTTTATCTGATATAAAAACTTTTCCTGTTTTCGATATGTACAGTCGCTCTTCAGTACTAACTTTATTTGAACTATCGGCGTAAGGTTTGTTGAGTTCAAAAGGATCGGGAATAATGAAACTAGAAGTCATCAAGAAAAAAATTAATAATAGAAAAATAACGTTTACCATCGGGATGATGGACTCTTTTTTTTCTCTACCCGGGTATACAGCAAAACGCATATTATTTGCCGCTCACTTTTAAATTCGAAAAACCACTGGATTTGAGTAATTCAATTACATCCAACATTCTTTGGGTTGAGGTACCTTCAAGCACTTGCACAATTATGATTTGAGATAGATCTTGAGTAATCTCTTCTAATCTTTTAGTTGCAACATGATCATCTGCTTCCACTCCATTTATTAGCAACTTGTCACGCTTGATTTCAATTAGTCTGGGATGCTCATCGTACTTCAAGCTGCCATAAATGGTTTCAGATAAAAGATTTACTTTCTTGTCCACTGTAAAAGTCGATGCCAACATAAAAAAAACCAACAAGAGAAATACCACATCAATTATGGGCGTTAGCGAAGGCCTGCGTCGATGAAATGACCGTTGGAAATCAAACACCGAAACCACCAGGCTTTCTAGTAAATATCTGAGTTGCTAAATCTTCCAGGTCATTTCTAAGTCTGTCTATTATATTGTCAAAAAAGCTTAAAGATACCGTTGCTACAATAGCCACTGCCATGCCTGCAGCAGTTGTAAGAAGGGCTTCCCAAATACCTCCAGCTAAGATACTTGGGTCGGCTTGATTTCCACTTTCTTGCAACCTTTGGAAAGCCTCTATCATGCCCAGAACCGTTCCCAATAGGCCCAACAATGGTGCTATATGAGAAATTAGCTCTATCGTTCTTAAGCCCTTACTGGCTTGGTATAGGCTATCCTTTGCCTTTCCCTCACATTCCTCTCTGGCGCTATCTTCTGGTAAAGCCTCGTCAATAATTGAAAGTATGGTCTTTTTAGCTAGGGCCTCTCTGATACCGCGGGCGTCAAGAAAAACTTTTCTTAAATAATCAATATTATTCAATTTCCAGGCATCTAAAATTAACCTAGTGCGCTTGGAATTCCAAACTCCAAGTTTCATTAAATGTGATAGTTTATAAAAAATATTTGCCAGTAGAATTATGGATAGTAGAAAAATAATCCATAGGGCTGGACCCCCTTTATTAAGAAAATTTAAAATTTCAGTCATTAAGCTAGCCTCGTAATTTATCTCTGGCATTGTCTAAAATACTGCAAATTTGATCTAATCCTGGTCCAAGTGCAGCGGGTCCCGGTTGAAGAATAAGTGGTGACTTAATTTCAAAAATTAAGTCATTTTTTACTGCGGTTATTGATTTCCAATTAGTTCTTGCAACAATTTTTTCTTTTCTAACTTTTTTGCCACACCAAGAAGCAATTATAACGTCTGGATTAGCCTTAATTACATCGTCGGAGTTCAGTATTCTACTTTTTGCATCTATTTTTTTTGATTTATCCGAAAAAACATCTGTGCCGCCTGCTATTTGCACAAGTTCTGAAAACCATAAAATGCCTGATATCAAGGGTTCATCCCATTCCTCTATATATACTTTTAAAACCTCCGTTTTTTTCTTTCTCAGGGTTTCTAACTTTTTGGTGTAATCTGCTATTAATTTCTCAGCTTTCCTGTTTGCTCCAACAAGCGAGCCAATCATCGAAATCATTGATAAAATGCCCTCTACACTTCTTTGATTAAATGCATGGACATCAATTCCTTTTAAAATTAATTCTGCTGCGATATCTGCTTGAAGGTCTGAAAATGTTAGAACTAAGTCAGGGTTCAGCGCTAGTATTTTAGGAATATCAGCGCTGGTAAAGGCACCAACACGAACTTTTTCTTTGCGTACTTCAGGGGGTCTTACAGCGTAACCTGTTACTCCCACGATTCTATCCTGCTCACCAAGTAAGTATAATGTTTCCACGGTTTCCTCGGTTAAGCAAACGATACGATTTGGTTTAAAGTCTTTCATTTTCTTTAGTGCATCCATCTGACCCCAGAAGATTTAGCTTTTCTCTAAATTTGAATGACTTAATACTTCTATTGGTTGACAAATTATTCCATTATCAGTCCGCGCGTGATATGCTCTTACGTTGAAAACCTTTTCAAGGTTCTCATCTGTCATTGTTTGTGCATGGTCACCACTTGCGTACAATCGTCCCCTGTCTAAAATTATAATTTTAGTGCAAAATGTTGCCGCTAAATTTAGGTCATGCAGTGATATTAAAACTCCTTTTCCTTCTTTAGCCATGTCTGCAAACATTTTCATGGTCGTTAATTGAGTCGCAGGGTCTAAACCAGCTATCGGTTCATCGGCTAAAATCAGTGGTGTGTTTTGGGCCAGTGCACGAGCAAGCAGTACTCTTGCCTGCTCTCCGCCTGATAGTTCGGTTGAAATTCGATCGCGATAATTTATTAACCCCGTTCTGTCTAAGGCATCATTTATTATTTCATTTTTATCCAGATTTTTGGATGGTAAAAGCTGACCAAGCGCGACTGTTTCCAAAACTGAAATAGGCCAGTTGATCTCCCTTTCTTGTGGCATCCAAGCGGCCGTTGATGAGCGCTCGTTTAGTGGTAACTTTGCTAAGGATGAATCGCCACTGTGTTCAATCAAACCAAGTGCAGCTTTAAGAAGCGTAGTTTTGCCCGCGCCAAATAGTGTCATTGTAGAGCGGACCTCGTTTTATAAATAAGATGTAAAAACAATGGGGCGCCAATAATTGCCATCAAAACTCCAAGTTTTAAATCGCGATCGGGCAAAATTACCCTGACTGCTATATCCGCCGCTAGAACCATAACGGCGCCCCCAAGACCAGAAACTAACAGGAGAGTTGATGGCTTTCCCTTTACTAATGGTCTTAATAAATGTGGTACTACCAACCCCACGAAACCAATTGCACCACAAACAGCTGTCGCTGCCCCGACCGAAGAAGCAACGCCAAATACGAGAAGTAATTTTGTCTTTGTTAATGAAATGGATAGAGAAGAGGCCACATCCTCGCCTAGGGTTAATGCATCAAGTGCTTTTCCTATAGACCCAATCATTAGCCAACCGATCAAGCAAAAAGGTAACGCAAGCCATACATGTTCGAAAGATCTATCTGCTAGAGACCCCATTAACCAAAATACAATTTCAGAAGTTGCATATGGGTTTGGTGATAGATTAAGGGCAAGTGATGTAAATGCGCCGGCTAAGGCGCTTACCGCAATTCCAGCTAGTATAAGTGTCAAGGAGCTTCCGCGAGGGCCTGCCAACAACAGGAGAAGCAATACTGCTAAGGTGGCAAAAGAAAACGCTGCAATAGGTAGACCCATCCAAACATAGGTTGCGAAACCTGTCTGTAACGAAATAACCGCGCCAAGTGCCGCAGATCCTGACACACCGATTAAACCTGGCTCTGCAAGGGGGTTTCGTAGATAGCCCTGCAGGGCTGCACCGCATACACCCAACGATGCGCCGACCAATATAGCCAAAATAGCGCGTGGAAGTCTTATTTGCCTCATCACTGTGCCTAAAGGGCCATCACCATAATATAAAGCTGTGATGCCCTGGCTGAAACTGGTTGTGGTATGACCTGTGGTCAGTGAAAGAATAAAAAGAGCAATTAGAAATATCAGTAATGTAAGTTTTAAATTCATTTCGTGCTCATTTTGTCCGGGTGTATTGTTTGTAAGTCCTCTATCGCCTTCACAATATATGGTGTACCACAAACCCAGTTTGCATCGGTGGAAGAAACATGTCTTAAAGGTTTGAGCGCAGGGTGTTTTAGAATTTCTTCAGATCTAGATGAGCCAGGATAGGTCGTGCCGGTTATAATCACGTCAGGTTTCGACATAATTAATAACTCTAATGGCAGCGTCCCCCCCCAGTGTATACCAATTTCTGAAGCTATGTTTGAAAAACCTGCCAGATCTAAAATTTGCCCTGCGAGAGTGTTTTCACCAGTTGTGTAACCGTTCGCATAATATAGTGCCGCTCGTGGTCTAGTGTTTATACCTGTTGTAAGGTCCGTTAACCTGGCCTCAAAATTTGCAACCAGTGTGTTCGCGCGGTCAGTATGCCCTAGCAGTTTACCAGTCCTTTGCATGTTGAGGATGATCTGCTCTATTGTATTTGCTGGCTCGAATTTTTCGACACGAATGCCCAAACTTTCCAACATATTTACAGTAGCTTTTGCTGTATAAATGCCAGCAAATACTATATCAGGCTGGAGTAAATATACCTCTTCAGCACCACTATTGTTCTGGTGATACTTAGAAGCTTCTTCAGCCATTGCAGAAGATAGTATATCTGTTGAAATTTCAGACAATGAAATAATCTGACTATCATCTGCGAGAAGCATAACAAATTGATCTGTACATACATTAAGTGAAACAACCTTTGGGTTGTTTTCAGTAGCCAATGTAATAGTCCCAAAAAAATAAAGAACTGAGTAAAAGGCGATAAGTCTAAAAAGATGCACGGATACCTGCAAAAAACTGACGGCCTCCTGTATTATATCCTTTTATCGTTTCGTACTTTTCATCTGCTAAATTTTGCACTTTGAAGTATACAGATGATTTATCGTTCATGTCGTATGTAAATGAAACATCAACAACTTCGTAATCTGGCATCTGAACGTTGGACGGCCAAACAGTATCTTCAATATCTTTTGCAACTTTTACAGATAGCAAACTGTGAAAGTTTTCGCTAAACTGGTTTTTAATATTCAAAACAATATCATGTTTTGGAACTCTTACCGCTTTAACGTCACCTGTTTCAGCCTTGGTGTAAGTATAATTTGCGTTTAAATTGAACTTATCGCTTACCCTCAAATTTGAGGAAAGTTCCAAACCACTTGTTTTTGTGCTGCCATTATATTGCTCATAAACAAAAGTATCGTTGTTAAACTCGATTAAATTATCAACGGTATTATTGAAAATCGTTGCACTTAATTTTGAAGTTTCATTTAATTTTTTCTCTAACCCGATTTCAGCATTCAGGCTTGTTTCTGGAGTAAATGTCGAATTTCCGTAGTAGCTGTCAAAAAGTTCGTAAAGTGATGGTGCTCTAAAGCCGCTGCTCAAAACTAATCTACTGGTTAATTCATCTTGATGTCTGTTAATAGCCGCCAGACGGTAGGTGGTGTCATCTCCATAGTTTTTTGAGCTAGTGCGCCGTGCAGCTAATGATATATCACTGTTTTTTCCAAGCGCGTAATTTACCTCAGAAATTACTGCTGTTTCTTTATAGTCTTTGATTTGTCCATCGATGTCAGCTTCTTCCGTACTTTCTTCATAACCAAAAGTAATATTTGCTCCATTAAAAATGGTCTGGCCGGTGTAATTCCAAACATCGCGGCTTCCAATGAAGCTCTTGTTCCAACCGTTACGATCATACCTATCAGTGTTAGAAAATGATCTTTTAATTTTATTTGTAATTGATCCTGAATCAAATGATGCATAGATACTTCCGGCTGATCGGGTTCTGTCAATATGATCAAACTCATGATTGAAGCCATCATAATCAATTTCTTCCTCAGAATATAAAGCTGTTGCTCCGAGAGTTAGTTGCTCATTTATATTTCGATCCATAACAAATCTAATCTCAGTTTTACTGTAAGGGTCGGTTTCGTCGTTATCTGATTTCGCCGAATAACCTTCAGTGACCATGTTATTGATGGACAGTGCATAGCTACCACTTTCCTCGACTTGGGTGAGTTTAATATTTGCCGTTACGGTGTTGTTTGAACCCAAAGTAATATTTGTTTCAGTGTTACCGCCAATAGTTTTTGAATTATTTGTTTTGAAATTTATTACACCGCCTATTGCTTCTGATCCGTAAATTGCTGACTGAGATCCTTTCAATATTTCAATTTGATCAAATCCTGATGTCATAATGCCACCGAAATCGTAACTATTTTGGGTCCCAGTTGGATCAGAAATATCCACACCATCCACACGAACAGCAACGTAGTTTTGGGATAAACCCCGAAGCCTTATGCCTGTTTGGGAGCCCACTCCACCAGAAGATGACATTGCTATACCTGACTGGGCGTCCAATAAATTTACTGCATCAAATACGTTTGTTTTTAACTCATCGGATTGCAAAACTTTAACACTTGATCCGGTTTTGTTAATATTAATGTCCTGAAAGCCAGCGCTTACGTATATTTCACCGAGGTCATAGGTTTCCTGAGCAAAGCCAGTGCTGGCTTGAAACATTAATAAACCAGTTATTGATAATATTTTATTCATAATAACGCCTTTCATTGGCACTCCTGTACCACTATAATTTTTGTTGCTAGAAAGGACTGACCTTTCCGATGTGTAATTTTCACCACAACGGAACTACCGCAACCCATAGAGCACCCCGCTCACGGATAGGGTGACAGTTTGGCAGGTCTCCTGACTTGCGGATCTTTGCTTCGCTAGGCCTTCCCAGATTATCCAGTGGCTTTTCTAACGTTGCTAACCGCCTACAGTTGCGGGGGCAGTTCCGGAGTTGGCTTGAACGTAACAAACCGTACCGGATTCCCTATTAAGTGGAATCTCTTCCACACCAAACATGGTATCATCCTAATATCAGGGGGCTATCATTGCAATGAAACAAATTTCGCATATCTAAATTTTTTTTAAAATCACTTTGGGAATACGTGGTAATATTATCATTTTCTGATATATTCTGATGAATATGGTAATAAAATTGAAAAAATTCTGTGATATTTATGATTTTTTAATTAAGATTAAAAATCTGTATATAGTTAAAAAATAAATTATTGCACTACATATTGTGCCTTTTAAAATAGTTATTTCATTTTTCTTATATTTGTGCATTAAATTCCCATAAAATCCCATTTTTTTCTTGCATTATGGGGATTTGTCGTGCAGAAATAGTTACAGATGATTAGGGATTTATAAGGGACGCTAAGATCCTAAAGTGAAAGTCAGGTTTCATACAGGCCCCAGTTTCATCTAAATAATTGGAGTGCAGACACTTTCCCCCCCAGATGTCTTACTCCGGTAGAGCCTGAAGTGGTCGGGCACGAATTCGGCGGATTGGGCAGTGGCAGTATCCCAGTCCGTCTTTTCGTTTCTGTTCCGCGGAATGATATTAATTGGGTGATGGAAGTTGGTGCGTAGATTCAGAGGTGAAGGGCTTAATAAAGTTGATAGTAAGGGTCGGGTTTCAATTCCAGCCCTGTTTCGACGAGTAATTGAGTCTTGTGATCCAGCGTGGACGGATGGGCTGCAGCCGGAACTCGTTATTGTTTACGGCGACAACAGGAAAAACTTTCTTGAGTGCTATACTATTCAAGCAATTGACGAAGTTGATCAGAAGATTAGTGATTTACCAAGAGGGTCAATTCAACGGAAGATGCTTGAAAGACTTTTTCATGGTCAGAGTTTCCCTACATCTGTTGATGATACTGGAAGATTAGTTATTCCCCAACGATTAAGGGAAAAAATAGGAATAAAAGCAGAGGTGTATTTTATTGCATCTGGAGATACGTTTCAAATATGGAATCCAGAAACATTTAAAAAAGACCAGGAAAAGGCTAATGCTTGGTTGCAGTCTCTGCCAGAAGATTTTGATCCTTTGATATATTTAGACGCCTCGGATCGTCAATCTGATGATTAACATGCAGTTTCCCGTTTCTAACTCGCCGCATATTCCCGTTTTAATTGAACCCATTATAAATCTAATTTCTCCAGTCTCAGGATGCTGGCTCGATGGGACTTTTGGCGCAGGTGGTTATACCCGAGCGCTACTTGAGGCAGGAGCAGAAAAGGTTATTTCAATCGATCGAGATCCTCAGGTTTTCGATCTTGCAAAGACTTGGGTTAGCAATTACTCGGATAAAATTGAGCTTCACAACGATAAATTTTCTAATTTAGGTAAGTATGGATCAGATTTAGATGGCATAGTGTTAGACCTTGGTCTTTCTTCAATGCAAATAGACGAGGCTTCTCGTGGCTTTTCCTTTATGAAAGACGGTCCCTTGGACATGCGAATGTCTAAAAGTGGGCCAAGCGCTGCAGATCTGGTGAATACGTCACCCGAAAGTGAGATTGCAAATATACTATATTTCTTCGGTGAGGAGAGATCTAGCCGACGCATTGCAAATGCTATCGTTACAAGGCGAGCAGAGAGGCCATTCGTTTCGACGCTGGATCTATCCAATGTGATTGAAAATTGTCTGCCTAGAAAAAAACCTGGTGCAAGTCATCCTGCAACAAGATCATTTCAGGCGCTCAGAATAGCCATAAATGACGAGTTCACCGAGCTATATGAAGCTTTATTTGCAGCAGAGAAAGCTCTTCGGAGTGGAGGTATTTTAGCGATAGTAACTTTCCACTCGCTTGAAGACCGAATAGTAAAACGCTTTTTTCAACTTCGAAGTGGTTCTGCAGGAAATTCCAATAGATATGCACCAGAATTAAAAAATAGACCTAAGCATTTTCAAATAGTTAATCGAAAAGCAATTATTCCTCCAGATCAAGAACTATCGAATAACCCAAGATCAAGATCTGCAAAACTTCGGATGGCAAAAAGACTGAGTTCTGAGCCAAGCTCGAGTCTTTTACCAAGTCAACTTGGCATACCAGCAATACAAGGAAAACATTATGCGTAACTTTTTCTATATAATCATATTCGGTTTGGTTATTACTCTTGCATATTGGGCTTATCAGGAAAATGTAAAAACCCAGATGGCGATTAAAAAATCAGAAGAGTTTCAGACAGAAATTGGCAAAGCTCGAGCAAAGTTGTCTGTACTAAAAGCAGAGTGGGCATACCTAAACAGGCCTGAACGTCTTATTCATTTAACAAACCTTGGTTTTGATGAATTACAATTAGCCCCTATTAGAGCGACAAATTTTGGAGAGTTTAATCGTTTAAGCAATGGAACAAGTAATAGTAAATGGAGCTCTGCTTTAAATTCTGAGATATCTCAGTCTGAAGTAAGGGTTTATAACAATGATTGAGCCAAGCGGCCGGATACCTTTGCGGCCGCTTGGTAAAGTTCTTGCGGCACGAGAAAGAGGCGAAAATACTGATGTAATCGAACAAGAAAATACCAGACAACGAAACCATGAAATTAACAGCTGCGAGCATTTAAAAGCAAAAGGCCGTTTGGTGGTTCTTGCAGCAGTATTTCTGTGTCTTTATGGAGTGCTAGTCGTTCGTATGGGGCATTTGGCAGCTTCTAATCCACACGAAGCCCAAATTCAGTCAATAGGCTCATCTATTGTTGCACAAAGAGCAAATATTGTTGACAGGCGGGGGCGTATCTTGGCCACAAATCTTGATACTCATTCGCTTTACGCTGAAACGGCTCATTTAACAGATCCTAGAAGAGCCGCAGATGGGCTTGCAAAAATTTTTCCAGACTTGAAAGCAGATAAACTATACAAGGAGTTTACGGGAAAAAGAAAGTTTCTCTGGATAAAAAAACGTATTAGTCCGGAAGCTTATCAAGCGGTACACGATCTGGGCGATCCTGGGTTGCGCTTTGGCCCGCGAGAAATGCGACTTTATCCAAATGGTAAATTAGCTGCGCATGTTCTTGGGGGAGCAAGCTTTGGTAGGGAAGGTGTACATTCTGCTGAGGTAATTGGGGTCGCAGGTGTGGAAAAAACATTTGACGAGAGATTGAGGAGCCCAGCATCATCAGCTAACCCTCTTGAACTTTCGATCGACTTGTCAGTGCAAGCAGCAGTAGAGAGTGTTTTAGAGAGTGGGATGTCGCTTTTGAATGCCAAAGGAGCCGCCGCGATTTTGATGGATGTTAACAACGGCGAAATTATTTCACTTGCATCACTCCCCGACTTTGATCCTAATCATCGACCGAAATTACCTTCTAGTGGCGATCCCGGAAACAGTCCATTGTTCAATCGGGCAATCCAAGGTGTATACGAGTTGGGTTCCACATTTAAAATCTTTGCCATAGCACAGGCCCTGGAGCTTAACTTGGTTTCTCCAGAAACTACAATTAATGTAAGTGGCCCTTTAAGATGGGGGAAATTTAAAATACGAGATTTCCACAATTACGGATCTGAGCTGTCAGTTAAAAAAGTAATTTCAAAATCTTCTAATATAGGGACTGCCAGAATTGCACAGGAAATAGGATCTTCAAAACAGCAAAATTTTTTAAAATCATTAGGATTTTTTGATATTGTGCCGTTAGAAATGGTCGAAGCATCAGGAGGCAAGCCATTACTTCCAAAGAAGTGGTCCGAATTATCAACGATGACAATTTCCTATGGGCACGGTTTGTCAGCTACTCCTCTTCATCTGGCCACAGCTTATGCTGCCATAGGCAATGGAGGTTACAAGGTTACACCAACACTGCAAATTCAGGAAAATCAAAAATATGGGGAGCGGGTTATTTCTGAAAAAGTCGCGAAGCAAGCTTTGACTATGTTGAGAAGTGTCGTTACGGAAGGTACGGCTACAATGGCGGAAGTTCCAGGTTATCCAGTGGCTGGCAAAACTGGAACCGCTGATAAGCCCAGCCCAACGGGTAGATACTACGAAGACAAGGTCATAACAAATTTTGCCGCATTGTTTCCTGCGAACAACCCCAAATATGTATTAGTTGTAACGATGGATGAGCCTGAGGATAATACCGGAGAAGAAGTTCGGCGTACGGCTGGATGGACGGCTGTACCAGTAGCGGCAGAAATAATCACGAGAATAGCTCCGTTACTGGGATTGAGGCCGCAAAATAATAAAGATAACTTATTTAGAGTTTTGCCCGCAAAAATGAACTAAGATATCTTTATTACAATCGAATTAAAAACATGTGTTTTCTATGAAGTTGCAAAATAAAACGTTGTCCGATTTAGGCCTTACCTCTCAAAGTGGTGCAAATCCAGCAATAACTGGCATAACTAATGATAGCCGAAAAGTGTGTGAAGGCTTCTTGTTTGCAGCATTGCCTGGCGTAAATTCGCATGGAATTAATTTTGTGTCCTCGGCGATTCTAGCTGGTGCTTCCGCTATCCTAACTGATAAAATCGGATACTCTAACTATTTAAGTAATTCAAACACTTCCAATGTTGTTTTTGTTGTGGTTGAAAATCCGAGAGAAACACTGGCTCGCTGTGCTGCTCTTTGGTTCGAACAGCAGCCCGCTCAAATAGTGGCAGTTACTGGTACAAACGGTAAGACATCTGTAGCCAGTTTCTGCCAACAAATCTGGAGTAATTTAAATATTGAGGCAGTCAGTATTGGAACCAATGGAGTTCGTGGAGCTTGGACGCAGCCATTAAGGCATACAACCCCTGACGCATTGGAAATGCATCAACTGCTCTTCAAATTGAAAGCGAATGGAATCGATCATGTTGCACTAGAAGCTTCGAGCCATGGTCTTGATCAAAGCCGGCTAGATGGTGTCCAATTTTCGGGGGCTTGTTTTACCAATTTTTCTCAAGATCATTTGGATTACCATAAGTCTAAAGACGACTATTTTGAAGCTAAATCATTATTGTTTAGACAACTCCTCACAAGCGATAAGACTGCAGTATTCAATGTTAATAATAACAGAATAAAATTATTGGCGGAAGAACTTAAATCACAGGGTAACTTAGTTGTCACTTTGGGCAAATCCAAAGGCTCAAATATACAATTAAAAAGGCAAACTTTCGATAGTTCTGGTCAGGAAGTTTTCTTTAAATATGATGGAATTCTTTACCAAAAAAGATTAAATTTAATAGGTGGTTTTCAAGCTGAAAATGTACTTATGGCGGCCGCATTGGTCATTTCTCTTGGTTCTGAGCCGCAAGATGTTTTCAATGTTCTTCATAATTTAATCACAGTTAGAGGTCGTATGGAACTTGCAGCCTCGAGAGCAAATGGAGCAAGTGTATTTGTCGATTATGCCCATACCCCGGATGCAATTGAGACTGCAATTAAATCGCTGAGACCGCACGTTTTTGGAAGAATAATTGCTGTGATTGGTGCAGGTGGGGATCGTGATCAGTCCAAAAGGCCTCTTATGGGACTCGCCGCCTCTCAAAACGCCGACGTTGTAATCGTTACGGATGATAATCCTAGAAGCGAGGATCCAGCTAAAATTCGGCAAATGATTATCAAAGATCTAAGTCGTGATGCTATTCATGAATATGGCGATAGGGCAGAAGCAATTTTAAGAGCAGTTGATATGCTTGATGTGGGTGATGCTTTAATAATATGTGGAAAAGGACATGAAACTGGCCAAGTAATTGGTGATGATACTCTTCCATTTGATGATGCTGAACAGGCTTCAATATCTGTTGAAGCATTGGATGGAGCTTTATGATGCTGTGGTCCCTGAGTGACTTAGTTAAAGCTACTGCTGGCGATCTGATCGGTGACTGGCGAAATGATGGCATCGCAGGGGTTTCAATAGATAGTAGATCGATTAAATCAGATGAACTATTTGTGGCTGTTAAGGCAAAACGCGATGGTCATAATTTTATTAACGACGCTATAAGATTGGGTGCTAAAGGTGCTCTGGTTGACCATATTCCTGCTGACATTTCCTCGAAAACTCCTTTGCTTTTGGTCCCATCTGTACAAGAAGCACTTGAAAACTTGGGCAAGTATCGAAGAGAAAGAAGCCAAGCAAAAGTGGTTGCTATAACTGGATCAGTTGGGAAGACCTCATCAAAAAACATGCTCAAAACCATTCTAGAGCTTCAGGGTAAAACACATGCTTCGCCTGCCAGTTTTAATAATTATCTTGGTGTTCCTTTGACACTAGCGAACTTACCAATCGACGCAACTTATGCCGTAGTAGAAATTGGAATGAATAAACCAGGTGAAATTGAGCCATTGGCAAGAATGACTGCTGCGGATGTAGTATTAATAACTGCAATTGGCAAAGCTCACTTGGAAGCTTTTGGAGATATAGCTGGAATTGCTCATGAGAAAGCCCAGATCGTGAAGGGCCTAAACCGTAAAGGGATTGCGGTATTAAATGCTGATACTCCCGGTTACGAAATTTTGAAAAAACAAACTATAAAAAATGGAAGCCAATTTATTTCTTTTGGTGAAATGGGTAGTAATCTTAGAGCTAAAAAAATGCAAAAACTTAATGGTAGAATTAAAGTCCAGTGCCAATTTAATGATAGAAATTTAGAGTTTATCGTTGGTTCATCTGGTTTCCATTTTGCAGAAAACTCTTTAGGCGTTCTGCTTTGTGCAGATTGTCTTGGGGCTGACATTGAAAAGGCATCGCAAGATCTGGCTAAATGGGAGCCATCAAGTGGGCGGGGTTCTTTTGAAAAAATTCTCTTACCCTCCGGAAATATTTTTTTGATTGACGACGCTTTCAATGCAAACCCATCCTCGATGAAATCTGCTTTGCAGCTTTTGACTCAAAGAACTTTAAATTGTAGCCGACGAGTAGCTTTTTTAGGTGACATGTTGGAGCTCGGTGAGAATGAAGTTATGCTTCATGAGGAAATAATATCCTGGCCAGAGTTAGCCGATGTCGATATTGTTCATACTTTGGGACCTTTAATGTATCATTTACATAAAAAACTGCCTTTTAATATAAAAGGTTGCCATTATGAGAGTAAAAATGAGTTAATTTCTGATTTGGAAAATATACTTCAAGAGGGTGATAAAGTTTTAGTAAAATCGTCAAAGAGCATTGGATTGTCGTCTATAGTGGACGCAATTCGCGCCATGAAGAAATAAATAAAGTCTAAATGTGCGAAAGGAATTTATAAATGTTGTATTGGCTTACGGCTCTGTCAGATGGAGGAGATTTCTTCAATCTTTTCCGTTATATAACCTTTCGAGCTGGGGGAGCTTTTTTTACGGCTTTAATATTTGGTTTTGTTTTTGGCAGGCCATTAATTAATGTGCTACGACGTAGACAGGGCAAGGGACAACCTATTCGTGACGATGGTCCTGAAGCGCATGCGGCAAAGTCAGGAACTCCTACAATGGGAGGCTTACTTGTTTTATCAGCATTAGTTTTTTCAACAGTTATGTGGGCCAGGCTTGATAATAACTATATAATTATAGTACTTTTTGTAACAATTTGTTTTGGCGGGATAGGGTTTATCGATGACTATCTTAAGGTAAGCCGTCAGAATCCAAAGGGTGTATCAAGTAAAATACGTTTGTTATCTGGTTTCTTGGTAGCCGCCGTGGCAGCATATTTTATTGCTACTAATCATCCAGACGCATTGCAAAATCGGTTGGCCCTCCCGATTTTTAAAAATTTGTTAGTTGATCTTGGGTTTTTATTTGTTCCTTTTGCAATGATTGTAATTGTTGGGTCGGCGAATGCCGTAAATTTAACTGATGGCTTGGACGGATTAGCCATAATGCCAGTGATGATTGCAGCCGGCGCTCTGGGGGTAATTGCGTATGCTGTGGGAAGAGTAGATTTTACCGAATATTTGGATGTTCATTATGTCAATGGTACGGGGGAAATCTTAATTCTCTGTTCTGGGATTTTTGGTGCCGGATTAGGTTTTCTCTGGTATAATGCACCACCAGCTGCCGTTTTTATGGGTGATACCGGGTCTTTGGCACTCGGGGGGGCTCTTGGTGCAGTTGCCGTTGCCACGAAACATGAAAT
>LUQC01000008.1 GCA_001627925.1 Rhodobacteraceae bacterium REDSEA-S34_B6 | reverse complement strand
CTGGATTACTTTTTCTACGATACCTTTGTTGGCTAGGGCAATATTTCCTGCACCGAAACATTCTCCCCATCCAACTAAGCCGTCATCCGTCTCCACCTCAACTAAGTGAGCAGTTCTTTTGTTATAATACTGTTGTGAATAACCAAGAGGCTCTGGCAGGTCATAACCAAGGACGTGGCTAGTAATTCGAGTAATCTTCATGGCGTGTGCCCCCCAATCTTGAATGTATTTTTTGCACAAGTTATCCGTTTTTGGACAAGATAATCGTTTAAAGCTAGAGAAGAGCAATCGTGCCCGATACCAGACTGACCGAAACCGCCGTGTGGTAAATCAATATCGTATTTAACCCCATTTACTTGTATTTCTCCATATCGAAGTATTGATGAATAATGCTCCGCAAGTGATTGATTACGTGTAAAAATATAAGCTGTGAGACCACCTTCCTCACAGTCATTGGCCATATCAGCGAGGCGCCTGTCATCTGAAAAAGGAATTATGCTTACAATTGGCCCAAACGTTTCTTGTTTATAAACCTCCATCATTTCCGTGACATCAGTAAGAACCGTTGGCGCAATATAGTATCCATTTTTAAGATTTGATGGTCTATCTCCCCCACATAAAAGAGTTGCACCATCTGCAACCGCACCATCAATTAATTTTTTAATACGCGTAAATGCTCTTTTATCTATAACCGGACCTGTCTCAATTTCAGCATATTTATCAAATCCGACTTTGCGGGCTTTTGCACGAGAAACAACTTTCTCAGTGAATGTTTTTAATACTTTTTCAGAAACGAAAACTCTATTCGGAGCAACACATATTTGCCCAGCATTCGAGAATTTAACGCCTGTAACAATATCAGCAGCTAGGTCCAAATCAGCATCTTCAAAAATCAAGACAGGTGCATTCCCGCCTAATTCCATAGAGTATTTTTTAATTGAAGATGATCCCGTTTTCATAATGTGCTGGCCAGTTTTTGATGAACCAATCAAAGTAATAACCTGAGGAATAGAAGATGCACTCAATGCATCAGCAATTGCATGATTTTTCGTGGTTAGGATCTGAACGACTCCAGCGGGAAGTTTTATTTTCTCACAAAGCATTCCAACAGCATAAGCTGAAACCGGTGTAAGTTCAGAAGGACGGATGATTAATGGACACCCTGCTGCCATAGCCGGACCAATCTTAAAAGCTAAATTAAGTAGTGGGAAATTCCAAGCCAAGAAGGCAACCGCAACACCAGCAGGTTCATAAATCATTCGGTGACTATGAGTTCCAGCCCTATCTGGAATGCTATAATCCTGCAAACGAGAAATCTCTTGAGAGTAAAATTCTAGAGAGACAACGAGACGGTCCCAATCTTCATGGGTCTGAGCCCAGGGCTTCCCCATTTCAAAGTGCACGCATTCTCGCAAAAAATTCTGATTAGCAACAACTTCATCACGTAATTTAGCCATCCAATTCTGCCGAACTTCAATTGAAGAAGATGCCCAATTTTGAAAAGCTTTTTTAGCAGATAGGAGAGCAATCTCCACTTCCTTTAAACTCGCAGAAGCAACAGTAACTATTTTCTCCTCAGTCGCCGGATTAAAAACTTCTGTAGTTTCAGTTCCACTTACTTGGGCGCCATCTAAATACATCTTATTAGGAAAGTTCATTTTACCCTCAATCAAAAAGTGTCTGAATATTATTTTTTATTTGATCACCGATGTAGAGGGCTAATGCTTGTATTGTTGAAGTAGGGTTTACTGCACCAGCAGTTACAAAAATTGATCCATCAACTATAAAAAGGTTTTTAACATCGTGACATCGACCCCAGCTGTTTACAACTGAATTACTGGGATTATTTCCCATCCTACAGGTACCCATCTGGTGCCATCCGGCCCGCCACCACACTTTATCATCATTTTTTGCTAATACTTTTTCTGCACCAGCTGCTAGCAATACTTCACGAGCGCGCTCCTCGCCATGCTTTATCATTGCTTTAGTATTTTCGCCTAAAGTGTAGTTAATTTTTGGAGCAGGAATGCCATCGCTGTCTTTTAAATCTGCATCAAGAGTTACGCAGTTATGCTCTTCAGGCAGATCTTCAGTAACAATCGTTAAACCAGCAAGGTAGGGATATATATTATCCATAATCTCAAGGTGCTCATTTCCCCAAGGAATGGGATTATCAACACCATAACCACCTAATGCAAAGGTCATTGGTGTTGTGGAGCGTCCAGAGTGTAAACCATAACCCCTTGAAAATCCTCGCGATGGATCACTTTCATAAAATTCCTGCGAAAGTATTGAACAGGCCATAGGCCCTTCATGGCCTTTCATTTCTTCCTTAAATACCCCTGCCACGCCAGTTAATGGATGAAACATCAGGTTTTTCCCAACTAGACCAGATCTATTGGCCAAACCTTCCGGAAACAAATTAGATGATGAATGCAACAAGAGCCGAGGGGTTCCTACACCATTACAAGCCATAATAACAATTTCAGCTCTTTGTCTGTGAACTTGCCCATCTTCTCCATGATAAAGCACGCCATTTGCTAACCCGGTAGCTTCGTCAATTTGAATTTCACGCACTCGTGAGTTTGTCCGAAGCTCTACACCCGCCCTCTCCAATAAAGGCCAGTACGTGAGATTAGTTCCACCCTTTGCCCCAGCCGCACAACCAAGATCGCATGTTCCCGCGTTTACACATTTCTGTCGACCGTCTTGGTCTCTACTCAATATTGCAACATCTGAGGGCCACCAATGCCAACCCATATTATTAAATCCTTTAGCGAGTGTTTGGCCAAGTATTCCGATAGGTATGGGCGGATTAGATATTTTATATTCTGGGTAGGCAGTGTTACCTGGTAATCCTGAAACCCCAATATTTAAATCATTCACTTCGTAAAAAGGTTCTAAATTATAGTAATTTATTGGCCAATCCTCGCCCACCCCATCAAGAGTTTTTGTTCGGAAATCACTAGGCTTCATTCTAGGCCAGTGTGCCAAAAAATTTATGGTCGAACCGCCCACACCGTTCCAGTTAACGGGAGTGATACAACTATTTTCTGAATTAATGGGGTAGTCTTGTTTGAGTCCTCTAACATTCGGGTCACAAGAAAACTCTGCATAACGCGAAAGTTCGTAATCTTCTTTACGGGAAGGATACTCAGCATCGGTGAGATGGCCACCCTGCTCTAAACACAAAATTCGCATTCGTGTCTCAAGTAATGACCAAGCAATAGCTGCCCCAGATGCCCCAGC
>LUQC01000079.1 GCA_001627925.1 Rhodobacteraceae bacterium REDSEA-S34_B6 | reverse complement strand
TACTGTCGGGTCAGGCGTCGTCGCCAAAATTATCGAATAGTCGTCAAAATAATGTGTAAAGCTCACTCCAGTGAGCTTTACTAAACATTGGGGAAACCCGTTTCTTAAAGTTTGTCTGTAAGGGCTGGTACTGCTTCAAAAAGATCAGCAACTAAACCCAAATCAGCAACCTGAAAAATTGGCGCCTCTTCGTCTTTATTAATTGCAACTATAACCTTACTATCTTTCATTCCTGCGAGGTGCTGGATTGCACCCGATATACCTACCGCAACGTATAAATCTGGAGCAACTACTTTACCAGTTTGGCCGACTTGCCAGTCGTTCGGAGCATATCCACTGTCAACAGCTGCCCGTGAAGCCCCAACCGCAGCCCCCAATTTATCAGCAAGTTTTTCAATCATTGCAAAATCAGTGTCTGACCCAACACCTCGCCCACCCGATACTACGGCACCGGCAGATGTTAACTCTGGTCTGTCTGACGCTGCGACTTTATCTTCCATCCACTCAGAAAGAGAAGAAACGATCCCAGTTTCTGATCAGACGATTCAACCGTTTGAATTGCATTTCCGGCGTAGATAGGCCTTTCGAAAGTGTTAAAATTAACAACTGCCGTGATATCAGTAATTACCATCACGTCTAAAAGTGCGGCTACCCTAGGTAGAATGTTCTTTGCAGAGTTCGTGGCCGGTGCGATAATATGTTCATAATCATCAGATATAGAAACAACTAAGTCAGCGATTGGTTCAGCCATGCCATTACCAAAAACTCCGCTATCAATACATAAAACTTTGGCGACGCCACTCAATTTTGCTGCTGATTGTGCTGCACCAGAGCAATCAGATGACGCGCATAAAACATGAACCTCACCTAACTCCTTAGCAGCGGAAACTGCTTTCGCAGTTGCATCCTCAGATAACTGATTTCCATTTAATTCAGCGAGAATTAGAACTGCCATTACACCGCTCCCATTTCTTTCAGTTTCTCAAACAGTTCATCCACAGAACCAACTTTTATACCCGCCGCACGCGCTTCGGGCTCTCCAGTATTTTTAATTTTCAGTCGAGGCGATACATCGACCCCTAAATCCTCGGCGTTCACTACGTCTAAAGGCTTTTTCTTTGCTTTCATTATATTTGGTAGGGATGCATAACGAGGCTCGTTCAGCCTTAAATCGACCGTTACAACGCTGGGGAGGTTGACCTTTATTGTTTGAAGGCCCCCATCTACTTCTCGCGTTACGATCGCTTTGTCACCCTCAATACTTAGTTCTGAGGCAAAGGTCGCCTGAGACCACCCCAATAAAGCTGAAAGCATTTGCCCTGTAGCGTTCAAGTCATTATCTATTGCCTGCTTCCCACAAATAACTATGCCTGGTTCTTCTTTTTCGACAATTTTTTTAAGTATTTTTGCAACTGCCAGCGGCTCAATATCATTGTGCACATCGTCGGTAGCCACAACCAAGATTGCACTATCTGCGCCCATAGCTAATGCAGTACGTAAAGTTTCTTGCGCTTTTTCCACGCCAATAGAAACGACCACCACTTCATCCACTTTTCCAGCTTCTTTAAGTCTTATTGCCTCTTCGACCGCAATTTCATCAAATGGATTCATTGACATTTTTACATTTGCAAGGTCAACCCCCGCACCATCCGCTTTGACGCGTACTTTGACGTTATAGTCAATCACTCTTTTGACAGGCACAAGCACCTTCATTGTCATTATCTCCCTGTATCGCCAATTACACTTTAAGCCAGACTTTACGATCTATCTTTTATCAAAGTAGACCTGCGGTAAATAGCGGAAAAGCGTCGACTCGTTAACAATCGACGTCGCGTAACATTATTTTATTTCGATTTCAAATACCAAAGAGTCACATCAGTTCTCAACGATTTGCCCCTGGAATCCATTTTAAATCATCAACTCCATTATTATTTGCAGCTCGAGATGCAACAAAAAACCAATCTGACAGTCGGTTCAAGTATTTAGTTGCCTCTGGATTTACATGATCATGAAATGCAAGCTCTACTGCTAAACGTTCTGCTCTTCGGGCGACCGTACGACAAACATGAAGATGCGCTGCAAGTTGACTTCCCCCTGGCAAAATAAATGTTTTTAGTGGTTCAATGGGCTCGTTCATCGTGTCAATTTCTTGCTCAAGCCTCTCCACTTGCGAGCGGACTATGCGCAAAACTTCATATTCAGCGTCTTTATCCTTATCCATATTTGGCCTGCATAAATCTGCGCCCAAATCAAAAAGATCATTTTGAATAGACGATAATTTAGCAGCCATATCACCTGTAGAAACAAGCCTTGCCATTCCAAGGTGAGAATTCAATTCATCAACCGTTCCATAAGCTTCAACTCGCAAATCATATTTGGCTACACGCTCAAAATTTCCCAGAGACGTTTTACCATCATCCCCAGTTTTTGTATAAACTTTGTTTATTGTGACCATTTTTTATCCCCTTGATCCACTTAAATACACAAATAACAAAATAATCGCGACTGCTAAAAACTGAGCAAGAATTCTTAAGCGCATAAGTTTATTTGCATATTTTCTATTGAACTCACCGCCTCTTCCAAAACCACCGATTCCAATCATTAGAACAATAAGAACAACAGCCATAGAAAGAATGACGAGAATAAATAAAGGATCTTGAGACATGAAATTTCCTAAGAGTCGGTTGTATTATTAAGATCTTAGTAGTAATTTGGCAAATGTGAACACGTGAACCTGACTTAAATAAATTAAATTTTGGCAAGCAATTTTTCCAACCAAATAATTGGCAGTATGCGACGCATCAAAGCCATGAAATAAGTTGGTTTCGTTATATAGTATGCAGGTGCTGGTTTTTGACTTTCTAAAGCTAATACAAGTTTTTTTGTAACCGCTGATGCGGGTAGTTCGAATTTATTTATAGAACTTTTTTGTCTAAGACGGCCAATGAGCGTCGCTTTGTAGTGTTCCGCTCTTTTTGAATTTTTCCAGTCAATCCATTTTTCGAAATGTGGTATAGAATTTTCTCGAATTTTAGAAGTTACAGGACCCGGGTTAATTAATATTACTTTAACCGGAGTGTCATGCATTTCGAGCCTGAGTGTTTGAGTGAGCCCTTCAAGAGCAAACTTTGTCGCATTATAAGCACCGCGCCATTTCAAAGGCACTATACCGAGAACCGATGAACAATTAATTATTCTTCCATATCCCTGAGCCCTCATGATAGGAATGATTTCTCTTGTTAATTCATGGTAACCAAAAAGATTAGTTTCAAATATCGCTCTCAGAGCATCTCGCGGAAGATCTTCTAGAGCGCCTGGGCATGCAAAAGCACCATTGTTAAATAGAGCGCCCAAAACCCCATTGTTTTTATTAAGAATATATTTAACAGCAGACTGAATCGAGGTAGTATCATCATAATCCAACCTAAAACTTTCTAAGCCCTCTTTGCGCAGGTTCTCGCAGTCCACCTCATTTCTGCAAGTTGCAAAAACTCTCCACCCTCTTGCTTTTAGTCCATGTGCAGCATCATATCCAATCCCTGAAGAGCAACCAGTGATAAGAATAGAACGATCCATCGAGTAAACCTTTCATACGCTTTAATATTAAGACGATGAACCCAAAAATATTAGAAATATTTTTTTGAATTCATCAGTCTTCTCCTTTACCCCACTGTCAAGCTTGTTTATCAAACAAATCATGAATGAAGCATCAGATGACCTGAGAGATAAAAGTATTCTAGCCGAACCGCTTGGCCGCGCCATCGGTGAACGTTATCTCACCTACGCTCTTTCCACAATAATGAATAGAGCCCTTCCTGATGCAAGAGATGGCTTAAAACCAGTTCACAGGCGCATTCTATATGCAATGCGTGAATTAAAACTTACTGCGAGCGGTGGATTTCGTAAATCTGCTAAGATTAGCGGCGATGTTATGGGTAATTATCATCCCCATGGCGATGCTGCGATATATGACGCAATGGCCAGGCTTGCTCAAGAATTTAACGTAAGATACCCACTAGTCGATGGACAGGGTAATTTTGGTAATATAGACGGAGACAACCCGGCCGCTAGCAGATACACAGAAGCAAGGATGACTACGGTCGCTGAAGCTTTACTTGATGGATTAAATGAAGATGCCGTAGACTTCAGGGAGAATTATGACGGAACCTTGTCCGAACCTATAGTTTTACCTGCCAGCTTTCCTAACTTACTCGCAAACGGATCAAGCGGAATCGCAGTAGGTATGGCGACTAATATCCCACCTCACAATATTTCAGAACTTTGCGATGCGTGTATCCATATGATAAAGAGCCCCGAAGCGCGCGTTGAAACATTATTGAAATACATTCCTGGTCCAGACTTTCCAACCGGTGGGACTATTGTTGAACCTTATGAAAATATACTTAATGCTTACAAAACTGGCAGGGGTTCGTTTCGACTAAGAGCGCGTTACTCCACAGAGGATTTAGGGCGCGGTCAATGGCAAATAGTGGTTACAGAAATACCATTCCAAGTTCAAAAATCAAAACTGATTGAGAAAATTGCAGAGCTCATTCAAACAAAGAAAATACCAATATTAGAAGATATTCGAGATGAAAGTGCAGAAGATGTTCGAGTGGTACTGGAACCAAAGAACAAAAATGTAGACCCAAACATTCTAATGGAGACGTTATTCAAAATTTCAGACCTTGAAGTTCGCTTTTCCCTCAATATGAACGTTCTCATAGATGGCTTAGTACCAAAGGTTTGTAATTTGAATGAGGTGCTCAGAGCTTTTCTGGATCACAGGCGCAATATTTTAAGACGTAGATCCAACTTCCGGTTGAACAAAATAGATATTAGACTGGAAATATTAGAAGGTCTTATTATAGCTTTCCTAAATTTAGATCGCGTAATTGATATCATTAGATATGATGAGAGTCCCAAATTAGCACTTATGTCAGAAGACTGGGGGAAACGGCACGAACGGGCTAAAGATGAACTAGACTATAAAAGGCCTGATGTCTCAATCGAAGGTGAGCTAAGCGAAGCACAAACTGAAGCAATTTTAAACATGCGACTGCGCTCTCTTCGCAAATTAGAAGAAGTAGAATTGGTTAAAGAGCGGGATAGTTTGATGGAAGAAAGAGCAAACTTGGAAGATTTGCTCGCTGATACAATGCAACAATGGAATAAAATTGCGGAAGAAATTCGCGAAACAAAAAAACAGTTCGGCCAAAGTTTTGTGGCTGGCGCAAGACGCACTAATTTTGCAGAGGCACAAGATTTCGAAGAGTTGCCGATCGAGGCAATGATTGAAAAAGAGCCAATAACAGTAGTTTGCTCAAGCATGGGATGGATCCGAGCTATGAATGGCCATATAGATCTTGAAAGAGAGTTAAAGTTCAAAGATGGCGATGGTCCCGGAATTATTTTTCATGCTCAAACTACTGACAAACTACTAGCATTAGGGTCGAATGGCCGATTCTACACAATTCTGGCTTCTAATCTGCCTGGCGGACGGGGTATGGGTGAACCGATTAGGTTAATGGTAGATATCCCAGACGAAGCAAAAATAGTAAATATAATACCATATATTTCCAACCAGACACTTTTAGTTGCATCGTCGGCTGGGGACGGTTTTATAGTCAGACATGACGACGTAATTGCTCAAACCAAGAGTGGAAAGCAAATTCTAAATGTAAAGGATAATTCCACAGCAAAAGTCTGTTGCGATATTAATGGCGATCATATTGCCGTAGTTGGAGAAAATAGAAAAGTGTTGATCTTTCCAATTTCTGAACTGCCAGAAATGGCCAGAGGCAAGGGTGTAAGACTACAAAAATATAAAGATGGAGGCTTGTCAGATTTAACCACTTTCAATCTCTCAGACGGACTAACATGGTTAGACCCCGCGGGAAGAAGGCGAACCGAGTCAGACCTAGCGGATTGGACGGCGAAAAGAGCTACTGCCGGACGCATGGCTCCCAGAGGCTTTCCAAGGGATAATAAATTTAAGTAATATTTAGAGTCATAAAAAAGCAATACAAAATTGTTTTTCTTTTTACTTAAATTATTCTGCGGCGATATTGTTTTTAATCTGACTCAGCGCTTCTAAGATCATTTCTGCAATATTTTTACAATCATCGACATTTAGTCGAGCCGGAAGCCGTACATCGCACGCGTTCATTAACATTTCTCGCGTTTTTGGTAAACTATATCTTTCTGGTAAAAAACCCCAATTCCAGAAGGCCCGAGCATTATCCTTTGAATTGCCAAAAACCTGAAGGGCAACGCCCATTCTATTTATCAGATCGCAAAACTGACTAACCTCCAGTGGCGTTAATCCCACAAGGTTAAATTGTATTGAATCTGGGGCACGAGCTTCATGCTCAAATTTTTCAGGGACATGTATCCATTCGCTGTGACTTAGTATTTTTGCAGCAATATCGTGGTTACGGCGTCCATTTTCAATTCTTTCATCCAAATAGGGTATCTGTGAATCGACGATTAAAGCAGACAGATTATTCAACCGCATGTTGTAGAGCGGTAATTGGTTTTGCCATTTTTCAAAAAAATGTCTTTCCCCATGATGTTTCTCCCAATTATGCTCATAGGCGCCAGACATCACGACAGCTTTAGCAAAGCAGTCTGGATCGTCTGTGATCAACATCCCACCCTCACCAGAGTTCAATAGTTTGTAAGATTGGAACGAAAAACAGCCAAGTCTTCCAAAAGTACCAATATTTTTACCCCTCCAAGTCGTACCCAGTGAATGAGCCGCGTCCTCGATAACAGGCACACCTAATTTTTCACACTGTGATAAGATTTTATCCATGTCGGAAGTATGACCACGCATATGACTTATCAGTACAGCATCTACAAGTTGAAGTTTGATTAAAAAATCATCCAGATCGATACGATAGTCCGTTCCGCACTCACATAACACAGGGATACAATTCGCATGCACTACTGCCGATGGTACAGCGCCAAAGGTGAAAGCTGGAATAAGTACCTTAGCATTTGCAGGAAGACTTAAGGTTTTTAAGGCTAAAAACAGAGCTGCTGAGCATGAAGATACAGCCAGTGCATAAGGTGCACCAATCTTATTGGCAAAATTCTGTTCCAATGTGAATACAGCCGAATTGTAGTTAGTGTAGCGGAACAGATCACCTGTTGATAATAAGTTTTCTATATCGGACCGCGCTGCTTCTGGTATAGGATCAGCCTGGTTTATTTTTGGAATATTGTTCAACTTTAAACTCCCACAATAAGTCTGACCGCTAAAACAAATCGAAGCCAAGTAGTATAAAGCTAATTAGAAAAAGCATTCTACTAAATTTTATAATTATTACTTAAATGTGCTCTGTAAATAATCTTTTAACTTTTTTTGATTTTTACGGAATGAATAGGATATCATCAAGTTGGTCATAACTTTTATATTTAAACGCGGCAAAATGAACCAGCTGGCCATACAGTGGGTATATTTCTGGACCTATTTTAAAAAATGTTTTAGCGTTTTTTTATCGTTTTTATAAAACAACTGTATAGCAAGGTATTCTTATGGATGGCACTTTGAATCAAAACGACATTAGTCATGTTGTGGAAGCCGATAGAGCTCACATCTGGCACCATTTAATTCAGCATAAACCTTTCGAAACTGGTGAACCAAGGATCATCGTTGAGGGCAATGGTATGCGAGTTTGGGATCAAAATGGCAAAGAACACATTGATGGCGTTTCGGGAGGTGTGTGGACGGTTAACGTAGGATATGGCCGAGAAAGCATAGCAAATGCAGTGCGCGATCAATTGCTAAAGTTGAACTTCTTTGCAGGAGCAGCTGGATCAGTGCCTGGAGCTTTGTTTGCTGAAAAACTTATTGAGAAAATGCCGGGACTATCCCGAGTTTATTATTGCAACTCAGGTTCTGAAGCCAACGAAAAAGCTTTTAAAATGGTTCGCCAAATTGCTCACAAAAAATATGGCGGGAAAAAAAATAAGATACTCTACAGAGACCGCGATTATCATGGGACAACAATAGCAGCTCTTTCAGCTGGTGGGCAAGATGAACGAAATGCTCAATATGGGCCGTTCACCCCGGGTTTCATCCGGGTTCCCCATTGTTTAGAATATAGAGCTCAATGGGACTTGAGCGGCGAAGCATATGGAAAGCGTGCTGCTGATGCCATAGAGGAAGTTATTTTGGCAGAGGGTCCAGAAACAGTTGGTGGGTTGTGTCTTGAACCAGTAACAGCAGGCGGTGGAGTAATCACGCCCCCTGAAGGATACTGGGACCGGGTTCAAGAAATATGTCAAAAATATGATATACTTCTCCATCTTGACGAAGTCGTATGTGGCCTTGGCAGAACGGGCACATGGTTCGGATACCAAAACTATGGAATTAAGCCTGATATGGTAACAATGGCAAAAGGGGTGGCTTCTGGCTATGCTGCTATTGCATGTCTGGTTACCACTGAAGAGGTGTTTGATAGTTTTAAAGACAACCCTAGCGACAAAATGAATTATTTCAGGGATATCTCTACCTTTGGCGGATGTACCGCTGGCCCAACAGCAGCTATCGAAAACATGCGAATAATTGAAGATGAAAATTTATTGGAAAATACAAAAAAAATGGGTGCTCGAATGATCGACAACCTTAATCATCTGGCAGAAAAACATCCGGTAATTGGCGATGTGCGCGGGGCAGGATTATTTTGTGGAGCCGAGTTGGTTAAAGATCGCCGTACAAAAGAACCTGAGGATGAAAAATTAGTTCAAGCTGTGGTAGCTGACTGCGCGGCACAAGGTGTATTGATTGGAGCAACAAACCGTTCACTTCCCAACCTCAATAATACGCTATGTTTTAGTCCAGCCCTTATTGCAACTCCCGATGATATCGACCAAATTACTGATGCAGTAGACAAGTCACTTGCGAAGATATTTGGATGAAGACCGCTGTAAATTAATTCTGAAGAGATATAACCTTAGTAGATTTAAAAACGATTATAACAAATAAATCATAGCCACCGGCTTAGTAGCGCTGGAGAAGCATGAAATAATCACACATAACATTGAGATATACAACCATACCCCATGTCTGAATGATCCCAATTGTATTAGGAGAAAAAAGATGAAAATGACAACGGAAGAAGCGTTTATAAAGGTGCTTCAAGCTCATGGAATACAGCATGCTTTTGGCATAATCGGTTCAGCATTTATGCCAATTTCAGACCTATTCCCAACAGCAGGTATTAATTTTTGGGATTGTGCTCACGAAGGCTCTGCTGGAATGATGGCGGACGGATACACGAGAGCAACCGGGAAAATGGCTGTAATGATTGCTCAAAATGGACCAGGTATTACCAACTTTGTAACTGCGGTTAAAACAGCATATTGGAACCACACACCCCTTCTTTTAATAACCCCTCAAGCTGCGAATAAAACAATAGGACAAGGTGGCTTCCAAGAAGTAGAACAAATGAAATTGTTTGAGGACATGGTCGCCTATCAAGAAGAGGTTCGAGACCCAACGCGTATAGTTGAAGTTCTCAATCGTGTCATAATGAACGCAAAACGCGCTTCCGCTCCGGCTCAAATCAATATACCGCGAGATATGTGGACTCAAGTAATAGACATTGATCTTCCTGCGATGGTTGAATTTGAGCGCCCAAGCGGTGGTGATAATGCAATTTCAGAGGCTGCTGAAATGTTATCTTCTTCGAAAAACCCCATAATATTGAATGGAGCAGGGGTTGTTTTATCTGAAGGAGCGATAGATGCATCAAAAGCGCTCGCTGAGCGCCTGGATGCCGCAGTATGTGTCGGATATCAACATAATGATGCATTTCCCGGATCACATCCACTATTTGCTGGTCCCTTAGGCTACGGGATCGATTATTGTCCAAAAGACGCAAAAATAATACAGGTCGATATTAACCCTGACAGAATTGGTTTAACTAAGAAGGTGAGTGTAGGTATCATTGGTGACGCGTCACTAGTAGCAAGCAAGATTCTATCTAAGCTATCTGACACTGCGGGGGATTTTGATCGGACTGAAAGAAAACAGAAGATCGCAGAAATAAAATCCCGATGGGCACAACAACTAAGCTCTATGGACCATGAAGAAGATGATCCAGGTACAACCTGGAATCAACGAGCACGGGCAGATAAACCCGACTGGATGTCCCCACGAAAAGCATGGCGAGCTATACAAGCGGCGCTTCCTAAACAAGCAATAATTTCGTCCGACATTGGAAATAATTGCGCTATTGGAAACGCCTATCCAACATTCGAGGAGACAAGAAAATATTTAGCACCAGGCCTTTTTGGCCCATGTGGTTACGGATTACCGTCTGTCGTTGGCGCCAAGATCGGCCGACCTGACGTTCCAGTAGTAGGTTTTTCAGGAGATGGCGCCTTTGGAATTGCCGTAAATGAATTAACTGCAATTGGGAGAGAAGAGTGGCCAGCGGTAACACAGATCGTTTTCCGAAACTATCAATGGGGTGCTGAGAAACGAAACTCAACACTTTGGTACGATGACAACTTTGTTGGTACAGAGTTAGATACTCAGGTTTCTTATGCCGGTATTGCCAAAGCCTGCGGTTTACAAGGCGTCATAGCAAAAACAATGGATGAATTGACAGAGGCACTTCACACGGCGATCAAGGATCAGATGGAAAATGGGAAAACGACGTTAATTGAGGCAATGATTAATCAAGAACTTGGCGAACCCTTTCGTCGTGATGCAATGAAAAAACCAGTCGCCGTTGCCGGTGTTTCTGCTTCAGACATGCGCGAACAAGTGGCTTGAAACAGTAATGCAACCGGGTCTAAAAAGACCATTGGATCTGGCTTTGGAAATAACCAGATCCAGCCCATTCAAAATCTCTCTCAGTGAAGGCGCTGAACCAAGAGTGGTTGAAGCGGCAGTGAAGGCGGTAAATCTAGGCATAGCCAAAATAATTTTAGTAGGACACTTCGCTAAAGTCAAAGAACAGCTTGAACATTACTCATGTTCAAAACCTGATCATATTGAACTGCACGATCCAATGACATCTCCATTGAAAGAGGAATTTTCAAAGTCTTTTTATAATTTGAGAAAACATAAAGGGATCACAAGGTCTGAAGCCGAAAAACAAGTTGCATCAAATCTTGTATATGCTGCCTTACTTGTAAGACACGGATACGCTGACGGCACTTTGAGCGGCTCAGTAGAGACTACATCAACTGTCGTAAAAACAGCTTTATGGGTAATTGGAAAGGCGACAAACGTGAATACAGTTTCAAGCTGTTTTTTAATTTTTCCAAAAACATATGAACCTATGATCTATGCAGATTGCGGCCTGGTTGTAGAACCTAATGAAAGTGAGCTAGTAGACATAACAATGGCGGCCAGCCAAACTTGTAGAGCCCTTTTAAAGTCCGACCCAAGAGTTGCATTACTATCTTTCTCGACCAAAGGGAGCGCAAACCATAGGAATATAGAAAAAACAGTAGGAGCACTGAAAAAATTAAAAGCACTCCTGCCTAATTTACTGATAGACGGAGAACTACAATTCGACGCGGCAATTGATTCTGTAGTCGGAAGCAAAAAGGCACCTGCCTCAGAAGTTGCAGGAAATGCAAATGTAATGATTTTCCCAAATTTAGATGCAGGAAATATAGCATATAAAATCACGCAAAAGCTCGGTAAAGCTGAAGCATACGGGCCAATTCTCCAAGGATTAGAAAAACCCGCGAATGACCTATCACGCGGTGCATCGCCGCATGACATTACTCAAATGATAGCAGTTACTGTACTTCAGGCGGCTGCACGACTACAACCTGACTATAAGTAAGCCATTTTTATCAAAGCCAAGCAAAGGGTGTACATGAAGGACCAACCATATTTGGACACATCTCCCGAGGTAAGCGACGAAATTCGTAAACCCACTTGTTATATGTGCGCCTGCCGCTGTGGCATAAATGTGCACGTAAAGAATAACAAAGTGTCTTACATTGAGGGAAATAAGGACCATCCTGTTAATAAGGGAGTGTTATGCGCAAAAGGGTCTGCTGGGATTATGCAGATAAATGCGCCTTCGCGACTAAACTCTCCCCTTAAACGGGTTGGGCCAAGAGGGTCGGGTGAATTTGAGGAAATCACATGGGAAGAAGCTTTAAATTTAGCGACTACGTGGTTAAAGCCTATCCGTGAAAAATATCCAGAAAAGTTGGCATTTTTTACTGGTAGGGATCAATCTCAATCCTTTACATCTTTTTGGGCACAAAACTTTGGCACACCTAATTATGCGGCGCATGGTGGTTTTTGCTCGGTTAATATGGCTGCAGCAGGCATCTATACAATGGGTGGCGCGTTTTGGGAGTTTGGACAACCAGACTGGGAGCATACAAAGCTTTTTATGCTGTTTGGGGTCGCAGAGGACCATGATAGCAACCCGATAAAAATGGGCATAGGAAAACTAAAAGCCAGAGGAGCAAGAATTATCGGCATCAACCCGATAAGAACTGGGTATAGTGCTGTCGCTGATGACTGGGTGGGTATTACACCAGGAACGGACGGCTTATTTATAATGTCACTGATCCACCTTTTGTTAAAGGCGGGAAAAATTGATTTAGCGTACTTAAGCCAATTCACAAATGCACCTGTATTAGTGGATAATGACACGGGCCTGTTGTTAAAAGATAAAAATAATAAGGAGCTTGTGATAGATCAAAAGTCTGGAAAGCTCGTTACCTACGACACGAAAAATATAAGTCCGAGCCTGACAGCAAGCTATAAAGGTCACCAAACAGTATTTTATCATATGATCGATAAATACTTATCAGATGAGTTCAGCCCTGAGTCAGTTTCAGAGCGAACGGGGATCAAGGCTGGGAAGATACGGGCTATTGCGACTGAAATTGCTAGAGTGGCATTTGAAGAAAGTTTCGAGATCGCTGAACCGTGGACAGACTTTAGAGGTAAAAAGCATGAAACAATGATTGCAAGACCAGTTTCTTTCCACGCTATGCGTGGAATATCAGCACATTCCAATGGATTCCAAACTTGTAGGGCTTTACATGTCCTGCAAATTATTCTTGGAACGGTTGAAGTTCCTGGGGGCTTTCGATTTAAGCCTCCTTACCCTAAGCCGAGTTCGATACATCCAAAACCACACTGTAAAGTAACGCCAGGAGCTCCTTTAGACGGCCCTCACTTAGGTTTTGTGCATGGACCTGAGGATCTATGCCTTAAGCAAGATGGTTCTCCAGCTCGCATTGACAAAGCATTTACTTGGGAAAATCCTATGTCAGCACATGGGCTGATGCACATGGTAATTTCGAATGCACATGCAGGTGACCCTTATAAAATTGATACCCTCTTTATGTACATGGCAAATATGAGTTGGAACAGCTCGATGAATACAAAAGGTGTCATCAAAATGCTAACCGATACGACTGATAGCGGCGATTATGTAATACCTCACATTATTTACTCTGATGCTTACAGTTCAGAAATGGTTGCCTATGCAGATCTGATTTTGCCAGATACAACCTACTTAGAACGACATGATTGTATTAGCTTACTCGATAGACCTATTTGTGAAGCTGATGCTGTCGCAGACTCCATTCGGTGGCCAGTAATCAAGCCGGACAGAGATGTTAGAGGGTTCCAAAGTGTGTTGTGTGATTTGGGAGCACGGCTAAAACTACCTGGTTTTATAGATGATGACGGTAATGCAAAGTTTAAAGACTATGCAGATTATATAGTAAACCATGAAAGAAAACCTGGGATTGGCCCGCTAGCTGGCTGGCGTTCAAAATCAGATACGGGTAAGGGTCCACCCAATCAAAAACAGCTCGAACTATACATTAAAAATGGTGGGTTTTGGACAAAACATGTGCCCAAAAATGCGAGATACTACAAGCCATGGAATCTTGGATACCAAAATTGGGCCGTAGAAACGGGGTTGTATAATAGTCCTCAGCCATATTTATTTTCGTTATATGTTGAACCGATGAGGAAATTTCAATTAGCAGCTATGGGGCATGGAAAGCAGCAACCACCAGAACACCTACGTGAACGTATTCTAACGAGTATGGATCCACTTCCAATTTGGTATCCACCTTTCGAAGAGACAGTAACAGATAATGATGAATTTACTTTGCATGCTTTAACTCAGCGGCCAATGGCTATGTACCATTCATGGGGAACACAAAATGCTTGGCTGCGTCAAATCCATGGCGTTAATCCTCTATATGTTCCATCAAAACTAATGAAGTCGCATTCTTTAAAAGACGGAGATTGGGTCCGGTTAACGTCTATTCACGGAACAATAACTGTACCTGTAGCTGAAATGGCTGCTCTTAATGAGCATACTGTTTGGACGTGGAATGCAATTGGAAAACGTAGAGGAACTTGGGCACTAGATAAGAACGCTCCAGAGGCGACAAAAGGATTTTTACTCAACCATCTGATACATGAGCTTTTACCCTCAAAAGGAGATGGTTTAAGATGGTCAAATTCAGACCCTATTACTGGGCAAGCTGCTTGGTTTGATCTCAAAGTTAAATTAGAAAAGGTTAAACCACCTTCTTCAAGCGAACCTGTGTTTCAAGAAATTAAATCTCCAGTGGAGCCAGGACCAAACATTATTCTACAAGGACAAAGTTAACAAATGGCATTTCTATTAAATATCAAGTTGGAAATGACTATTAGGTATTAGTATGACGACATTACCAGAAAAAACAGAAAGAAAATTAGGCCTTGTGATTGACCTGGATACTTGCGTTGGGTGTCACGCATGCGTCGTTTCTTGCAAAGGATGGAATACTGAAAATTACGGCGCACCACTCGCTGATGTAGATGCTTACGGAAAAAACCCTGTTGGAACCTTCCTTAATCGTATTCACTCATATGAAGTCATACCAGAAGAAGGAACTCCCCAATTAGTACACTTTCCAAAGTCTTGCCTACATTGCGAAGATGCCCCATGCGTTACCGTTTGTCCCACTGGGGCAAGTTATAAGAGATATGAAGACGGAATTGTACTTGTTAACGAAAGCGATTGCATCGGGTGTGGTTTGTGTGCGTGGGCATGTCCATACGGCGCACGTGAAATGGATAGCGTCGAAAAAGTAATGAAAAAATGCACCCTGTGCGTAGATCGAATTTATAATGAAAATTTAGAACCAGATGATCAAATTCCTGCATGTGTTCGTACTTGTCCAGCTGGGGCTAGACACTTTGGCGATTTCAATGACCCTGAAAGCCAAGTGAGTAAATTAGTAACAGAGCGTGGTGGAATTGATTTGATGCCAGAACAAGAAACAAAACCAGTAAACAAATATTTGCCGCCGCGGCCAAAAGATACTTTGGAAGAAATAGATATACTCGCACCATTGCTTAAGCCTGTTGCAGAGAAACCTGATACTTTCATTGGTTGGCTGAATAAACAATTGGATAAGATTTAATGCACCCAACTCCATCCGTAATAATATTTACAGCACTTTCTGGTCTAGGATTTGGTCTTTTAGCATTTTTAGGCTTACAAATGCCTGATGTGACGGGCGGTGTTGCATTTATCTTCTTTGCTATCGGATTTGGGCTGGCCGTTGGTGGTCTTATTTCATCAACTTTCCATTTAGGACGGCCTGAAAGATCACTAAAGGCATTCAAACAATGGAGAAGTAGTTGGCTCAGCAGGGAAGCTATAGCAGCAATTTTTACACTTTCTGTAATGGCAATTTATGCGATCGGCAGAATATTTTTCGACTATGACATTCGAATACTTGGAGTTTTAGGCGCAATTTTGTCCCTTGTGACCGTATTCACTACTTCAATGATCTACGCTCAATTAAAATCGATACCAAGATGGAACACAAAATTAACTCCTGTATATTTTTTATCATTGTCCGTGGGCGGTGGTGCACTTTTGGCTGGCCAAATTAAATTTTGTCTTTTTTTTCTTATCATTGCAGGCTTATTTCAGTTGATAGTTTGGATAAAAGGTGACCGGGCATTAGAGTTATCTGGGACCACTATTGGAAGTGGTACTGGTTTGGGTACCCTTGGAAAGGTTCGTGCTTTTGAACCGCCACACACTGGTACCAATTATTTGCTAAAAGAATTTGTTTACATTGTTTGGTTATTTTTTGCCGAAGCTGAACACGTGGTCGGGCTTTATTATGGGAAACGATAAGGCCCATCTAAGCTTTTGTGAGCCCTATCCCTATACGCAGAAAACGATATTTAATCTTAGATTGCAAAACTACGGAAGCAACTCGCTGAAATCGTCCTACTCATCTAATGAAGTTTATTTTCGATTTCTATGATTCCAGCATCAATAAGTTTATTGGACTCGGCTGACGTAAGCTGTTTCGCAACCACTTCACTTGCAGCCGCTATAGCAACTTTAATTGCAGCATCCCGCACTTCTTTCTCAGCAGATGCCTGTGCAGTTGAAATACGCTCTTCAGCAGCAGCCATACGCCTTGCCACAGAGTCTTTGAGGTCAATCTTAGCTTGCTCAGCTGCTGCAGATGCGTCAGCCTTTGCAGTTTCCAGAATACGTTCGGCTTGCTCCATTGCTTCCTTCTGTTTGCGCTCATAAGACGCCAGAAGAGACTGAGCTTCGTCTCTTAAAGACCGCGCTTCATCAATTTCTACCTGGATACCAGCAGATCGTTTATCTAGCATTCCCCCCAATAACTTTGGTACTTTAAAATAGAAAAGAATTGCTACGAATAGTAAAAACGATAATAAAACTACAAAGTCCGTATTTTTCAATGAAAAGAATGGACCTGACGCAGCAAATAGCGGACCCGCTGTAACTGAAAAAGAGAGTAATAAAGTGTAACGCATGTCGTCTAGCCCTTCATTTTTGAGGAAACAGCAGCATTGATTGTTTTAGCGTCTGCTTTGGCACCCAAAGCTACAACAATTTCTTTAGCAGTATCTTTTGCGACCTTCTCAATGCTAGCCATAGCGTTCTTTCTAATTTCGGCTATTGATTTCTCACTTTCACCGACCTTAACGCTTATCTCTGCGTCTGCCTTGTTAATGGCAGCCTGCAATTCTTTTTTCATTTCTGCTTTTGAGGCGTCCAATAAACGTGAGGCCTCGCTACGTGCATCATTTAAAGCCTGCGTGTAAGCGCGCTCCGCCTCTTCTGCTTTTGATTTTAATTCTTCAGACGCGGTTAAATAATTGGTAATTGTGCTTTGCCGGTCTGCCAGCACTTCTGCAATGCGTGGCAACGCTATTCGCGAAAGAATTAAAAAGATTATTACTAGCGTAACAACTAACCAAAAAATTTGGTTGGCCATCCAATCACCACAAAGTTGCGGCATACCAATGGCACTACCGTACCCGTCAATACATTTACTAGAAACCTGATCTGTACTCGCAGCCATAACAAACTCCTGTACTACTTTTTGCAGGACAGAGCGCAGACTGGCTCATGCCCTTGCAAAGTAGAAACCTTAGACGGCAAACATTAGCAACAATGCTACTAAGAATGAAAAGATTCCAAGTGCTTCAGCAAACGCTATACCAATAAACATTGTGGCCGTTTGGCCAGCTGCTGCTGAAGGGTTTCTGAGTGCGCCAGAAATGTAGTTTCCTACAACATGACCAACTCCGATAGCAGCACCACCCATGCCAGTACAAGCTAAACCTGCACCCACATAAGCACCCATTTGAACTATATCGCCTTCCATTCGAATTCTCCTTGATTTTTAAACTGATTAATGATGAGGGTGAAGTGCATCTTTAAGATACACACATGTTAAAATCGCAAACACATACGCTTGTATAAAAGAAACCAACGTTTCAAGGGCATACATTGCTGTTATAGCCACCACAGACAATGGCGAAATCAATGCCACACCTGCAAATGCAGCAAAGACCTTTATCACGGCATGACCTGCCATCATATTTCCAGCCAGTCGAATTGAATGACTAACTGGTCTAACAAAATAAGAAATAATTTCTATTAGGGCCAATGCCGGACGAAGTGCTAATGGCGCTGAAGATATCCAGAAGAGAGAGAAAAATCCAACGCCATTTTTCACGAATCCAAGGACTGTAACGGAAAGAAAAACGGCAATTGCCATCACTGCAGTGACCGCTATATGGGATGTTGTTGTGAATGACATAGGCAAAAGACCTAGGAAATTCGATAGAACGATAAACATAAACAACGTCATTATGTAGGGAAAATATGGAACTGCTTCACGTCCAGCTACGTCCTCTACCATTTTGTGCACAAATCCATATGCAAGCTCACCAATAGACTGTGCTCTTCCTGGAACTAGCGCTCTTTTGGATGTACCTACCAACATAACCAAAACAAGGGCCACTACACTCAGACCCATCCACAAAGTCACATTTGTAACAGTATACCAATGAATAGGACCTGACCCAAACAGAGGTTCTACAATAAATTGATCCATTGGGTGAAATACAAGTCCATCCGATTTTTCTGACGGTTGCGCTGCTGCAGCCACTTATTTATTCCTCTCACTCTTCTCAGATCGACTTATACATGGTTCTAACACCCGCCACAAAGCCAAGCAGCGTAAAAACAATCATTAATATAGGCAACGTCCCAAATAAAACATCTAATCCATACCCAAGACCGAAGCCAATAGCCATGCCGCTTACCAGCTCAATTACCATCCTCCAGGCATGTTGCAACCCCGAATGGTGGTCTTCAACCTTTGGCTCAACCTCATAGCTCTGCTTTGCCGACTGAATTCTTTGCCCTAGGTCTCTTAATGGATCATTGTCCGACATGAACGAATTTCCAAATTTACCTCGTAGTTATTATTTCATTCGATTACTGTCAACCTCTGGTTTAAGCTTATCCATTAAATTTTAACCGATTGTTTTTATTTGGTTTTTTAACAAAAAACTGTACCCACCTGCGACTTTTTCAATAAAGTTGAAATTTTATTATATTTAACCATATGGTTAAGTATTGATAAAAGGACCAGACCAGCATGCAAGCAAAGTTAAACGAATTATTTTCTGCACTCTCAGATGCTACCCGCAGAGAAATACTTATAATGTTGTTGGAGGACGATATGGCAGTGACCGACGTAGCACATCCATTTGACATGTCGCTGCCAGCCATATCCAAGCATTTAAATATCCTTAGTAATGCGGGTCTTATTACACAAGAAAGGCGCGGAAGAGTGAATTGGTGCAAACTAGAGCCAGATGGACTTCGTGATGCTAGTGTTTGGATGCTTAGTTTTGGTCAATTTGATATTCC
>LUQC01000078.1:17494-18455 GCA_001627925.1 Rhodobacteraceae bacterium REDSEA-S34_B6 | reverse complement strand
AGGTTGGCCAGAACCTGAGTTAGGGGGGGTTGTTTTCGAAAATTTTGAGGGTAAAAGTATCGCTTTCGAGGCTGCAAAAGCTGTGAGATCTTGGGCCTATTCTAAGTTAGGGTTTACCACGATAACAAGCAACATCGTACCAGGCAACAAACGTTCAATTGCTTTAGCCAAAAGACTAAATGCTACTTATGAGAAAGAATACCAGAATGACAATATGGGGCATTGCTACATGTATCGTCATCCCTCCGCTGAAGATATGAAAACTAATTAAATTTATTATGACCAAAACCGCAGCATATTACTTAAATTTTTATTTTTGCTCTACCTTAAGGATCTAAGACATTGACAATAGCAAATAACTCAGAAAGAGCTGAAAGAATTTTAAAAGATCATAGGAAAAGTATAGATCGGCTCGACGCAATATTGATTTATACTCTTGGTGAAAGATTCAACCATACAAAGGCCGTCGGTAAACTAAAAGCCGAACACAATCTTCCACCATCTGATCCACTTCGAGAAGAAGAACAAATCAAACGACTTTCGCAACTTGCACTTGAAGCAGACCTAGACCCTAAATTTGCAAAAAAATTTCTTAGTTTCATCGTTGAAGAAGTTATTCGTCACCATAAACAACAACAAAATTAATTTAAAATTTCTGAAGGAGATAAACAAATGTCAATGAAAATTCGCTTAGCCCGAGGCGGCAGTAAAAAGAGGCCATTTTATAGAATAGTTGCTGCAGATAGCCGTATGCCACGGGATGGTCGTTTTATAGAAAAGCTTGGGACGTACAACCCACTTTTGCCCAAAGACAGTGAAGATAGGGTAAAAATGGACATGGATAGAATTAAACATTGGCTGGGTCACGGAGCTCAACCCACAGATAGAATAGCACGCATGCTAGAAGCAGCAGGCGTTCTACCAAAAACTGAAAGGAACAATCCAAAGAAAGCAGAGTTGG
>LUQC01000078.1:0-17433 GCA_001627925.1 Rhodobacteraceae bacterium REDSEA-S34_B6 | reverse complement strand
CTTTGAGGCAAAAGCAGCAAAATCTGCGGAAGCAGCTGCAGAGGCACCAGCAGAAGAAGCAGCCGCAGAGGCACCAGCAGAAGAAGCAGCCGCAGAGGCACCAGCAGAAGAAGAGTCGGGAGAAAATAAGGAGGAAGCCGCCACTTGAAACAAAAAGATATGGTTTAACCCATATCTCATCCATGCTAATGATATTTTTAGGCTAGATGATCTTACTTATAGAAATAAAGGTAAATGATTGACAGACGGGTCTAAATTAATATGTGTTGGCGCTTTGGCTGGAGCTTTTGGAGTAAGGGGAGAGGTGAGACTTAAATCCTTTACTTCGAACCCAGACGATATAGCTAATTACGCTCCATTACTTACAGAGAACGGGGATAAATGTTTCGAGATTGTGGTCACTGGGCGGTTGAAAAATGGCCTGGCGGCCCGTCTCTCTGGCATAGTGAATAAAGATCAGGCCGATGACCTAAAAGGCACAAAGCTTTATGTTCCACGCGATCGTTTACCATCGTTGCAAGAGGATGAATTTTACTACAGTGACCTTGTTGGAATGATAGTTTATGATACTGGAGGGAACGAATTAGGCAAAGTTCAAGCTGTCTTAAACCATGGCGCCGGCGATATTTTGGAGATTCATGGAGTAAATTTAAAAACCAGTATATTGATTCCGTTTACCAAAGAAGCAGTCCCCACAGTAGACATCGCTGATCGCCGCATTGTAACTGATCCACCAGATGGGCTATTGCCAGGAGTTTAGAATGGTAAAACAGCCAAAATCGCACGGACTTAAAAGGATAAGTTTATCCGAAAAACCGACATCACTAATTACTAATAATGAGGTTATAAAGGGCTCATGGAATGTACAAATCATTACTTTATTCCCTGAGGCATTTCCCGGAGTTCTAGGTTTAAGTCTGACCGGAAAAGCTTTGCAACATAGAATTTGGACTTTATCTACTATCAATCTGCGCGATTTTGGAATTGGGAAACATAAAAAAGTTGATGATACTCCAAGTGGTGGTGGTCCCGGACTAGTAATACGGGCGGACGTTCTGGGACCAGCTATAGAAAAAGCATTATCTCGCGCAGAAACCTCTACGCCATTGGTATACCTATCGCCTCGTGGAAAAGCTTTTAATCAGTCATTAGCACAAAACTGGTCAAAGACTAGAGGCATCATTTTGATATGTGGTCGGTTTGAGGGAATAGATCAACGTGTTATAGATCACTACGGGGTTGAAGAAGTTTCTATGGGTGATTTTGTGATGACAGGTGGTGAGATTGCAGCTCAGGCTATGATCGATACCACTGTTCGATTATTACCAAATGTATTAGGGAATCAAGATAGTCTCATGACTGAAAGTCATAGCAGCGGCCTATTAGAACATGATCAATTTACACGCCCAGATGATTGGAAAGGGCAAAAAGTACCGAAGATACTTACTTCTGGTCATCACGGCAAAATCGAATCTTGGCGAGAAAATCAATCTAAATCAAATACTAAGAGATACAGGGCTGATATGTGGGAAAAAGCTAACCCAATAAATACTAAGGGTTAGAACTTATCGGATAAACGTTTATCTAGATTTTACAAAGTGCTTGTATTTTTCATTTGCGGCTACTATACGCTGTCCAACCTGAGTGAGCTTTATGTATGCATTCTTGGGAGCAATGAGCTTAATGCTTTCTTCGGCATAAAAGGGCGAATTGTGGTGAATTAATAATGGTTGTTTTATCTCTGGCGGACTGGCTTAATGTTGGGATCCGAATGAAGACCAAGAGCTCTTGAACACTTCAATTTTGTGGGCAAACCACATATCGACAGGAGATCACAATGGATCTTATCGCTAAACTAGAAGCCGAACAGGTAGAGGCGCTTGGGAAAAAAATTCCAGATTTCAAAGCTGGCGACACAATTCGTGTTGGTTACAAGGTAACCGAAGGAACTCGAACAAGAGTTCAAAATTACGAGGGTGTATGCATTAGCCGGAAAAACGGCAGTGGAATAGCCGGTTCGTTTACTGTAAGAAAAATTTCATTTGGTGAAGGCGTTGAACGTGTTTTCCCCTTACATTCTACGAACATTGAGAGCATCACTGTTGTAAGACGAGGTAGAGTGCGCAGGGCAAAACTTTATTATTTACGCTCTCGGAGAGGTAAATCCGCAAGAATTGCTGAAGATTCAAATTACAAACCAGCCGATAATCAAGCCTGAGGAGTGCAGCTATGAAAAAAGATATACATCCAGACTATCATTTTATCGATGTAAAGCTTACCGATGGCACTATTGTGAAAATGCGATCTACCTACGGTAAGGATGGAGACACACTCTCGTTGGATATTGATCCCAGCTCGCATCCAGCTTGGACGGGCGGTAATACTCGTTTAATGGATCAAGGCGGACGCGTGTCAAAATTTAAGAAAAAGTACGAAGGTTTGGGATTTTAATTTAATATTCTCAAAAGGCCACCATCGGGTGGCCTTTGCTACGCTGATAGTATGAGTTGAAAACCTTATGCTATCAACTAACTTCAAAGATATAAAAAATGCTAGCTCCAAAGTTTTGGTATCCAGAAAACAATGAAAAAAGTTTTTCTAGCCTAGCACTTGTTCCTTTCGGGCATATCTATTCACTTCTTTCAAAGTTAAGAATGTCAAAAGCTGTAAAGAAGCAATTTGATATTCCTATTGTTTGCATAGGCAATCTAAATGCTGGCGGCACAGGAAAAACTCCAACAACCATTTCAGCAGCTGAGTTTTTAAAAGACAGAAAGTACAATGTTCATATAGTTTCCCGTGGATATGGGGGTACTGCCATGGGGCCTCTATCTGTCAATGACAAAGAGCACTCAGCAGATGAAGTAGGCGATGAGGCCTTGATGCTATCAGCCTTTGCACCCACATGGGTAGCCACCAAACGGTCAGATGGAGTACAAAGCGCAATTAAAGAAGGTGCTGACATAATTTTGTTAGACGACGGTTTTCAAGATCCAAGTGTTTACAAGGATCTGTCTATTTTGACCGTAAATGCAAAAAAAGGCTTCGGAAACAACCGATGTATTCCTGCTGGACCATTGAGAGAAAAACTGAGCAGTGGCTTGGAGCGGGCAGATGTTTTAATTTCAATCGGGACCGAAACATCTCAGATAACATTCAAATCCATATATAAAAACTACATTAATATGCCATTAGGAATAGCAAATCTTGAGGTTTTAAATACGGGGTTATCTTTAGAAAATATGAAAGTTTTGGCATTTGCAGGAATTGCTCATCCAGAGAACTTCTTCGATACGCTCAGAGCTCAAGGCGCAGAGATTGTTGACTGTGAGGCTCTTGCGGATCACCAGAAACTTTCTTCAACGATTATGAAGCGCTTGATTACAGGCGCTAGAGCAGAAAATGCTCAACTTATTACCACGGAAAAGGATTATGTGCGATTACCAAAGGAGTTTAGAAGCGAGGTAATTACCTTGCCAGTTAGAATTAAATTAAATGAAAATTTGAGCTGGGAGAAAATTTTCAAACCTATTTTATGTTGTCAGGGAAAATAACAGAATTATGTTCGCCCAAATTTGGGGACGGCTTATCTAAAACTAATTCACTTTCGCTGAACTTTATTGGGCTACGGATACTGGGTATACCCTCCAAACTAAGCTTCATTCCACGATGGATGATATGCTCATCAGCAAAAACTTCATCTAATGAGTTAATCGGTCCAGCTGGAATACCATTTTCCTCACACTGTTTTAATAAATGCAACTTTTCCCAATTTCTTGTTTTTTGACTAATAATATCGTCTAGCTCATATCGGTTTTCCACACGCTTGGCATTAGTTTCATATTTAGGATCTGTAGCGTGTTCTGGACATTGAAGAATACTGCAGAGCTTTTGGTATTGTTGATCATTACCCGTCGCAATTATAATATGACCATTGGAACATTCAAAAACTTGATAGGGACTAAGGTTTGGATGAAAGTTTCCAATTCTACCTGGAGGGCTTCCGGTAGATAGGTAATTCATGCCCTGATTTGCTAAGATGGCCACTGCAGAGTCTAAAAGCGACATATCAATATGCTGGCCCCTACCTGTTTCTTTGCGTTGGTGAAGTGCTGCGAGTATGGCCGTTGAGGCGTATATGCCAGTAAAAATATCTGTTACTGCAACGCCTGTCTTCAAAGGACGCCCACCCGGTTCGCCTGTTATTGACATCAGACCTGACATCCCTTGGATTATATAGTCGTATCCTGCTCTAGTGGCATACGGACCATCCTGACCGAACCCCGTTATTGAGCAATAAATAAGCCCTCTATTAATAGCGTTCAGGTTTTCATAGTCTAAACCGTATTTCTTTAGACCCCCTACTTTAAAGTTCTCAATTAAAATATCAGAATTTTTTACTAATTCCTTGATGCGATCTTGACCTTTTGAGGTACTTAAGTCGACAGTTACGCTTTTCTTACCTCGATTGCACCCATGAAAATAAGAAGCTGAAATATCATTCTCTCGCTCAATAAATGGCGGGCCCCATGCCCGCGTATCATCACCTTTTTCTGACTCAACCTTGATTACATCAGCTCCAAGATCCGCCAGCAACTGGCCCGCCCAGGGTCCGGCCAGAATACGAGCTAATTCAACTACTTTTATTCCTTCAAGTGGGGCTGCCATTACTGGGAAATTTTACTTTCTATAATCGATGAGAATTCATCATAACCCATATTTGAAAACTTTTCTCCATTAATTACAAAAGATGGAGTAGATTTGATTTCATCATTTGAAGCGTTTGTCTTAAACCACTCAACAAGCGCGCGTAATTTTTCTGTATCTTCGAGACAAGTATTAATTTTCTGGTCGTTTAGCCCAGCAACTTTCGCCAATTTAGATAGCTCGTTTACAATTGCAGCATCATCACCAGCTCGAGTCCATTTTTCTTGAGACTTATATATAAGATCCGTTAAGCCAAAGAATTTTTCTGGACCTGCACAACGCGCTATCATAGAAGCCCATAATCCATATTTATCAAAGTAAACCTCCCGGTATGTGAAACGGACTTTACCCGTTTCAATATAGTCTTTTTTTAACCTCGGATAAATTTCGGTATGAAATGTGGCGCAATGCGGACATGTATACGAAGCATATTCCACAATATGTACTTCTGCCTCCTCACTGCCTTGTGTCATCTCAGCGATAGTCACCTCAGCATTTTCATCAGCAAAAGCTATTAGTGATGAGTAGTTTTTGTGATTTTTTCCAATCGAATTTAAATTTGGCTGCTGTAACCAAAAGATGGCGCCAATCACTAAAAAAAATAATCCTGTAGTTCTTATAACTTTAAATCCCATACTATTGCTTTCTAGATGATTTACTTTCTTCAGATTTTGTTAATACTTTTTCTTCCAAGTCTGCAAGAGCTTCTCTTAAGTCTTTGTCCTGCACACTTTCTACCTGTTGACTTGTTTTTACCTTCTTACGAATAGTTGACGAATTTGGATCCCAATCCTGTCCCTCACTAGACACACCAAGCTTTGTAAACTCGAAGCCTATTCCGACGGTCTGTGTAATATTTATTCTTGTTACTGCATTATATCCATATGCGGCATTCACCTTTTCTTTGATTTGAGTTTTCATCATTTCAACCTCTAAAGCGTGAGGGCCTGTCGTTAGTATCGTTAGGGTAGCTCCTAATCCGCCGGACGAAAAACTAATTTTTACTGGATATGTTTTTTCTGCAAGGCCATTACCTACAAAACTACTCCAATGCGTAAGGAGCCTAGTTTCAGAAAAACCCCTTCCCTCACTAGCTTGAGTTATCCTCCGCTTTAGAAGCTCAGACGTTCTTTTAAATCCACCAGATTTTTTACCCGAGTTTTGCATTTCAACATTCCTGCTTTACATATACCTTAAGCAAAAAAACTCGTTATGACAAAAAATATAAGAAAATGAACGTAAAAGTAAACGCTCCACTACTTTTAAATTGGTATGATACAAATGCTCGAGAAATGCCATGGCGTATAAGTCCCTCAGATAGAATAGCAGGTGTTACCCCCGATCCCTATCATGTATGGTTGTCAGAGATAATGCTTCAACAAACTACTGTTGCTACCGTTAAAAGTTACTTCAATAAGTTTATTAGTAAATGGCCAACACTAGAAAAGTTGGCGCAAGCCGATGAAGGTGAAGTTACAGGAGCATGGGCTGGGTTAGGATATTATGCAAGAGCCCGTAACTTACTTAAGTGTGCCAAAATAGTATCTTCTGATTACGGTGGTAAATTCCCAAGCGACTACAAAACGCTTCTTAAACTGCCAGGTGTAGGCCCCTATACAGCGGGAGCTATTGCTTCTATCGCCTTCGATAAAAAAGAGGTTGTTGTCGACGGTAACGTAGAAAGAGTAATTTCTAGATTGTTTGATATCAAAATACCTTTGCCAGAGTCTAAGAAGGAGATAACAAAAATTGCCACAAACTTAACGCCTTCAGTTAGACCAGGCGACTACGCCCAAGCTGTGATGGATTTAGGCGCTACTGTATGTACTCCCATTGCACCTAAATGTTTGGTTTGTCCGCTTCAGCAGAATTGCCTCTCCAACAAAAATGGATCACAAAATTTAGTACCTTACAAACGCAAAAAGGAGAAAAAGCCAACCAGATATGGATATATGTATATTGTCAAACGAACTGATGACGCCTATCTTCTAGAAAGGCGGCCAGACAAGGGTTTATTGGCCGGCATGCTCGGATGGCCTACTTCCGAATGGTCACAAAACCCCGACGAGTCTCCCCCAATCGTCTCTGAATGGAAAACTTACAGAACAAAAATACGCCATACTTTTACGCATTTTCATCTTGAAATAACGCTTAAGACTGCTTTCGTTAATCTCAATTGCAAACCTAAAAAAGGTTTTTTTGCACTTGTAGGTGAATTTAATTCTAACGAATTACCAACCGTTTTTAAAAAAGCTTTCGACGTTCATCAAGAGGCATAAACAAAACTAGACCGCAACCATTTCATCACGAATTTGTTTACGCAACTGGTCAATCAAAACCCTTTTACCATCCCGTTTGAAACACCAATAAGTCCAACCGTTACAACTCGGAGCACCCTCCAGTTTTGCACCTACTTGATGAATGGAACCTACCACACTATCACCAGCAAGAGTTCCGTCAGCCCTTACTTTTGCTGTAAAGCGCCCGTTGTTGGACATGAGCCGTTCTCCAGGTCTAAGCATTCCTCTTTCTAACAGCTGACCAAAAGGTATTCGTGGTTCTGAACGTTTCCCCGCTGAAACCTTCAGAAACGAGTTATCTAAGGATCTAGTATTGTTAATTCTCTTTTCTGCTACCTTTGCGTAACTTTCCTCACGCTCCAACCCAATAAAATTACGACCTAGCATTTTGCACACTGCGCCAGTCGTACCCGTGCCAAAGAAAGGGTCTAAGACAAGGTCACCTACGTTTGTTGTCCCGAGCAAAACACGATAAAGTACACTTTCAGGTTTTTGGGTTGGGTGAGCCTTTTCACCTTTCTCATTTTTCAAACGTTCGTGACCAGTGCATATGGGCAGCGTCCAGTCACTTCTCATCTGCGTACCCTCATTAAGCGCCTTTAGTGCTTCATAATTGAAGGTATATTTTGACTTATCAGATTTAGATGCCCAAATTAAGGTTTCATGAGCATTTGTAAAACGCATACCCCGAAAATTAGGCATTGGATTCGACTTTCGCCATACAACATCGTTTAAAATCCAAAAGCCTTGATTTTGAACAGCGGATCCAACTCTAAAAATATTGTGATAAGAACCAATGACCCAAATAGCTCCATCCTTTTTTAAAATTCTCCTGGCAGCTGACAACCAAGCATTCGTAAAGTCATCATAAGCTCTAAAACTATCAAATTGATCCCAATGGTCGTTTACTGCATCAACGCGCGAATTATCTGGTCTATGTAACTCGCCTTTAAGCTGAAGGTTATATGGTGGATCTGCAAAAATTAAATCTACTGAACATTCCGGAAGAGAATTCATTAGTTCTACGCAATCTCCAACCAAAATCCGATCAGTTGGAAGGCTATTCGCCATCCGCTGCAAAGGTTTACTCATTTTACTGCCTCATTAACCGGCGCTTATGCGCTCTTTAATTGTCACTAAAATGATTCATCGACACGAATCCGTCAATTTGTTTTTGAATTAAATCTCTAATTGTTTTAACCACACAAGATATTGTGTATCGGCCTAAATGAACGTCTATGATGAGGGGTAATACCGTACTTAAGTATTGCATTCATGTGACACTTTGTGGGGTATCCAGAATTCTTGGCCCACTCATAAACAGGAAAGTCTGAATCCAGATCACGCATTAACCTGTCTCTAGTTACTTTTGCAATTATTGAAGCGGCTGCAATTGATGCAACCTTACTGTCTCCCTTGACTATTGCAGTGGCCATACCACCCAATTGTTCCGGAATTTTATTTCCATCAATTAATACGTGGTTTGGTGTCACGTTTAATTTAGAAACAGCATTTACCATTGCCAACAACGAAGCTTGCAAAATATTAAGCTTATCAATTTCTTCAGGTGAGACGTGCGCAATTGCAAAAGTAGAACTATACATGAGCTCTTCGTATATTTTTTCTCTTTTTTTCAAACTTAATAATTTTGAGTCATTTAAATTGTCTGGAATATTTAGCGGGTCTAATATCACTGCTGCGGCAGTGACAGGGCCTGCCAAAGGTCCTCGGCCAACTTCATCAACACCTGCAATTATTGAGTAACCACTGTGGATTAAGTCTTTTTCTAATAAGAAATTTGGAGACACGCTTAAAATTCTTTCAACAATCTTATAATCCAATCTTAGCTCTAAGAGATAGAATAATAAAAGTTGATTTTACAATCAAATTACTGGCGACCCCGGCAGGACTCGAACCTGCAACCTGCCCCTTAGGAGGGGGCTGCTCTATCCAGTTGAGCCACGGGGCCTTTGGTAAGGTATAAATACAAGAAGCTTCGATCACAATAGCAGTTAGGTTTATGCTTACTTCCGAGAATTATAGGGTTCTGGTAAATTTAGCAGAGTTTGTCTATCCAAATAATCCCACAATAAATAATGAGATCCTCATTTTACTTTGACTTGTAATGTTTGATCTGTTTGATCTACAACTAAACTATAAAGACAATCTCACAAAGAAAAGGACAAGATTTGGCATCAACGAGCAAACGCCCACTTACGCTGAGGGATGTTTCAGAAGCTTCAGGTGTTTCAGAAATGACCGTTAGTCGAGTATTACGAGGAAGAGGCGACGTTTCTCAAACTACGCGAGATCGAGTTCTACAAGCTGCAAAGGATTTGGGTTACGTACCAAATAAAATAGCCGGAGCACTGGCAAGCCAGCGTGTAAATCTGGTAGCCGTAATTATTCCAAGTATGTCAAATATGGTATTTCCTGAAGTAATGATGGGGATAAACTCTGTTTTGGAAAATACTGATCTACAACCTGTAGTGGGAATTACAGATTATATTCCTGAAAAGGAAGAAACAGTCCTATATCAAATGTTATCATGGAGACCCGCGGGAATAATTATTGCTGGGTTGGAGCACTCGGAGACATCACGCCTGATGCTTAAGAACTCTGGAATACCCGTTGTTGAAATTATGGATGTTGACGGTGATCCTATCGATGGGATGGTTGGGATATCACACCGGCGAGCGGGTAGATTAATGGCTCAGGAAATAATTGCATCCGGATACAAAAAAATCGGTTTTTTGGGTACAAAGATGCCACTAGACCATAGAGCGCAAAAGCGCTTCGAAGGTCTATCCGATGCACTCAAGGCTAATAATATGGAAATAGTTGGAACAGAGTTTTATTCGGGGGGCTCCGCCCTTGCAAAAGGTCGAGATCTAACTGAGTTAATCTTGAACAAACATAGTGATTTAGACTTTATTTATTACTCAAATGATATGATTGGCGCAGGGGGGTTACTTCATTTATTAGATTGCGGGAAAAATATTCCGGAAGAAATAGGTTTGGCAGGTTTTAATGGTGTAGAATTATTGGACGGATTACCTATGAAGCTCGCTACAATGGACGCATGTCGTTATGAAATTGGGCAAAAAGCTGCTGAAATTATTGCGGCAAGACTTTCCGAGACTGCCACTGCTGAGGGCAAAATAATTGAGTTAGAACCAAATTTTAATCGTGGTGAAACAATACGCAACAACGAAAATTGAATATCAGAAATTTATTTTCTGAAATAAAATTATATTTACTAAGCTTGAAGGCGGGAAATTTCTTCTTTGATTTTTAATTTCCGCTTCTTCATCTCCGTAACATGTAGATCATCAGTAGCTAGGCCTCTTTGGGCCTCTTCTATTTCTTCTGAAAGTTCTTGATGTTTTTTACGAAGGGTGAGGACATGGGAAGAAACTGTCATCTATTATCTCCTGTAAAAACTTACCTCTTAAGTTGAGCATATAAATGTCTTCATGTCACCTCCGAACTTTCTTAAAACTAAAATTTTTAAAGATTTCTTGCATTAAGTTAATTATTTTTTATCCAAGAAGTTAATTCCCCTCGGCCACGCAGAATATCTTCGACCTTATTGGTGTAATCATTGCAATCGGCAAGATGCTTGACACCCTCGTGCAAACATAAGGGCGATTCTAAACGCAAAGCTGCTTTGCCAGATTTTCTCATGTGAATTATTATGAGCTCAGCATCTCTACCTACCCTCGGCACAATAGGTGTCAAAACGAAGCTTCCAAAACGAGCGTTTAATAAAGGGAACAGTTTATCAAATCGGTCAACCCGATATATTAAATGAGCCCAACCTTTTTGCTTCAGCCGCTGAGCCATCACCAATACCCAATCTGCTAACGGGGTATTTATTACTCGTGAAGTATCGCGCCCTTCATTAAATGATGAAGTTGAGGATAGTCCATCAAAATATGGAGGGTTCGCAATAATATGATCAAATTGCATCTGCCTCAAAAATTCAGGCAAATTAGCAATATCGCCAAAGCGGCATAGTCACTTTGAATTTCAATCCCATAGATATTCAATCCAGAAACCCGCTGGGAGAGACACAAACTTGCGACTCCCACTCCACAACCAAGGTCAAGTATATCTTCGCCTTCATAGGCATTTACAGATGCAGCTAGCAAGACAGGGTCAACACCAGCACGATAACCTCTCAAAGGTTGCTTGATTTTAAGCCTGCCCCCTAAAAACTCATCGATAGAAAAATCATTCACCATTAGAAAAATCTGCATCCACACCATTCGAAATAAGGGTATCCAGCGCCGCATCAAATTCTTGATCAACTACCAGAAGTCGGCGTGGAAGAACTCCATATAAATTGCTTATATTTACGTCCGCTTCAAAGCTAGTTATACCAACGCTGTCTAATACTGTCTTGGCATAAAGTATGACGGTCGGATCCTGTGTTCGCAGTAGCTCTTTCATTGGACAATAGTAGAAATAAAATTAAATTGTGTCGAGTTTACACTGAGGATAAAATGGCGTCAGACCAAAATAATCAAAAGCCGCACGATTTGCTTTCTGAACTTCTAAAGAAAGAGCTAGATGCAGTAGATAAATTAATTTATGAGCGGATGATATCTGAGTATGCACCTCGAATACCGGAGATAGCATCACACTTGATAAACGCAGGCGGTAAAAAATTAAGACCGTTATTGACCTTGGCATCAGCAAAAATGTGTGGATATAAAGGGCAATATCATATTCACTTAGCCTCAATTGTAGAATTTATTCATACTGCAACTCTTCTTCACGATGACGTCGTAGATGAAAGTAAAAAACGCCGGGGCAAACCTTCCGCTAATCTTTTATGGGATAATAAATCTTCTGTTCTAGTTGGGGATTACTTGTTCTCAAGATCCTTTCAGCTAATGGTTGAGACGGGATCATTGGAGGTTCTAAATATTTTAGCAAATGCATCTGCTACTATAGCAGAAGGTGAGGTTCTGCAGCTAACTGTTTCGCAGGATATTAGTACCGATGAAGAAATCTACTTAAAAGTTATACGTGGCAAAACAGCAGCACTGTTTTCTGCTGCCACACAGGTTGGAGCTGTAATTTCTGGGTCTGAGGAAACAATAATCAATGCTCTTTATGAGTATGGAGATGCACTAGGAGTTGCATTTCAAATAGTTGATGATCTTTTAGATGTCGCTGGTGATAGTAAAATAATCGGCAAAAATAATGGCGATGATTTTCGAGAACGCAAGCTAACTCTACCCTTTATTAAAGCCATTTCATCTTGTAATCAAAACGAAAAAGACTTCTGGAAGCGAACCATTGAGAAAGGCGATCAGACATCCGAAGACTTCAATACAGCACTCAAATTAATGCAAAAATATGAAGCAATAGAAAGAACGAGATTGGATGCCCTAAAATGGGCAAAAACAGCAAAGAATTCTTTGGATGCCGTTCCTGACAATGACATAAAGGTAATACTAACAAATTTAGCAGATTACGTCGTAGATCGTGTCAAATAAGTTGACCTTTTTCACACCAGAAAGATGGACAATCTTTTCCAATTTTATCTTTTGCATCCTGCAATAGGTCAAAATTTTCGAACAAGGCAAAACATGTAGCCCCTGAACCAGACATTCTAACGACCTTTGCGCCATCGCAAGTAACAAGTTTATCCAGAATGAATCTAATTTCGGGAACGAGATTTATCGCAGAAGAAGTGAGATCATTTCGCATTGAGTTAATCCAATCAAACCATAAATTGAGCTTATCTTCCATGAAAGTATGCGACTTAATTCCAGAGTTGTTTTTCTTTTTGACAGCATTGAATACCTCAGATGTCGAAAGGGCTTTACGAGGATTAACTAATAGAATTCCAACGTTTGGAGCAGGAGATAACTTTATAATTTTTTCGCCGACACCCATCATTCGAACAATTCCTTTATGCATACAAACTGGCACGTCAGCTCCCAATGAGATTAGTTCGTGTATCGGAGGTTTTGGCTCATCATAAACTTTAGAAATTAGCCGAACTGTTGCAGCGGCATCTGCAGAACCACCTCCAATACCTGATGCCACTGGAATATTTTTTTCTAACATTATCTGAGGAAGTCTTACATTACTGAATATTTCAGCCGCTTTGAAAACTAAATTGTGACTTGAACTAGGGAGATCTTTTGCGAAGGGTCCCTCGACAATTAACCCACTTGATCTTCCTGGTGTCATTCGTAAAGTATCGCCGACATTTACAAAAGAAACGATACTATCGAGCAAATGGTAGCCATCACTTTTTTGCCCTACAAGGTGCAGTGATAAATTTATTTTTGCTGGAGCAAATTCATTTATCATTAGCGTATAATTCAGATGTTGGCTTTAAACCTTCATTTATAAGAACCCTGTCGAGACCAATCCGTAACTTTTCTCTTATTCTAGTTGCATCCTTTAGTTCAGGATCGAAGGATAATGCCCGTCTCCACTGGAATTTTGCCTCTAGTTGCCTACCCACTGCCCAGTACAAATCACCAAGATGATCCATAACAATCGGGTCCACAGGCATTAACTCAGCGGCCTTTTCCATATGTGGAATTGCAGTCTCATACTGACCTAATTTAAAAAGGCCCCATGCTAGGCTATCAACTATGTAACCACTTTCTGGCTGTAACCTGACCGCTTTTTCTATCATTGTCATTGCTTCATCAAGCTTTTCACCCCTATCAATTAAAGAATACCCTAAATAGTTTAGGACATTTGCCTGATCTGGATTAATAGTGAGAGCGTTCCTAAAATCCGACTCTGCTTTATCCCATTCCTGCAATCTTTCATGGGTTATACCTCGAGCATACAAAACAACCCAGGAAACATTATTATTTTCTCTATATATATCAACAGCTCTGTCATATGCTATTTTTGCTTCGCTATAGCGTTCTTCCCGTCGCAGAAAGTCGCCCAAAGAATTATGAACAATGCCAATATCTGAAAACTCTCGAGATAAATAATATAAAACCTCAAGAGCAGCTTCAGTCTTTCCTCCATCTCGAAGTGCGCCAACACGACCCAACTCCGAACTTAAAAAATAAGAGCTTGATGGAGAAATTTTTGCATACTCTGCTACTGCTAAATCATATTGTCCCATTTGCTCCAACAAATCAGCGGCTAACAATATAGCCTTCTGACTATTCTCGTTGAGGTGCTGGGCGAGGCGAACATATAAAAGTGCAGTATTTGGATCTGCATCGTCTTTAAGAATGTCAGCGATTGCATAAAAGGCGTATGCAATACCGGCTTTAAGTGACAGACTTTCTTCAATAGAATAAGCATTTGGATGAGCTTCAACTTGCATACGCAAATTTGCTGCGTCAGAATTTACCCCATCACCAAAAATCTTCGAAAAGTACTCAGTAGCTTCCTCTTTATTATCCAGTTTTAAGAGCAGTTGGACTTTCAATGCTCGCGCATCGATAGAGATCCGGTTTGAGTTTTTTTCCAAGTTCTCAATAGTATTTAATGCACTTTCATATCGTCCATAGGCAGCCAGCATTGATGCTTTCTGCATTTGAGAAAACTGAGCTAGTGAGGAACCTTTGCCTATCTCATCAAAAATAGTTTCTGCATCTTCAAAATTGCCCTGATCAGCATAAGCCCACCCGGTTACTATTTTGTCCAATAGTGGATTTATCCCTTGCTCATTTTCAATCTGTTTTTTTGCATTATCGAAATCCCGTTTACGTAATTGGGTTGCGATCTTTACCATGTTTGATAGTTGGGTTTGAACATCTAGTAAATCTAAGTTATCTGAGGAAATCTTTGCTGCACCAATATCCCCTAATGACACTTGTACGCTAATTAGACCATTCAGTAGCTCCGGGTTTTCAATGTCATCTTCAATAGCTCTAGATAAATATGTTGAAGCTGCATCAAAGTCTTTTGCAGAAAGCGCATGGCGCCCTGCTAAATATCCTCCATAACTAATTTCTGCGCTCACCATGCCAGCTATACTTAAAATGATAAGTAGGAGAATAGAATGAGGTAAAAATTTCAACATTTTTGCGTCCTAGTTGTTTCTTCAAAAATTTTACAGCAGTTTTTATTGAAAATTAGTGAATTTGCATCGTAAGTTGTGTACTTACAAGTAAAGCAGCTCGTAGTTTACATATTGGGGTAATTAGGTCCATCCCCCCCTTGGGGAGTTGCCCAAGTAATATTTTCACTGGGATCTTTGATATCGCAGGTTTTACAGTGAACACAATTCTGAAAGTTAACCACAAATCTATTCTCGTTATCTTCTTCTACAATTTCATAAACGCCGGCTGGACAATACCGTTGAGCTGGCTCAGAGTATTTAGGTAAATTAACATCAATTGGAATTGTATTATCACGTAGCCTAAGATGAGGTGGTTGAGCTTCTTCGTGATTTGTCATGCTGAACGATACATTTGTGAGCCTATCAAAACTAAGGACACCGTCGGGCTTTGGATATGAAATTTCTGAATGATACTTAGCTTTTTCGGTACTCTGTGCATCTGTTTTTCCATGCTTTAAAGTTCCAAGCATTGAAAACCGAAAAATAGATTGAAACCACATATCGAAACCACCAATCAATAAACCGGCTAGTGGACCAAACCGACCGTTTAAGGGCGCTACGTTTCGCACCTTTTTTAAGTCCTTACCAATTGGGCCTTTTTTGAGACTCTCTTCATACTCATGCAAAATATCCCCTGCTCTACCATCACTGATCGCCTTGAAGGCAGCATCTGCTGCATCAATTCCCGAGTGCATAGCATTGTGGTTACCTTTAATTCGAGGAAGGTTCACTAACCCTGCAGAGCATCCAAGAAGCGCACCTCCTGGAAAGGCAACTTTTGGGATTGATTGTATACCTCCCTTGGTGACGGCCCTCGCCCCGTAAGCCACCCTTTTTCCGCCTTTGAGCATCTTTGCAATTTTAGGATGATGCTTAAATTTTTGAAATTCCATATAAGGAAATAAATAGGGATTCTTATAATTTAAATCTACTATGTAGCCGACGTAGACTTGGTTGTTGTCCAAATGGTAAACAAACGAGCCACCAGAATTCTTAAACCCAAGTGGCCAGCCAAGTGTATGTGTGACTTCGCCCTCATTATGGTTTTCTGGAAGTACCTCCCATATTTCTTTCATTCCAAGTCCAAATTTCGGAGCATCGCTATCCGTGTCCAAAGAATATTTTTTTATCAGTTTTTTTGATAATGAGCCCCGAACCCCTTCTGACAAAAACACATATTTACCATGTAATTCCATGCCTGGTTCGTAAGCATCGGTTGGCTTGCCGTCTGGCCCCAGGCCAAACTCTCCTGCAACAACACCCTTAAGTTCATCATTCTCACCGAAAACCAAATCTGAACATGCCATGCCAGGAAATATTTCCACACCCAATGCCTCTGCTTGCTCCGCCATCCATCTACATACGTTACCCATCGAGACAATATAATTACCATGATTATTCATTAAAGGCGGCATCAGGAAATTTGGAAGTCTGATTTGTCCAGCTTCACCCAGAATATAAAAATTATCTTTATTTACTGACACGGTTACCGGAGCATTTCGCTCCCGCCAATCAGGCATCAGTCTGTCTAAACCAGATGGATCAAGGACTGCCCCTGATAATATATGAGCACCTACTTCCGAACCCTTTTCGAGGACAATCACATTTAAATTTTCATCCAGATGCTTTAACCTAATTGCGGCAGAAAGGCCCGCTGGCCCTGCTCCAACGATATCAACATCGCATTCCATCATTTCACGTTCCATGGCCGCCACTTTTAGGTCTCCACTTTAGATTAATCTTTCTACTATTATTTATGGTGCTTATTTATTGGGCGTCAATTGTTGTTATATTTAAAAATAGCTTTTGCGGCATTGTATCTCAAAATATAAGGAAATTATTGTTAATTTGGATAATAATATGAAATTTCTTGCCCAGTTACACCATTTGAAGAAGAATTCACATATTATACATTGAGCAAACATGGTTTAGTAAAGTAAGATGTATGAAAACTAATGATTATGAAAGAAAATGTGAATGGAAAAAATACCCATTACACCCAAAGGACATTCAGCCCTAGAGGCTGAGCTTAAACTTTTAAAATCCGAGGAACGTCCTGCAATCATTAGAGCCATTGCGGAAGCAAGGGAACACGGTGATTTATCTGAAAATGCAGAATATCATTCAGCAAGAGAAAAACAGAGCTTTATTGAAGGGCGAATTAAAGAACTCGAAGCTATCCTATCTCTTGTGGACGTGATTGACCCACAATCTTTATCAGGATCAATAAAATTTGGAGCGACCGTTACTGTTGTTGATGAAGATACGGATGAAGAAAAAACTTGGCAAATTGTTGGCGAGCATGAAGCAAACATTGAAAAAGGTCTGTTAAATGTAAAATCACCAATAGCGAGGGCA